>JBGUYI010000099.1:0-36075 GCA_045118635.1 Acetivibrionales bacterium
TTCTCAACGCATTCTTCAAATGTTTTGAGAAATATCTTTTTAGTATCCCCATTATAAAGATTCTTATTTTTATCAAGAATCTTACAAGATTCTTGATGCATTTATAGAAAAAAATGGCTAGCCACAGTTAGACACAGTATGCAGGATTCAGAAATTTAATTAATTCTAAAAAATTAATTAAAAATGGTTTATGGGTCACAAAAGGGTAACAAATTATACTTTCTAAAAAAATGTAAAATTTATTTTTTTACGCTTTTTTTTAGAAGTTATTTGTTAGTGTTTAGCGGTCTTTAATAATATTAATTTTTTTATGCTGTAATTTACCATTTGCACTGCTTTAATTTTTTCTTCTAAACTGATGTGTGTGTATATGTCCAAACCTACATCTTTATTTTTATGTCCTAAAATTGCATTTATAGTGACATGTCGAATTCCAAGGCGTTCAAGTTCTGTTCTAAATGTATGCCGACATTCATGTATAGAATGATTACCTAAGTTAATATTTTTTAGTTCCAAACATTTTATATATTTAGATAGTGTTGCATATTTAAACGGGTTTAAATTATATGTAAATAAAAATTGATTGTTTTTATTGTAATATTTCTTTATTATATGTTTGATTTTGGAATGTATCGGTATTTCTCTGTTTTTACCAGCTTCTGTTTTTATTCCAGATATCATGTAATTCTTATCAATATGTATATTTTTGTTCTCTAAAAATAATATTTCACTGGCACGGCAGCCTGTATATAACGAAAATATAACTACGTTTTTTGTAAGCTCTTCCAGATAAGTAGTAGTATTTAAATTTTCCCAAGCTAAAATTTCTTCAGGTGTAAAAATAGTTTTTATTACTTTTTTAGTATGTATAGATTTGGGAGAAGCATATTGAGCATATCCGCGAGTTATAATGTTTTCTTGCAATGCATACTTATCTAAATGTTTAAATAAAGATAGTAAGTTGCGTTGAAAAATACTAGAGTACCCATCATTATGGGCAGCATCAATAATAGATTGAAAATTTGAAGTAATTAAGTCTTTATATATATAATTATGTAATTCTTTTGAATAGTTATAACAATTAGCAAGTTTAGAAGTGTATTGAGTAGTAAATTTACCTATTGGTTTTATATTTCTTTCTTTTTCAAATTTTCTTTCTTCTTCTGTTGGGAATTTTGAAATTTTGAATATTTCATAAACTTGGTTAAATGTGTAGTTTTCTTTGTTTATTTTTTCGGCTAGTCTTTTTTTGGGATTATCTACAGGTATTAAAGGATAAGAATTATGAGAAAAACTTATAATTCTATTGTATTTACTAGTTTTAATATATATAGATTTTGGATTTTTATGGTATTGTTCAAGACAAAACAGTGCATCTAACTTATTGCTAAATGTACCTAGCATATGTACTATTCTAATTCCATTTATATCCCATCCAAGTGTAATTCTTGCTCCCCAGGGTTTAGATCTACCTTTACCTAGATAAACGGCACAACCTTTGCCATTTGCTCTTCTTTTTAATTCCATTTTCAAATTCCTCCTTGTATTTAGCACACAAAATTACTTGAATACGAAGCAAGGAATCTGATATAATATAAGTACAGGCTCTTGCTTTTGCAAGTGTTTGTGTGGGGGAGATAATCGTGAGCGGTGTCGGAAAACATGATCACATTATCTCCTTTTTGTTTTATTATTTTAATCTATATCACGAATTTTTGCAATTTTTCGTGACATAAAATTTATAAACCAAATTTTCATGATTTTTTGGTTTATAGAAATTTATAAACCAAATTTTCGTGATTTTTTGTTTTATAAAAATCCATATCGCAATTTTGACTCTTTTTTTGCGATATAAAATTAATTGTTTATTTTAATTCTTCTATTTTTACGCTATGTTTTTTTGTTTTTGTATCGTAAGATATTCCTACCAATAGCTTAGTACCAGTATAATTTTTAAATGGTATAAAGTAATTTCTTTCTTTTATTTGTTGTATTGCTTCTTCAGGTTTTTTATCTTTTTTCAGTTCTATTATGAATGAAGTATTAGTAGGTATTAGTGGATAAAAAGAAAAATCTGCACGTCCCTTTGCGGAAACATCTTCTCTTTTTATTGTGTATTTATTTCTTGCAGATAAATACGCTACTGCAACAACGCAAGATAGTGAATTTTCCGTATTATATTCGAAGTAAGAGTTATATAGATTATGTGTTTCTTCTATTAATTCTGCCAATTTTTCTTCATCTTTATCTAATGTTGCTTGTAATACATCGTCTGAATTTTTAATTATTTCTTTAAATGCAGTTTTTTCAGAAATTGCAACCATTTCTCTAAACTCCATCATTAGTTCTCTATTAGGAATTTGTAGTTTGTAGTCGTGATAACTTAAGAACCCTAGTATAGTCATTGCTGATAGAGCTAAATTTCTAGAGTCTATTTCAGTCTTCGATTCTGCATCGTATCCATCTAATTTTATTTCTATAGAATTTCCTGCAATCATCTCTATGATATTTTGTGTTAATCCATCTACATCGAGATTTATATATGCAGCAACTTCTTTTTTCTTTCCAGTATTAGTCCAATAACTTTGACATACTCCATCTCGTAATGCTCTAATTACTGAACGAGAATTATAGACATCTTTGCCTTCACAGGTCTTATATCCATTATACCAGTCTTGTAATTCTTTTGCTAAGGATTCTTTCTGTTCGTCACTTAATTTTTTTATATCTTTTTGTCTTTCGCACAATTGTTGGACTTCTTCTCCTAAAAATCCAAAATAATCTCCATAAACTGTATCACTTATAGCATCATACTCATAAAACATATTAAGACTTGATCCACTAGAATATTTAGCAATTGGCAATATACCAGTCATATAAGCAAGTTGTACATATGCTTTGTCCTTTAGTAATCCTTCTAAAAATTCTAAAAAGTTTTTTCTATCATTTTTTGTGTACATATCATTATTGAAAATGTAATCCCATTCATCTATTATAAATATAAATTTTATATCTAACTTTGTATAAACATAATCAAATATTGTACCTATAGGATCTTTAGGATTTATTTCAGGACAAAGTTCCTGCATATCTTCTATTAGACCTTCAATGAAATAATCTCTGTACTGTTCATATGTTTTAAATTGGACGTTTTTAGTGTTAAAAGATATATATATTACATTATGCTTGTTTAAATGCCTCTCATAAGAGTTACAATTATGAATATTTAATGTATCAAATGTTTCATGCATATCTAGGTTTTTGGCATAATATGATGCCAACATAAGTGCATTTAAACTTTTACCAAATCTTCTTGGTCGAGTAATACAAATATACCTATGTTCATATTCATCCATTATGCAATTAAATATATCTATCATATTTGTTTTGTCCACATAATATTTGTTTTTTGCCATATATAAAAAATCATTGTCTTTTTTCACGTTATTAAAAAAATAACTCATCATTCATTCCTCCTTAAAATCCACATAAATAATATTGCCTACCTCATGCATTCTCCTTTTTTTTAGGTGTTTGTTCTTCTTTATTTTTTTGAACATATTTGTTTATTTGCAACAAGTCATTTACTGTATCTAAAATCTTTTTTTGCCCTAATTCATTTAAATAAGAAATTTTTTTTAAAATAATCGAAAAATGTTGGTTTTCATCGAACATACTTTGTTTGTTTTTGTCTTCGATTAATCTCCAAAAAGGCACATCTAGGTAGTTTGCAATTAATTCTAATTTATTCATTCTGGGTAGCCTAGTTCCATTGCACCAACTAGATATTACCGATTTATTTATATCTAAATCAGTAATTATATCTGTTTGGGTCTTTCCACGAAGATTCATAAAAAAAATTAAATTCTCAGAAAAAATTTTTTTGTATTTGTCATCATCTCCCATATAACAGCCCCACTTTCTAAATAATATATGCCTTAATTTTATTACTAAAAGTAGAAAAAAACAACCCCTAAGCCCAATATATTTTTAAAAATATAAAAAATATTCTACTTTTAGTATTGACACTCTACTAAAAGTAGAATAAACTTATAAAGAAAGGAAGTGAAAATAATGTTCAAAATAACATTAACAGCAGCACGAATAAACGCAGGATTATCAATAGAAAAAGTTGCTGAAAGTATGGGAAAAAGTAAGTCTACAATAATTAATTGGGAAAAAGGTAGAACATCCATGAGAATAGCAGAGTACGAAAAATTATGTGATCTTTATGCAATTTCTCCAGGCAATATTATTTTGCCCAACACTCTACTAAAAGTAGAGTCAAAAAATTAAAGGAGGTGAATATAAATGAATTTAATAAAAAATTTAAATAGTGAAGCAAAATCCGACACCGCTCACGACCACACACAAATGATATAAGAAAGGAAGTAAAGGATGAAAGAAGTAGAAGTTATGGCAGTAAGAGATGCAGCAAGGATAATACATAAGTCGCCAGAATACATTAAAGTAGGTTTACAAAATGGTAGATTGCCATTTGGATCTGCTGTACAAGTAAGCAATCGTTGGAATTACAACATAATAAAGAAAAAATTTCTAGAATATGCAGGAATAGAGGAGGATACAGATTTGAGTGATTTTGGCTACGTATCAAAATTACAAACGCCATATTATGTGGCGTACAAGGTGCCACAAGAATTATTTAGAGCCAAGATGTGCAGAAAAGCCAAGTGTGATCTCTGTGATAAAGAGGTAGATAAGATATGGTTTGTGGCTAACAACGGTGACACATATTGTGATGATTGTCTACGTATATTTGACTCAACATTAGATGCACCAATGGATATAGCAGAAATTAGAAGAAAAGTTGCTCATTATGACCGGCTATTTCGGGCATAAAAATAGTAGGGTAGTTAGTTTTAAAGCATTAGTATTAGTTATTTTGGTTTGTAAAATACAAATTTTAGGAGGAACAAAAATGGCTAAGGTACTAACATGTGTCAGACAAAAAGATGCAAGAAAGATTTTGTTTGAGTTAAAAAAAGGTGGATTTATTGTAAAAAATAATAAAATCAATGAACAAATTGTAGTTGGTGATGTTTTGGAAACTATCTACCCACAAAAAATATATTTTAAGGTAGTAAGGTGAAAAATTATGGAAAATGAAATACCCAAACTTAATAAGGATGACATAGAAGTTAGAGTAAAAAGAGTCACTGAAGCTAATGGTAAAGTATACGCAACTCTTGTCCTCTATAAAAACGCTAGAATTGATATGAACATTCTAGACAAAGTATTTGGAACATTTGGTTGGATGCGACGTCACGAAGTTTTAGATGGCAAATTATTTTGCACAGTAAGCGTGTGGTCGCAAGCAAGACAAATGTGGATTCACAAACAGGATGTCGGATTTTCAGAAAACGATATCCAAAGCCAAAAGACTGAAGCATCAGATTCTTTTAAGCGAGCTTGTGTAAACCTTGGTATCGGTCGTGAATTATACACCGCACCGAACATCATTACCACGCTTAATTCTACAGAATTTTATGCAAAAGGTCAAGGGGAAAAAATAAAATGCAAATCTACACTTAAGTTTAGTGTAGGACATATTGATTATGATAATAATGGCAGGATATCGGAGCTTGTAATTATTGATAATAAAGGGAACATAAGATTTAAATACAAAAAGGAGACTAAAAATGTTAGATAACTTATACAAACTAAAGATAACAAAAAATGAAATAGCATTATACCAGATGATAGAAAAAAGTGATAATTTCGATTATAGCTTGAGTGAGATAGCAGATGAAACAAATTTGACTAGACAAACTGTTGTCAAAAGTCTTAAAACTTTGGTGCAAAATAAATTAGTCCAAAAGGTGGACTTTTTCATTGGACGTGTTAGAAGATGCAGATACAATATAATAAGCAACGTTTTGCATGGTCAAAATAACGAGAATGAGCAAAAGGGGAACACATTGTATAGTCAAAATTTGCAAAATGGTCAAGAATATGGTGATGTAGACGCTATGGGAGGTGTTTTGGGGCATAAAAAAACTAGCCTCAAACACCACTCCAAGACTAGTACAATCACTAACGATAAGATTGATAATAATAATATAAAAAATAATATATATATACATCAATCAATAAATCAATCAAATAATACACCGTTAGTTGATTATTGTCAAGATGGAAAAATAAAAAAAATCGGAAAATTTTTCAGTAAATTTTTGGAAAATAAGTCAGACAGGTACCGTGGAGAGAAAGCGTATGCGTATTGGAATAAAAAATTTAAGCTAGATAATTTAGCTCTTACTCGTGAATATTATTCTGTGTGCAAAAATGTTGTGACCAATTTACTGAAACAAAATAATGCTGATTTAATTAATTTTTTTGAGACAAAAAATATACAGCAAGTACATAGGCTTTTTAACTATTCGTTGATGAAACTTGAGCATTATATTTATGACATCGCGTCAAGTGTTGACGGATATTTTAGGACAATGTTGTTACGTGATATAGCATGTTTTGATGCGCTTGAAGAGAATTGGTATTGCGGTCTTGCTGATGATCCATTGGCATATCAATGCAAAATGCAAGAATTAGCAGAAGCAGAAATAGAACCAGAAATATCATTTGCTTGGTGATAAATAGGACAAGCTAAAGGAGGTGACATGATGAAAGGCTTAGACAACTTAAAATATTTGTTGCAAGATAAAGATTTAGTTGATGAGATGGCAATGCTTATTTATACACTGAACAAAATTAGTGATGGCAAGGATTATTTGAGAGAGTGTGATATGCTAAAACTCATGAAAAAGTATAAATCTATGCTAGAGACGTGGATTCAGTTTTTGGAAGAAAGAAAGGGGAAGTTTTAGATGAATTATATGGGTATTGGGAAATATATAAAAGCTTATATTCCACATGATTTAAATGATTATGAGAAATTTACAGGAGATAATGTGTGGTTTATTGTACCTAGGAGTTTAGATCTTGATGAGTTAAAAGTTGGAGATAGATTTTTTGGTGTGTTAGATAACGACATTGATTATTGGGAGGGGCTTTTAGCAGAAGAAAAAGTTGTCATAGAAAAAACGAAAAAAGGATATATTGTGCCGTTTGATTGGCTCAAAAAAAATTATGTATCTTGCTAAAAATAATTGTGTGGAGGCGATGGTATGGGTGTTGTGGATTGTACAACAATTAGTATGTTTAAAAAAACAGAATGGTTGATACGCTATTATCCAAGCTATAAGGCTCTGATTCAAGAAAAAAAAGCTAAGATAGAGTTATTGCAAAAATATGGATTGCAAGAATTCAGTAAAAGTATAGTGATATTATCCGCTTCGTCTAATAATCCTAATGTGGGATTAGAAGAGTTGTTAGAAGAGGAGATTGAGAAGAATATAAAGCAAATAGCATGGCTAACAAAGGTAGTAGAACTAATAGACATGGGGCTAGCAGAAGTAAGAAGTGATCCATATTACGGAATAATAGAACTAAAGTATTGGCGAAGATGGAGCATGGAACAAATAGCAGAGCACTACAATACCGCTACCACCACAATATACAGGAATAGGGACAGGCTAGTACATAAAATCAAGAATGTTGTATTTGCAGGAGATAGGCTAAAGACAATAATGGAGGTAGATAAATGATGGGGGAGACAAGTTGGGAAATGAAGGAATTAATGCCGAGGTTAATAGAATATCTGCTAAGTGTAGAAGAGGGACAAGCACAGGAATTTAATAAAAAATCAAAAAAAAATATTGCCATTTTAAAAGAATGGCTGGAAGAAAAGATGTGTAACAAAGAAAAAAAACAAGTAGCAGAAGAGGCCTTAAATAAAACAAAAATATTCTTGGCAAAACGGATCGAAAAACTTAGATATTTTCTTAAATGTATAGAAAAAACTATAGATTTAGATAAAGAGACATTGAGAGATATTATGGAATGTTTGCAAGTCATAAACATGATGAAGGAGGACAAATGCAAAAAAAATTAGAAAAAAAAATTAGATATACGCAACGAATCAGTGGTACTATTAATATAATTAATGATGATAGAGACCTTGTGAAATATCTTAACAAAGCATTGAAGCATACAAGAGTTCTGTTTTCAGTAATTTTTGAGTCAAAATATAACATAATAAATTTTTGTAATCTATTAAATAGTGACAACCTTAGTGAATATTCGAAAGAATTGCTTGAAAAAATTGCCGAAACAATGAAACTTATTATAGAAGATTTGGATGATGATGCAGCTTTAATTATAACATCTATTGATAGACTAACACAAAAATATGGATTATTTACAAAGGAGATATGAAAAAGTGATAATAGATCCAATTATGTGGACTTATGTACTATTAGCGACAATTTGCAATGCTTTAACAAAAGATGAATTAAAAAAGAAACGAAGACTTATATTGCTGACATTAGTCTACGGAGCTTGCGAAAGTTTATGGCAATATAATTATGAAATATTGAGGACAGTATCTGTGGTAGTTATGTGCTTAAATCTTTGTTGGGAAGAGGAATGTTGGAAAGAAAGGAGAAAAAAGGATTGAATTTAATGAAAATTCAGGATAAGTATGAATTTAATAGACATGTTGTGACAATTCATTTTCCTAAAGAGCTAATAGATTTTATAAAAACAAATAAATTTGAATTTCATGCTAGATTGGGGATGACAAAACAAAAGATTCCGATGAAAGAGGTTATAGGGTGGATTGAAGAAAACAGTTATAATGTGGGTTATGAATTACTGCTAAAAAGAAAAGCTTCTATAATAGTGGAAATGTTATACGAAGTTAGTCGTGTTATTGCTTTTGACAGTAAATATGATGAGTTAGTCGGCAGGTACAATATATATGCTAATATAAATCGGCTAATGCGTTTAATGAATCATCTTATGTATACTCAAATAATGTGGGAGAATCTATCACCAGTAATGTACTTCCAAAGGGGGGAGGATAAAATTTATGGAGATAATGAATATTGAAGATGAAGGTGAATTTTACAAGCGTATTGTGACAATAAATATACCTAAAGAGCTAATAGAATTTATAAAAACGAATAAATTTGAATTTCATAATAGATTCGATCAAAAAATACCTAAATACACAATAAAAGAGGTTATAGAATGGATTGAAAAGAATGACTACAAGATAGATTATAAAATAATGCTAAAAAAAAGTCGGTCTATAATAAGTGACATGTTGTGCGAAGTTAGCAATGTTATTGCTTATGATAGTAGATATGATGAGCTGGATGGCAGGTACAATATATGCAACAACATTATTTGTATCCAAAATTTAATAGAAAGATTTTTTTAAGGCAGGAGAAACTAAAGAAGATATGGATGCAGAGCGAAGATTCTATAAAGCCAAAATACAGGAGATTGAGGAGATAGAAAGGATTATACAAAGCATAAAAGATATAAGAAAAGAGATAATGGAAGAATGGGAAAATAAGTAAGATATGTATGTGCTGGAGGAGAATAGAGAAATGAAAGGGGAAGTAAAATGGAACTAAAAAGAATAATAGGAATAGTCCTTAAAAACAAAAAGGGGAAAGAGCAGAAAACGGAAGATGTAAGGGAAGTAGAAATGGAAATAAAAAAAATAATACCAGGATTAGAGTTAATAGTGGCAAAAAATTTCGAAAAAAAATATTTGAACCTGGAGACAGTATTCAGAAATGGAGCGGATATTATAGAATATGCGGCAAAAACAGATATTGAAAGTGCAAGAGCGTGCCATAAATATTTACAGAACTACATTACAGGAACGAAATCAAAAGAAATAAACGAAAAAAAATACATAATAGAAAGACGAATAAAAAAATTAGAAACAATACCAGATATGATAAAAGAGATGATAGAGTGGGATAAAAAGAATTTGCAAGTTATAGAAGATGCTATAGAAAAAACAAAATAGAGGAGTAAATAAAATATGGGCATACAAATAGAAAAAACTGCTCTAGATGGTTTATCAATGGAAGTCAAACAGGATGATAGATACATATATGTACGACCTATAGTTACAGACATTCATGATTTAATTGAAACACTCCTTATAGAAGAGGGAAAGCAATTAACTATGCACACTGTAGCTATAATTAAAACTTTAGAAAAAATAAAAATTGGGAAAATGCAAGAAAGAGATCGATGTAAAAAATTAAAAAGAGAAATAATCACAATGAAAGAGGCAATTAAAAAAAGAAAACACTTAAAGAAAATTATAAAAAATTTAATTAGGTTGGAAGAAAATTTATTAGAAAGTATTAATACAAACTTAAAAAAAGGAGAAATACAAAATGAAAAAATTGTTCATCAGTTGTCCAATGAAGGGTAGAACCAAGGAAGCAATAGAAGAATCTTTTAATACAATGCACAAAATTGCGGAAATCATGCAAGGAGAAAAGCTCGAAGTAATACAATCTTATATAGAGGATGATCCACCAGAAGGTGTTAATGAACATATATGGTATTTGGGTAAATCTATAATTAAATTAGCAGAAGCGGATTATTTTATAGGTATTGATTATGGAGGTGTTCTTAAAGGTAGTAATCTATACAGTATGTGTGAGGTAGAAAGCATATTGGCAAGAAATTATAATATACCTACTGTGGAGTTAAATTATAGGACACTAAAGTGTTTTGATGATCTATGGAAAACAAAAAGAAATTCTACTGAAGACGAAGGAGAGTAACTAGATGAAGAATGGGATAGGAGAAAAGAGAAGAAGAGTAAAACGAACAATAAATACAGATAAAAAAATTGTACAAGACGAAGTAACGAAAGACGAAGTAGAGAAAATAGTAAAAAAAATAAAAGAAAATATAGCTAATATTGAAAAATTAATTGATACATACAAAGTTAGAATAGCATTAATAGATGGTGAAGTTGCGAAATTAGATGAGGAAAAAACAGCAAATGAGTATGAAGAGTATATTAAAGCTTTGAAATTGATAAATAGTAAAACAATAATTGCAGTCCATAGAGATATGCTTACAAGACTCAACGAAGTAAACAAAATACTGAAATATTTAATTAAAAGATGATGAAAGATAAGGGGTATTAATTGGACATGTTAGACATATTGTTAGGAATTTTCTACATAATAGTTTTGTGTATAATTGGAGCGGATATATCCGGGGATGTATATACAAAGATTAGTTTGTACATTATAGTATCAGTATTGTTTAGTGTGTGTTTAGGGTAATATGCAGGTTAGAAAAGGAGAATTGTACAAGCATTAATGCAAAAAAGTTGCAATGTTTTTTTAAAACAAAAATAAGTATAATAAAAGTACCTTTTAAATTTTGGCAATAGATAATATCTCTTGAGTCATAAGACTTAGGAGATTTTTATGTATACATTTGTATACAAATGTATAAGTTGCAAAACGTTACCCAAATATGTTATAATAAAAAATGACAGTTCTAAAGTATTCCAATGAAAAATTAATATCAATGAACATATGATTTCTGATGGTATTTATTGTGGAAATATCATGGTATTATTGATGAAACTCATGTATTAATAGAACAAAAATCCATTGATAAAGATTTAAGAAAGCCTATAAAACAATCAGATGGGAGTTTTTTAACACCATACAAACAAGCAAAAAAGTATTCAGACGATTTACCGTATGATAAGAAACCAAGGTGGATTGTATTATGTAATTTTAAATCATTTTTAATACATGATATGAACATACCAAGAGAAGAACCAGAGGAAATATTATTAGAGAATTTACCAAAAGACTATAATAGATTATCATTTTTAACGGATATAAAAACAGAGAATATAAAAAAAGAACAAGAGTTATCAGTAAAAGCAGGAGAGTCAGACTTATACGATAATGTAACTATGCCCATAGAACTAAGAAAGGCACATGAACAAAATGATATTGCAGTAATGAAAGCATATGGTTTTAAACTTAATATGACAGAATCAGAAATTGTTGCAGAGCTTATGAAAATGTATAAAAAATTAACGGAACGAAGTAAAGAGTAGATAGATTTAGTATGTAGGGGAATAACAAATTAACTGAAAATGCAAAAAAGTTGCTATGTTGTATGGCAATTAAAATATTAGGAGGTGTTTTTATGAGAAAGTTACTGATTATAATTTTGGAAATTTTACTAGTTATATTAGTGGTAGGTAGTATAGTTGGGATTATAGTTGGTGTATCAAGTCAACCTAATAAAAAAGAACAATCTGAGTTAGCAAAAGTTATGAAATTAAATGAGGAACAGGAAAAGGAAGTATTACTTATTTTAGAAAAATGTGGAGTAGGGGAGCTAGTTTCTGTTAAACAGTTTCAGGCAGGCGAGAAGGAAACATCGTTTCATTTAGAAGATAAAGAAACAATTTTTTATACTAATTTGGATTATACTGTTGTTGTTTGGTTAGACAACGAAACAAGAAATGTAAAAACTATATATTTCCATGATGTTACTATATATGAAAACAACGAGGTAAAAGCACAAATAACAGATTACTATATATCAGAAGATGCACGAAATAAATATTGTACTACTATTCAAATGATGGTAAATAAATTTTTATCCTATCCAAAAACTGCAAAGTATAAAAACATTTCAAAATGGGCATTTTATGTTTCTGATGATGGATATGATTGTATTCAATCTATAGTTACAGCAAAAAATGCATTTGGTGTAGAAATAGAAATTCCATTTTCAATAAAGTGTAAAAGAAATACAAAGCAGTTAGTATCATTTATTTTTAATGGGGAAGAATATATTAAATAATATTAAAAAATGCAAAAAAGTTGCAATTGTAATGCAATGTTTTTGTAATGTATAATTAAAATGGAGTTTTGGATTAAAAACATTGGTATTTCTCTTTTTATATTGTCTTAAAAAAGCTAGGTAGCACCCGCACCTAGCTTTTTTATTGTCAAGATATTATACAGGAGGTTAGTATGGAGACTATAGCCGAAAAAGAATTGCCAATGTGGGAGGAATATGCACGTAATCCAAATAGAGAAAACAGAGAAAAAATAATATTGTATTACATGGAACTTGTTAAAATTGTGGTAGCAAGTTTATGGAAATATTTTTATAGTGTTGTAGAATTTGATGATTTGTTAGGATATGGGGTATTAGGTTTAATAGATGCAATTGACAGATTTGATCATACTAGAAAAATTAAATTTAGTACATATGCGTACACGAGAATAAAAGGAAATATATTAGACAATATGCGAGACACAAATTGGATTCCAAGGAGTGTTACAGATAAAATTAAAAAGTTAAGAAAACTTGGAATAGAAATTGAGCAACCTAACATTTTATTTTTGGAAGAAATGTTAGAAAAAGGAAAAATAGTAGCACAAAATGGAATACCAGAAGAATATATAATAAAAACAGCAAGGATACCTTTGCTAAAAGATGCAATAGAAAAATTAAATCCAAGAGAACAAAAAATAATAAAATCACATTATTTTAGATGTAAAAAGTTTAAGGAAATAGCCAAAGAAATAGAAATATCAGAAACATATGCATCCACAATACACAAAAATGCATTAAAAAAAATGGCAGGAATACTGAAAAAAGATAAAGGATTATTTTCAGATTAGAGTTAGGTTTTTGACGAGATTTTAAAATACTAAAAAAGAAGGAGGTGGTGCGATGCGTATTAAACAACAAAAGTTTTGTGATGCATATATAAAATTAGGCAATGCCACTCAGGCATATATCGAAGCTGGCTATTCTAAAAAAGGAGCAGGGCAATCTGCAGAAAAATTACTTAAAAATACTGAAATAAAAAAGTATATAGAAGAGAGACTTAAAGAATTGATGGCTAAGAACATCGCACCCCAGGAAGAAATATTAGAGTATCTTACATCAGTAATGCGAGGTGAATCACAATCAGAAGTATTAACATACGAAACAAAAAATGGTGTAACTAAACCTAAGCTAATAAAAAAAGCACCAGATGAAAAGGAAAGGCTTCGAGCAGCAGAAGACTTAGGGAAAAGATACAGATTATTTACAGAAAAAATAGATTTTAATGTAGAAACACCAGTATTTAGTGGTGAAGATGAATTAGAAGAATGAAAAGGAGGGGGATTAATATTGCAAATAAAAAGCTTAATATTTATCTTCCTTCTTTAATTGGTAAAGGATACAAAAAGTTTTGGACTTCTAAAAGAAGGTTTAGGGCTGTGAAAGGGTCAAGAAGGTCAAAAAAGTCTAAAACTACAGCACTATGGTTTATTTATAACACGATGAAATATAATCTTGCCAATACCATTGTAGTAAGAAAAACATATAGGACACTAAAAGACAGCTGTTTTACTGAATTAAAATGGGCAATACGAATATTACATGTAGAACATTTGTGGGCAATAAAAGAATCACCTTTAGAAATGACATATATTCCTACTGGTCAAAAGATATATTTTCGAGGATTAGATGATCCATTAAAAACAACATCTATAACTTGTGAAGTTGGAGTATTATGTTGGATGTGGATTGAGGAAGCCTATGAGATTATGCGTGAGGAAGATTTTGATACACTAATCGAATCAATTTTAGGTGATTGTCCAGAAGGACTGTTTAAACAAATAACATTGACATTCAATCCGTGGAATGACAAACACTGGCTCAAGAAAAGATTTTTTGATGTGCAAGATGAAGATGTATTAGCAATGACAACTAATTATATGTGTAATGAGTGGTTATCAGAAGATGATAGAAAACAACTTGAAAAGATGAAAGAAAAAAATCCTAAAAGATATAAGGTGGCAGGGCTAGGAGAATGGGGAGTTGTAGAAGGTTTAATATATGAAAACTGGGAAGAAAAATTATTTGATATACATGCAGTAGAGTTTAGGCGAGAACACAAAAATTTAATTAGTGCTTTTGGGCTGGACTTTGGATATACAAATGACCCGACAGCACTTTTTTGTGCATTGGTGGATTTAGAAAAATCTGAAATATATGTATTTGATGAAATGTATGAAAAGGGATTAACTAACAAAATGATATATCAAAAAATCCAAGGCAAGGGTTACATAAAAGAAAAGATTATTGCTGATAGTTCAGAACCTAAAAGTATTGATGAGTTAAGAGAATTAGGACTAATTAATATAAAAGGAGCAAGAAAGGGGAAGGATTCAATTAATAACGGTATCCAATATATTCAAGGATTCAAAATATACATACATCCTAGTTGCGTAAATTTTATAACGGAAATTAGTAACTACATGTGGGATGTAGATAAAGGTGGACAAAAACTAAATAAGCCTGTAGATATGTTCAACCACTTGTTAGATGCAATGAGGTACGCCATGGAAGATTTCTTACGTGGAAATTCTTTTAGTTTTGATTAAGGGGGTAGGCAGTAGGATGCTATTAGATTTAATTAGGAGTGAAAGAGAGATAGACCGAATTAGTACAATACTTAAAAAAGGTGCATGGCTAAATGATAAAGAATTTTTTGAGATGGAAATAAGAAAGTGGAAGATAAGTCCAGATAGGCAAATGCAAATAACAGGTAACCTTTATTTTAAAGGAGTACATGATATTTTAAAAAGAGAGAGAACCGCTATAGGAAAAGATGGAAAGTTAGAGACAGTAACAAATCTACCAAATAACAAAATAGTAGATAATCAATACGCCAAAATTGTAGCCCAAAAAGTAAATTACATTGTAGGTAAGCCAATAACATTTGATACAGAGAATGAAAAGTATCAGGAAGAATTGACTAAATTGTTCAATAGGCGATTTCATAGCATGATAAATAACGTGTGTGAGGATGTTTTAAACTGCGGAATAGGTTATATATATCCGTATTATGATGATAAGGGACAATTAAAATTTAAACGATTTGATCCGTATGAGATACTGCCATTTTGGAAGGATGCCGAACATACAGAACTAGATTGTTTTGCTAGAGTGTTTAAAGCGTTTGTATACGAGGGAAAAGAGGAACGCTTAATTGAACGAGTTGAATTATATTTTACAGACAGAATAGAAAGATATTATTTAACTGATACAGGTAGTCTAATACCAGAGCCAGATAATTTTGTTAGCGACTATATAATCTTAGAAGATGAAACAGGGGCACAACATGGGTACAATTGGGGTAGAGTGCCACTAATTCCATTTAAATATAATAATAAAGAGACTCCATTGATTGCTAAAGTGAAATCAATACAAGATGTTCTAAATGCTATGTTGTCAGATTTTGCTAATAATATGCAGGAGGACTCACGTAATACTATATTAGTCATAAAGAATTATGATGGGACAAATTTAGCCGAATTAAGGCATAATTTAGCGACTTATGGAGCTGTCAAGGTGAAAACAATAGATGGAGCAGATGGAGGGGTAGAAACCCTACAAATAAGTGTAAATGCTGATAATTATAAAGCTATGATAGATGTGCTAAAAAAATCACTGATAGAAAATGCAATGGCATACGATGCTAAGGATGCCAGATTATCTGGTAATCCAAATCAAATGAATATACAGTCTATGTTTATGGATATTGATTTAGATGCAAATGGCATGGAGACGGAATTTCAGTCATCATTTGAAAGTCTATTGTGGTTTGCTAATGTATATTTTGCAAATGCTAGAAAGGGAGATTATTTTAATGAAAAGGTAGAAGTAATATTTAATAGAGATATGCTTATGAATGAATCAGAGATAATACAAAACTGTAAAAATTCTATTGGTATTTTGTCTAATGAAACAATTGTAGCACAACATCCTTGGGTCAATGATATAGGGAAAGAATTAGAAAAGAAAAAAGAAGAACAGTTAGAAGGTTTTGATGATTACCAAGGTGCATTTGCAGGTGGTGGTATTATTGAGGAATAAAGAATATTGGCGAAGACGTTTTGAGGCTATAGAGAAAGTAGTAGTTAAGGAAGGATTAGAATATAATGCTAGGTTAGAAAAAGAATATTATAAAGCGATGAAAAGTATAGAAAGTGACATAGCAACATGGTATCAAAGATTTGCAAATAACAATGAAATAGATATAGGAGAGGCAAAAAGATTATTAAATACAAAGGAACTAAAAGAATTTAGGTGGACTGTAGAGGACTACATAAAGCATGGAGAAGAAAATACAATAGATGAAAAATGGAAAAAAGAATTAGAGAATGCATCAGCTAAGGTTCACATAACGAGGCTAGAATCATTAGAAGTACAATTGCAACAAGAGGTAGAAAAGTTATATGGAAATCAGTTGGACGAGGTAGACCGGCTAACAAAAAGTATATACCAAGATACATATTATAGGTCAGCATTTGAAATACAAAAAGGATTTAATGTAGGGTGGAATCTTCAACGATTCAATGAAAAACAATTACAGCATGTTATAGAAACACCGTGGACATTAGATAAGATGACATTTAGTGATAGGATATGGAAGAGAAAGGACGAGCTACTAAAGACGGTGCGAACCGAATTATCACAAACAATAATTAGAGGGGATCCACCAGACAAAGCAATAAGAACGTTAGTAAAGAAATTAGAAGTAGATAAATATAAGGCGGGTAGGTTAATAATGACCGAATCCGCCTATTTTGCATCAAAGGCACAAAAACAATGTTTTAATGATTTGGATGTAGAAAAATATGAGATAGTAGCAACGTTAGATTCTCATACTTCAGAAATTTGTCAGGAATTAGATGGACAAGTTAGGGCAATGAAAGATTATGAAGAAGGAGTGACAGCACCGCCATTTCATCCATGGTGTAGGACTACGACGATACCTTATTTCGAGGATAACCAAGATGGAGAAAGAGCAGCTAGGAGAGATGGTGGTAAGACATATTATGTGCCAAGTAATATGACTTATAAAGAATGGAAAGAGAAGTATGTAGATGGGGAAAATGGGGAGAATTTAAAAGAGAAAAAAGAAGTTGCTTTAAATAAAAATGTTGTGGTAGATGGCAAAAATTTAGTTGGTAAATTTAAGGTAACAGATGATGAAAGATATGAAAGTGGCAGTGAAGTAAAAAGGATAATGCATATACAAGGATATGATGGATTGCCTAAAATAGTAGATGAAAAAGAATTTTGGGAAAAAGTTCAGGAATCAAAATTTTATGCTCAAAGGACGTATGGAGGTTTTAGCAAAGAACAAGTATATGAATATCAAAAAGAATTGTATAGTGGAGAATGGTATATTGATTGCATATCAGGTGGTGCACAATATGGCAAAGGAATGTATACTGCTGCAGTATATAATTTAGAAGATTCTAAAACATTGCAAGGGTTAACTAAAGAAATGCAACAGTATATAGGTATTGCAAGGGGTAGAAAAAAAGGCTATAGTATAATAGAAGAGTTGACAGTAGACAAAACAGCTAAAATAATTAAATTTAATGATATTGAATATGAATATACTAAAAAAATTGCCAAAGTATTTGAGTGGGATAATAATGAAATAGCAATATATGAAGATTTACATAAAAAACATTTGTTGTACAAAGAAGCAGAACAAAGATACTATAATCATTATTACAGCACTGGAACCAAGGATGTGAAACTTGCAGATGAAGTAGCTAAATGTTATAAAGAAAAAGAAAATGTTAGGGCACAGTTTACAGAAAAAATGAAAAAAACAATAAAAATGAATTCAACAAAAGATATATCAACGTTAGCTATCGAAATGGGATATGATGCAATAAACGCTGAAGGACACGGAGAAAGTGACTCATATACAGTTATTTTAAATCGGACAAAATTAATAATACGGAAAGGAGGAATATATTATGACAAGTGAAGATAAAGGCATTTACACAATGGAAGATACAATGGCACAAAAATTATGGGATGAATTGAGAGAAAAAGGTTATTCGGATGAAAGAATAGAAGAAATATTTGAACGGCAAAAAAGAATGCCATTATTCACAAGAGAACCAACATACGATGCAAATAAAACTATATTAAATGAAATATCTTATATGAAAGATGAGTTATATCAGGAACTAGAAAAAAGAAATTATCCAGAGGAAAAAATAATAGAAATTGTATCTAAATTTTATGAGTCATATTTAGATAAAGACTTATTGTTACGTGTTAATGCAAAGGTACTACCAAGCTTTAGCAAAATTTTGAAAGATGTACTTGAGAAGAGATAGAACTAAGTTCATAAAAAACATAGACAAAGAATAAAACAATTATTTAAATTTTAGACAGTATAAAATAACAAACAGAGGGATAGTGAATATGGCGAATTATGTAGAAGGTATATTTAGAGCACGAGGTAAAAAAGAAGATATGTTGAATTTTGTTAAAAATCAACTGATGACAGCAAATGGCAAACAAGCTAAAATAATAAAAAATAAGTTTAAAGATGGTGATATATATTTTTCGTTTTTTGAAGAAGATGATGATATATTTGAATGGAATATATATATACAAGGCATAAGAACTGGTTATTTGACATTTAGTGATATGCCGTGTTTGTATAAGCTTGAAAATAAGGAATTCTTATTGATAGAGGAATTTAGAAGAGCATGGGATTTAAATTTACAAGAACTTGAAGAACTAGCTAAAAAATACGTAATAGACATAAAAGTTAATGTTTACGAAAGAGGTTTGCAATTCAGTAAATTATATGAAATTAATAGATATGGATATACAGTTTTATTAGAAGAAAAAAAATATGTAGACTACAACTGGGATTGTCCAATGCCACTTTTGGGTGGCTAATTATCTAATTGTAGTGTATAATAAAGATATGGAGAAAAAGAGAAATCTTTTGCGGAGCTAATGTTCATTAGAGCACGGCTCTAGTTTTCTGTAAAGGCATAAGTGAGAAATCGCTTGTGTCTTTTTTATATGCAATTTTGTCGAGTGTGGCAAGACGTAAAACCGACACAAAAAAATCGGGAGTGACCCCGTAAAAAACGTATTTGAGAGGAGAGAAAAATTTTATGAAAAGACAAGAATTAGAAGAATTAGGATTAAGCAAGGAACAGATTGACAAGGTTATTAAAATTAATGGCTTAGACATTGAGAATGCAAAAAAAGTTACAAGATCTGATTATGATGGCATTAAAGCGGAGTATGAGTCATTAAAAGAGCAAGTAAAAGAAAGAGATAAGCAAATAGAAAATTTAAAAAGTAGTGCAGGTGATAATGAAGAATTAAAAAAACAAATTGAAAGTTTGCAAGAACAAAACAAATTGAGTCAAGATGAACATATTAGAGCAATAACACAGCTTAAAATTGACCAAGCAGTAGACAAAGCATTAACCATTGCAAAGGCTAGAAATACAAAAGCAGCAAGAGCATTATTAGATTTAAAAGATGCTCAGTTAGATGAAAATGGTTTAGTAGTAGGACTAAAAGAAAAAATTGATGCATTGATGAAAGCAGAGGATTCAAAGTTCTTGTTTGAATTTAATGGGCAAAGTAGCTTAAAAGGCGTAAAACCTAGCGAAAAATCGGATGATAATTTAAGTATGACTAATGACTTAAAAAAGATGAGTTATAGTGAATTGGTGAAATTTTTGAATGATAATCCAGGTGCTAAATTAGAGTGATTCAAGTCAAAAATATTTAATTGAAAGGATAGGTGGTTATAATGGCAAGTTTTGATAGCAAGGAATTTAATGCACAAGCATTCAAGTACAAGGTAGATAGAGTACCTAATTTAAAACTAAATGAGATGAAAAAATCAAAAGCATTAGTGGGTGATTCTGACATAGCTAAGGTATTTAAAGGTCAAGATGGTACTGGTTATGCTAGATTGGTATTGAAGGGATTAATAGAAGGAGATGCTGTTAATTATGATGGAAATACTAACATACCAACTGGTTCTACAAAAACATTTAGTTATGGTGTTGTAGTAGTTGGTCGTGCGAAAGGTTTTGCGGAAAAAGATTTTTCTTATGATATAACAGGTGGAGTAGACTTCATGGATAATATAGCACAGCAGATAGCGGAGTATAAGGATGGTTTAGACCAAGACACAATACTTGCTACACTAGAAGGTATATTCAATATGGGGTCTATTTCATCTCCAGATACAAAATCAAAAGAGTTTTGTGACAAGCATACATATGCTATAAATGATGAAATAAGTGCGACCACACTAAACACAGCAACTAACCAAGCATGTGGTGCGAATAAAAAGAAATTTAGCCTTGTATTTATGCATAGTGATGTCGCAACTGGCATAGAGAATAAGAACTTAGTAGATTATCTAAAATATACTGATGAATATGGTATACAAAGAGATTTGTCATTATATTCTTGGAATGGCAAATTAGTTGTTGTAGATGATGATATGCCAGTTATAACAGCTCATTTTTATGCTGAATCTTCTACAGTAGGAGCATTGAAAGTAGTAGCAAATAGTGCGACTCCTTCTACAGGTGAAATTAAATTAAATGATGCAAAGTCTAATTATTTTGGTACAAAAACACTTGCGGCAAATGATTATGTGGTTGAAAAGACAGCTTATATTACATATGCATTGGGAGAAGGGGCGATTAAGCATGAGGATGTAGGTGTTAAGGTTCCATATTCAATGGCAAGGGATGAAGCAGAAGATGGAGGTATAGATAAACTATACATTAGACAAAGAAAGGTATTTGCACCTTTTGGGTTGTCATATGAACAGGTGTCGCAAGCATCGTTATCTCCAACAGATGCAGAACTAAAAAATGGTGAAAACTGGTTATTAGTCAATAGTGGAGAATCTACTGCTGCTAATAGAACATACCTAAATCACAAAGCAGTGCCAATAGCTAGAATTATATCAGTTGTTTAGTGTGGTGATAATATGGATATATTAGAAGAAACTAAGATGAGACTAGCTAGTTTTGGATATAATATAAACGAAACAGAAGGTTCAATAGATTTATACATACTAAATCATATGATTAATAAAGTGACAAATCATATTAAAAATAGCTGCAACATACAAAGCATTCCAGAAGGATTGTGTGAAGTTGCAGTAGATATGGTTTGTGGTAATTTTCTAAAAGAAAAAAAGATAATGGATCCAGATAGTTTAAGCTATATCAATTTGGATGTAGCCCTAAAGAGTATAAAAGAGGGCGACACCCAAATTGAATATGCAGTAGATTCTTCTAGCACGCCAGATGCCAAGTTTGATGCGTTTGTTAATTATCTAATAGAACATGGAGAAAAAGATTTTGTAACATATAGGGATTTTTCTTGGTGATATACAATATAAAGAAAGATTTAAAGCGATTATGGGATGATACATGTTCTATTTATGTTTATGGAAAAACAACAAACGAATCAACCAAAAGGACAGAATTTGGTGAGACAATGATATATTCTAATGAGCCTTGTAAATTATCATTTAATACTCTCAATAATATAAATGAAGTAGATCATGTTGGTGAAGATTATCAAGATGCTAAGTTATTTATAGATAATGAACTTGATATACCAATGGGATCTAAAGTTGTAGTAAGAAGAGGTGCAAGGACATTTACATACAAAGTAGGTGAAATAGCAGTATTTATAAGTCACCAGGAATTAAGACTTACTTTGTTTGATAGGTGGGTGTAAGTTATGGCAAAGTGGGGAAATTTCGATTATAACCAATGGAAAAGGTTACAACAAAAGCTTGAAAAATTAAACACAGTTAATTATGAAGCTTGTTGTAAAGAATGCGCAAAAGAACTTGCAGCAAGACTTTTAGCTAAAGTAATAAAAAGGACTCCAGTGGGAGATTATCCCAAAAGTAGTGGCAAAAAAGGTGGTACATTAAGACGTGGTTGGACAGCCAAAACAGAAGAAGATGCAAAAAGTGTGTCAAAGAATAATGCAAAACAATGGGCTAATACTTTGACAATAACTAAAACAGGGGATACGTATAAAGTAGAGATAATAAACCCAGTGCGTTATGCGTCATATGTAGAATATGGACATAGGACAAGAGACCATAAAGAGTGGGTAAGAGGAAGGTTTATGCTAACCATATCAGAACAGGAAGTAGAAACAATAGCACCCAAATTACTAGAGCAAAAATTATTAAAGTATCTGGGGGAATGTTTTGATGATTAAAGACATTATGGATGGGGTATCCAATAAACTACATGAAGTTTTTGGACAAGGTTATGAAATTTATGGAGATAGAGATATAGTGCAGGGTCTTAGTCCACCCTGCTTTTTTATTGCAGTTTTAGAACCAAGAGAAAATTACCTAATAGGTAATAGAAGGTTTAGGCAATATCCTATTGATGTTGAATATTTTCCAGCAGTAGATAAGGATAATATGGAATGTCTAAATGTAGCAGATGGACTTTTCGAAGGCTTGGAATATGTTACGTTATCTAATGGAGATTTGATTCATGGCACCAATAAGCATTATGAAATTATAGATGGAGTACTACACTTTAGAATTAACTACAATATGTTCATAAAAAACGTCGAACAAAAAGATTTAATGAGAGATGTTGATACTAAGATTAGTATTGGAGAGGAGGTAATATAATGGCTGAAAAAACGCCAAAAACAGCCTCAAATGAGGTTATATTATACACAAAAGGTCAATTGTTATCATTTAATAAATACGAAGAAATACGGGATATTCTAAGCGTAGTTTTAGTAAATGACAAAAAATATTCTAAACAAGAAGCAGAAGAGTTAGTAAAAAAATTTAAAGAAAGTAAGGTGAGATAATATGGCGTTAGGCGGTGGAATGTGGGTAACACAAAATAAAAAATTGCCAGGTGCATATATAAATTTTGTAAGTAGCAAAAATGCAAATGCGATACTTTCGGATAGAGGTATTGTAGCAATGCCTATTATAATAGGCTGGGGAAAAGATGATGAAGTGTTTGAGGTAACAGGGGAAGATTTTAAAGAAAATAGTTTAAAACTTTTAGGATATGGTCTTGAGGATGATGCACTTGCTCCACTTCGTGATCTATTTTTGAATATTAAAAAAGCTTATTTATATAAGGTCAACACAGGCGGAGCAAAGGCTGATAATACATATTGTACTGCAAAGTATAAAGGAACAAGAGGCAACCAAATAAAAACAGTTATATTAGCGGATGAAACATCAACAGTGGAAAATCCAGTATATGTAGTACAAACATATTTTTCAGGAGTGTTAGTTGATGAACAAAAAGCAATAACAGCAATGGCTGACTTAGTAGATAATGATTATTGTTATTGGAAAGCATCAGCTACACTTGCATTGACTGCTGGGATAACATGTAGTGGTGGTACAGATGGAGAGGCTACGGCTGCATCGTATCAAGCATTTTTAAGTGCTATAGAAAGTTATAGTTTTAACGTGGTAGGATGTCCTAGTACAACATCTAGTATTAAAGCCTTGTTTGTAGCATGGGCTAAGAGAATGAGAGATGAGATAGGTTTAAAATTTCAGGTGGTGTTGCATCAGTATGCAGAGGCGGATTATGAAGGTGTAATATCAGTTGAGAATAATTTGGTAGGAGAAGGGATAACCACAGGCAAACTTGTATATTGGGTAGCCGGTGCAGAGGCTGGATGTGCAGTAAATAAATCACTTAGTAATACAATATATAATGGTGAGTTTAATATTAATGTAAATTATAGTCAAACTCAATTAGAGACAATGTTGGGTGCAGGAAAGTTTGTATTCCATAAAGTAAATGACAAGATCAGGGTGTTGTCTGATATTAATACGTTTACTACAACTACAGAACAAAAGAAGACAGATTTTGCAAAGAATCAGGTAATAAGAGTATTAGACCAAATAGGAAATGATGTTGCCACAATATTTAATACTAAGTATTTAGGTATTATACCTAATGATAATGGAGGAAGAATAAGTCTATGGAATGACATAGTCAAACATCATCAAGAATTAGAACGATTAAGAGCAATAGAAGATTTTAGTCCAGATAATGTTACAGTAGAAAAAGGCGATACAAAAGAATCAGTGGTAATAACAGATTACATAACTCCAATATATGCAATGGAAAAATTGTATATGACAATAGTTGTACAATAAGAATATTTGAAGGAGGGATAAAAATGGCAGTTATGAATGCAAAGGATGCAGTAAGTGCATCACTAGCCGAGTGTTTTGTTATTTTAGACGGCAATAGAATAAATTTTATGCAAGCAATTAATTTGGAAGCGTCTATAGAAAAGAATAAAACAGAAGTGCCAATTTTAGGGAAGACGGGGAAAGGGAATAAAACGACTGGTTGGAAAGGGACAGGTTCGGCTACTTTTCATTATAATACATCCGTGTTTAGGGAGCTTCTTTTAAAATATAAAAATACTGGAGAGGATATATATTTTGATATCCAAGTGACCAATGAGGATCCAACATCAGCTGTTGGTAGACAAACAGTAATATTAAAAGACTGTAATTTAGATGGAGGACTTTTAACTAAGTTTGATGCGGATGCAGAGTATATAGATGAAAGTGTAGACTTTACATTTGAAGATTTTGAAATTCCAGAAAAGTTCTCTAGGTTGAACTAGTCGGAAAAACCGACAGGTTAAAAAATAGTAGAGGGCTTTATAAAGCTCTCTAAAATTATATAACAGAGGAGAGAAAATTATAATGAACAACTTAACAGCATTTTTAAAAGAGAACGCAATTAAAGTAGAAAATATAAAGTATGTTGCATCAAAAAGATATGTTGATAAAGATGGTAAGCCTATAGAGTGGGAAATACAGGGGGTTACATCTGATGAAGATGAAGCAATAAGGAAAGCTTGTACAAAGAAGGTGCCAGTATCGGGGAAAAAATATCAATATACAACAGAGACGGACTATCAATTATATGTAGGAAAACTTGCTGCACGATGTACAGTATACCCTAATTTAAACGATGCAGGTTTGCAAGATTCGTATGGTGTAATGGGAGCAGATGCATTATTAAAGAAGATGCTAACGGCAGGAGAATATGCAGAATATTTGATGAAGATTCAAGAAATTAATGGATTTGATGTGAGTTTTGAAGATAAGGTAGAAGAGGCAAAAAACTAATTAATGGAGGCGATGTAGAGTCTTGTGTAGCCTACTATTGTCTTCATAAATTAAAAATATTGCCGTCACAATTTATTAGTCTTCCAGTGAATGAAAAAGCTTTTATTGTAGCATCTATTCAATTAAAGATTCAACATGATAAAAAAGAAGCTAAAAAAATAAAAGCTAAAAGAAAGTAGGTGGGAAGGAGGGGGAAAATGGCGACAATAAAAAGTGCAATACAGCTAACAGATGGAATGAGTCCAGTACTAAAGAATATGACAAATGCTTTAAATACAGTTATAAATAGTTTTGAAAGTATGCAAAAGTTATCGTCAAATGCAATAAACGTAAACTCGTTACAAAGTGCAAGAGAAGAGCTTAGAAAAGTAGAGAGCGAATTTGGTAGAATAGAGGAAAATATAAGGGATGCAAGCAACAATCAAAAACAGTTTAACCAAGATATAAGAAATGGTGGAAGTGCGGCAGATGGATTGGGAAGTAAAATAAAGAATATTGCAAGCGGATTGTTAGGTTTTGCAGCAGTAAAGAAAGGAATAAGTTTTATTAGCGGTAGTATGGATTTAAATAATATACAAACAAATGCAGAGAATCAATTAAAAGTAACACTAAAAAATATGGGAGCAGTATCTGGTGCATATGATGAAATAAAACAGAAAGCCTCAGAGATTCAGGAAAAAGGTATATATGGTGATGAATCATTAATTGCAGGCGCAGCGGAGTTTGCAACCTATATGAAAGATACAGATGCAATAAAAAAAATGATGGATACATTAGCAGATTATTCTATTGGTATGTCTGGTGGAGGAGAACTAGATACACAAGCAATAGTCAATTATGCTACAAACTTAGGTAAGATAACCAATGGAGCATTTGATGCAATGACTAAAAAGGGTTTTACATTTACAGATGCGCAAAAAGCTGTTATAAATGGAACAGCTAAAGAAAGTGAGTATGTAGAAGTTTTAGGAGAAAAGTATAAAGATATGACACAAGATATGCGTGCTGCTACAGTTATAAGTGAGGTAATAGGTGAGTCATGGAGTGGGTTGTATGATAAAATGAGTAACACTCCACAAGGTGCTATAATATCGTTTAAAAATGCATGGGGTGATGTGAGGGAAGAAGTGGGTAAGGTAGCTTCTATAGGAATAATGGACTTTTTTAATTCTATTAGGGATAGTCTACCTACAATAAAAGAAATGTGTATGAGCTTTGCAACTGCAGTATCATGGATAGCATCAAGACTTGGTGATGTAATATCAATAGCAGCAGATGTTGTAGAATTTTTTAAATCTCATTGGTCAATAATAGAGCCAATAGTTTTAGGAGTAGCAACAGCTTTTATTTTATATAAAGGGGCAATGCTAGCGGCGGCAGCTATAACAGCAATACAAACGGCGGCAACATTTGCATTAACGGTAGCACAGCATGGACTAAATGCAGCAATGGCAGCTAGTCCTTTAACTTGGGTTTTAATGATTATAGTGGCAATTGTTGCTGCAGTAGTTGCAGTATGTCAAGCAATAGCTAATGCTACCGGTGCAGCCAAGAGCTTTTTTGGTGTATTAGTAGGAGGCCTTAACGTTGCATGGGTTGCGACAAGAGATTTTGTGTTAGAGTGTTGTAATTATTTGATTGGTATATGGGACGTTTTTTGTGCACTATGTGGGAATATAGGAATAGCATTTTATAATGCTATACAAGGTGTTAAGTCATTATTCTATAGCTTATTAGCAACTGCATTGGAAGTAGTAGCTGGAATTTGTAAAGCATTAAATAAACTACCATTCATTGAGTTTAATTATTCTGGGATTACAAACAAAGCGAATGAATATGCAAAAAAAGCAGCAGAAGCTAACAATAATAAACAAGAATATATTGGTATCGTGGATGCGTGGACAAAAGGGAAAAATACATTTGATACATTTAAGGATGGCTGGGCAAAAGAAGCATGGGATAGTGGATCAAAATGGGGAGATGGAGTAGTAGATAGTGTCAAAAGTATGTTTGAAGTAAAAGGATTAGATACAAATGATGATTTAAATTATAATACAGGAAAGACAGCAGAAAATACAGCAGCAATGAAAGATTCAATGGATGCATTAGAAGATTCATTAGAGTATATGGTGGATATCGCAGAAAGAGAAGCAATAAACAGATATACAACAGCAGAAATAAAAGTTGATATGACTAATAATAATAGTATTAATAATAGTATGGACATAGATGGTATAGTAGATGCATTAAGTGATAAAGTGTATGAGGCAATGTTAGTTAGTGCTGAGGGGGTGCATTATTAAGATGTATGTATTTTTTATGGATGGAATAGAACTTCCTGTAACGCCCTCAAAACTATCAACTAAGATTAAGAATAATAATAAGACAATAAATCTTATTAATGAGGGAGATATAAATATATTAAAGGTAGCAGGATTAACTGAGATAAGTTTTACTGCGACAATACCTCAAGTTAAATATCCATTTGCTAATTTAAGTAATAATGCTAAGTATTATTTAGAGCTTTTTGAGAACTTAAAGAAATCAAAGAAACCGTTTCAGTTTGTGGTAATAAGGCTTAGAGGTAAAGAAATGCTTTTTAATAGTGACATAACAGTTAGTTTAGAGGATTATACAATCACAGAAGATGCTAAAAATGGGTTTGATGTGGATGTGTCAATTTCATTAAAACAATATAGAAGTTATGGAACAAAGACGTTTTATGTAAAAGATGATAAAGCTACTGTAATTAATGCAAGGGATGCTACAACCGCTCCTAAAGGGAATCACACAGTAGTTAGTGGAGATACATTGTGGGCAATATCTAAGAAATATTACAACGATGGCAGTAAGTATGATTCAATATATCAGGCTAATAAAACATTGATAGATGCTGCTAATTTGGGACAAGGTGTTAGTAAGTATACAATACACGAAGGTCAAGTACTTACTATTCCATAGGAGGTGTGTTTTGTGGGATATACATTATATATACAACATGAGAAACAATTGTTTGAGCCTGTAGTAGAATCAGATGTGCAGTGGGAAACATCAAGAAAAGGAATGCCAGGTAAGCTAACATTTAAGGTAGTAAAGGATGATATTTTGAATTTTACAGAGGGGGATGCAGTATCGTTTTATGATGGAGAAGATATAGTGTTCTTTGGATTTGTGTTTAGTAAGTCTAGAAATAAAGATGGAGCGATTAGTGTTACAGCGTATGACCAATTAAGATATTTGAAAAATAAGGACACGTATGTATATGAGAATAAGACAGCATCAGAGGTTGTTCAGATGTTAGCAGAAGATTTTTCACTGAAATTAGGTAGTATAGAAGATACAAAACATAAGATTGAGACAAGGGTAGAAGACAATCAGACATTATTTGATATTATACAAAATGCATTGGACATAACATTGTTATGTACAAAGCAAATGTATGTGTTGTATGATAATGCAGGAAAGCTTACATTATCCAATATTGAATCAATGAAAATAAATGTGTTGATAGATGAAAATGTAGCAGAAGATTTGGATTATAAGACATCTATTGATGAAAAAACATATAATCAAATAAAACTTATATATGAAAATAAAGATGCAGGTAAGAGGGAGATATATATAACAAAGGATGGAGAGAATATCAACAAATGGGGAGTGCTACAATATTTTGAAAAGATTAATTCTGACCAAGGGGCAAAAGATAAGGCAGATGGCATGCTAAAATTATACAACAATAAAACAAGAAATCTTACAATTAAGGAAGCGGTAGGATATTCTAAAGTTAGGGCAGGTAGTATGATTATGGTATCACTAAAGTTAGGAGATATTGATGCTAATTCATGGCTTATAGTAGAAAAGGTAACACATAAATATTCTGAAGGGATACATACAATGGATTTAAATTTAGTAGGAGGTGTGTTAAATGCCTAGTCTTAACGAAACAATAAGTCAGATTGCTAAGAATGCATATAGTGCAATAAAGCCGTCTGATATAATTTTTGGTACAGTAATTAGTACAGAGCCGCTTCGGATATCAATAGAACAGAAGATAACACTAACAAAAAAGCAATTGTATTTAAGTTCATTGGTACAGGATTTTGATGTATATATGGAAGTTAACCATACTACAGAAAATAAAAGTGGTGGTAGCGGATCAGCAAGTTTTGCAGCACATAATCATGATTATAAAGGTACAAAAGTATTTAAAGTAAAATTGGGATTACAAGAAGGGGATAAAGTAGTAATGATAAGAAATTTAGGTGGACAAAAATATTTTGTTTTAGATAGAGTGAGGTGATAAAATGCTGCCACAAGTAGATGCAGTAATTGATTTTGATGTGCAAGAGCCTACATCTAGGACATTTAGTTTGCAAATAGATAATAATAGAATAAAGGGATATAAAGATGGAATAGAAGCGGTTAAGCAAGCAATTTATTTGATGCTTAGTGTGGAGCGGTATAAGTATGTAATATATTCGTGGAATTACGGAGTTGAGATAGAGGACTTAGTAGGAAAGCCAATATATTATGTCAAAGTAGAGTTGGAGAGAAGGATAAAAGAGGCATTGATGCAGGATACAAGAATAAAGGATGTATATAATTTTTCGTATATATCTAATAAAGATACACTAACTTGTAGGTTCAATGTGGATACTATATTTGGAACAATTGATACGGAAAAGGTGGTGAGTATATAATGTATGAGGCTAAAACATATGAAAGTATATTAAGCCAAATGATTAATGCTGTTAATACTTCTAATCCCAATATAGATACAAGAGAAGGCTCTATTATATATACGGCATTAGCACCAGCAGCGGTTGAATTAGCTAATATGTATATAGAGTTAGACAATGTTTTAAATGAAAGTTTTGCAGATACACAAACAAGGGACTTTTTAGTAAGAAGAGCAGCAGAAAGGGGAATTATTGCAAAAGACGCAACAGTTGCCATAAGAAAGGGTGAGTTTACACCAAGTACACTTGATATACCGATAGGGTCAAGATTTTCATTAAATATGTTGAATTATGAAGTAATAGAAAAGGTATCTGATGGAGTATATAAGTTAAAATGTGAAACAAAAGGAGTGGAAGGGAATAGTGAGACAGGAATGCTTATACCAATAGATTATATAGACGGATTAGAGACAGCTACATTGACGGATGTACTAATACCAGGTGAGGATGAAGAAGATACCGAAAGTTTAAGACAACGTTATTTAGATTCGCTAAATTCTCCTGCTTTTGGAGGAAATGTATCAGACTATAAAAATAAAACAAAATCGTTGCAAGGAGTAGGAGGAGTTAAAGTATATCCTACTTGGAACGGCGGAGGAACTGTAAAGCTTGTTATAATTAATTCTTCATACGAGTCACCATCTAGTACATTTGCTGATGAAATCCAAACAGCAATAGACCCTGTATCTAATCAAGGAGAAGGTATTGGACTTGCACCAATAGGACATGTTGTCACAGTACAAGGAGTAGGAGAAACAACAGTTGATATATCAACAACAATTACATTACGAGATACATGGGTATGGGAAGATATATTGCCATATTTGCAAAATAAACTTGATGAATATTTTTTGGAGCTAGCAAAAACTTGGGAAAATGAAAGTGCATTGGTTGTTAGAATTAGCCAAATAGAATCAAGACTTTTAGAATTAGAAGGAGTTTTAGATATTGAGAATACTAAAATTAATAATGAATCTAATAATTTGGTGCTTAATGCAAATAACATTCCTGTAAGGGGTGAGATAACTAATGTATCACAAGGAACTGATTAAATATATTCCATATATGTTGCAAGATATTAGAGAATATAAAGCAATACTAGAAGATGGAGAACAAGAAGAAATTGATATATTGTGGCAGAACTTAGAAGATACGCTAAATAATCAGTTTGTTGAATCTGCAAATGAAGCGGGTGTTAGAAGATATGAAAAGATATTAAATATATCTCCTAAAACAACGGCTACACTTGAAGAAAGAAAATTTACGATTAAGTCTAGGTTGAATGAAGAATTACCGTTCACGTTAAATATGTTAAAAGAAAAACTAAAAATGCTTTGTGGAGATGATGGATATATTGTAGTATTAATTCCAGAAGAGTATAGATTAGTTGTTGGATTAGGGCTTGTTGCAATGAACAATTATTATGATATAGAAAAATTATTAAAAAAAATGGTTCCAGCAAATATAGTGATAGAAATAAGTGAGATATATAATAGACATTCAGGCTTACATGGATTTACTTATGAAGAGCTAGAAGAGTACACAAACAATCAATTAAGAAATGAGGTGTTTTAATGGCTACATATACAGAAAATTTGAATCTTAAAAAGCCAAATCCTGAAGATTTCTATAATATAGCAGATTTTAACGGAAATTCAGACATAATAGATAATGCTGTAGAGGGAAAAGCCAGTAAACTTATTAATGGGATTAGTGGGGACTTAGTCGAAATTGATACAAATGGAGATATAAAGGATAGTGGTGTTAGTTTAAACGAATTAGTATTAGCAGAGGAATTTGCCGAATATATTCAGCAAATTGGAGGATTTAAAAAATATACAACAGCAGGAGAATATTCTTTTAAAGTTCCGTTTGGTATCACAAACCTTACCATATCATTAATTAGTGGCGGAGGCGGTGGCGGAAGTGGATTTAATGAGTATGGAGGCGGTGGTGGTGGTCGAGGAGCATATGTGATAGACCAAGTAATAAACGTTACGCCTAAAGAAACGCTTACTGTAATTGTAGGCGAAGGAGGAACTGGTGGTATTGGGAATGAAACTCTAATAAATAATTCTAGCATTAACACTGCCGGAGAATCAGGTGGTATATCATGTATAAAAAGAGGAGAAAATGTGTTAGTTACAGCGAATGAAGGAACGAAAGGTGGAAGAGGTTATAGATCTTTTAATTCTTATGGAGGTGGGTATGGAGGTTCAATAGATGGTACAAATGGAGGGTATAGAGAAGTTGGAAAAGGAGGAGAAACAGAATTATTTAAAGGTTATGGTAATGGAGGTAATGGTGGCTATTCTTTAAGTTCGTCAGATGAAGAACATAATGGATACTCAGGGACAAACGGAGCAGTAGTAATTTGTTTTGGAGATTATCATTTTACAGATATTAACTTGTAAATGGAGGTAATAGAATGCAATCAGGACAAAAGATAACACTAGATTTTGCAATAAAAAATAGTGTTAAAATTGTATCAAAACAAAATGATATTAATTCTAGATATCTGATAATAACACTAAAAAACAACAGACAAGCTGTAACTATTTCTCCATCTGCAACTGTAGTACTTAATATAACTCGTTTAGACGGAGAAAAGAAATGTTACAGAGCTATAGTAGAAAATAATGTGGTTATAGCATTTTTAAGTGATTGGGCACTCGAATTAGAAGGAATAATTAAATGTGATATATCTATTATAGAGAATGGCGAACGACTTACTACAATGCCTTTTAAGGTAGATGTAGTTTTTGTTTGTTGTAATAGTGATGATATCGAAGATTCAACTAGCGAAGATATAATGACAGAATTAATACAAATGCTTGGTGAGTATGAAGGAGAAAAAGAGCACTTAGAACAAATTGATTCTACTTTAGAAAATCATACAAATAGTATACATACATTAGAAAATTCGGTAATTGATAATACAGCAAACATCGCAAAAAATAGTAGTGATATTGCAATTTTAGAGACAATAGTAGATAAATTAAGTAATCCAATAACGAGCCAGATAATTACGATAACACGTGATGACTGGATATATAATGCAAGTACTAATAAATATGAATATATTGCGTCAGATGACACAGTGACATCCAATACTTTTATGATAGCAAATGAGTTTGATGGAGTATTGTATGATGCGGATATTGTGTCAAATGACGGTTCGTATATAATCACTGCCCCCGTAAAACCGACTGGGGCAGTAAATTTATTATTAATATTTTTAAAAGGAGGATGATGTAAATGAGAGGTCAATTTAATTCGTCAGGAGCAATCGCAGCACTTGATGCAAGAATAACAGCCAATGCTGCGGCAATTGCAGGTTTGGGAGTCAAGAGATTAGATGTAACTATAGCTTCTAATGCTTGGACAGAGAACCAAACAACTCATAAATATGAGTATACAGGAAGCAATACTCATGTAACAGCTGATACTTACATCGAAGGTATATTAGATGAAGAAAACGCTGCAAAGTTTGAAGATGGTTATATTAATTCAGGCGCTGGCTCATTTACAATAATTACATCAACAGCTCCATCATCTTCAGTAGATATGACATTACTACTTGTTGAAACTACTGATATAACACCATCAGGAACTGGAGACTAGTGATAGTGCTGGGCTTTTTGCCCAGTGCTAAAAAATATTAATAATAAGGAGTGAAAATAATGCAAGGAAGAATGAATATACCGACTCGAGGAGGAGGCGGCGGCGGTGTAACACTAAATGTGTTTGCTCAATCAGCAGAGCCAACTACCAAGAATGGGATATGGATTAATACAAGCGCTAGTGGGTCTTTACCTGTGATAGATAAGTTTAATTATGAGAGTATAAATATTGTTAATTATGATGTCTACAATAATGGGATTAAACCTATTTATAATCAGCTTGCTAATATTCCCTATAGTTTTTGTTGGGGTGCAGCAGTGGCAATTGGGACTGATATATATTTATTTGGGTCTGATAATAATTCATCTAGTTCTTACCACGTCTCTGCATATAAATATAACACTATAAATAATTCATACACTAAACTTAGAAATATTCCATATAATTTTTATCGTGGTGCAGCAGTGGCAATTGGGACTGATATATATTTATTTGGGTCTGATAATTCTTCTTCTACTCGGAAATATGCATATAAATACAGCACGACAGCTAATTCATACACTAAACTTACAGATATTCCATATGAGTTTTCCTGTGGTGCAGCAGTGGCAATTGGGACTGATATATATTTATTTGGGTCTAATAGTACTACTACTTCTTATCGGAAATATGCATATAAATACAGCACGACAGCTAATTCATACACTAAACTTACAGATATTCCATATGAGTTTTCCAGTGCAGCAGTGGCAATTGGGACTGATATATATTTATTTGGTATTTATTGTTCGTCTTCATATACACACAAATATGCATATAAATACAGCACAACCAATAATACTTATACCAAACTTACAGATATTCCATATGGGTTTCATTATGGTTCAGCAGTAGCAATCGGGACAGATGTATATTTATTTGGTACTGAAAGTGTATCGCCATATAAAAATGTATATAAGTATAGCACGACAGCTAATTCATACACTAAACTTACAGATATTCCATATGGATTTCGCCGAGGTTCAGCAGTAGCAATCGGAGCAGAGGTATATTTATTGGGTGGATTTACCACCTTAAACTATGCATATAAAGCATTTTTTCCAGCAGGAAACAATATTTATATAAAACTCGCAAATAATATGTCTATACCAAACTTTGTAGTAATATCACAAAATAATGAGCTAAAAAAATACCCAGCATATTACGGCGATGGCACTCAGTGGATACGACTACCGTCGTGATGTGTTGTTAATCTTACAATATTTTACAGTTTTTTTATTTATTTTTCCCCCCAGATAATTTTACACATTCATTCATCCCTCACTTGTAGAAGTGAGGGTATTCTCGCTAAATTTTAGATAAAATATTCTTTTTTAATTTATCCATAAAACACACCTCCGTTTGATTTAACCTCATATTCATTGTAACATATTTTAGCAACAAAAAGTAAACAACAATAAATAAGAAGAATACCGAAAGAAGTGTTAGATGCTATTTATGACACAGATGCAAAAATCATGGATAAATGCCCATAAAAATTACTTCGTGGGTCACAAAAGGGTAACAATTTAACGAAGGAAGAAGTGAAAAAAGTGGGAAAAATAAGGCTTACAAGAAAATGCATCAAGAATCTTACAAAAGCCAATGTACTCACCATATATAGTATTATCTGATTCATAAAGTACATGTATTTTCATATTTTTTAATATCTCTCCACCAAAGAAATCATCTCCTAATGACATGATTTTTACTTTA
>JBGUYI010000100.1:0-24638 GCA_045118635.1 Acetivibrionales bacterium
AAGCTTTAAACCGCCGAAAATACTTGAGTGGAGACGCTCTGGGAAAATAGGTAGTCGCCAGATTTATATATAAAGATTCTGTGGAGAGAATTCATAGGATCTTTTTTGTTAGGTAAAAAAAGAGGAGAAAAGAAAATGGTGAGATATTGAAAATGTGAAGGAAAGCTGAGAAATTTTTTTGAATGTATTAGAAAAAGACATATTATAGAGGTGAGTGTATTCTTACCAAGTATTAGATAAAAATTTTTTGAAGATTGTAGAAATATTAGAAAGAGAAAATAATTAAGATAACCAAAAGGAATGGGGAGAAATACTAGAAAATTTAGAAGAAACAAAAGGATAGAGTTGGATATTATATTTGACAAAGGTAATAAGGCAGTGATAAGATGATACAAATAAATGTTTGTTATGTTGAATTTTACTATATTGATGTACGTTTTTAAATATTAAATAAACACTGTTAGTATATTGTAAAATGGTGGAAGGGCATTTAAAGAAAAAAGAAAGTGTTGGTGAATTTGAATGGAAAAAGAAAAAGAATTATTAGAATCGTATTATAAGAATAGGAAAAGGGAAAAATTTTTTCGTGAAATTATAAGTCAAGAATTTAAATCTTTTGTCACTGGTGTGGCGATTGTGTTTTTTACATTGCCTGTATCATTATTGTCTTGGTCAATAGCTGGAATATTGTCATTTTGTGGTTGTGTGGGAATAGGTTCTTATTTAATGGGTTTAAGTAGGGGATTTTTAATAATGTCTGGTTATGATATGGTATGGACAGTTGGGGCAGCAGGATTGGGTATTATTACTAGCTTTGTAGGTAGTATTTTTAAAAATAGAGCTGAAAGAATTAAAGATGAATATTTTGATTTAACAAGGGAATTTATAGATAAAGAGTATAGCGAAGTAATTAAAGATTATGAAAAATTAGATGAGTTAAAAGTGGAATTAGATCAAATTTATAGTAAATTAGAGGAATATGTGGTGGTAACACGTAAATTAGAGAAGGATGGTAAAGAGTTACAGGAAAGTAAAATAGATGATAAATATAAGTTAATAAATGAACAAAAATTAATTATGGAAGAAAAATTAAATGAAGTAAATAGTTTTTATAAAAATATATGTAATAGTATAAATTATTTTAAAAGTGATATTATGTACGAAGATAATACGCGTACTGAGCAAAAAAGAGATATTAATCGTAGAAGTAGGGAGTATTTAAAGGCATATGAAGAAATTAAATTTAACTATAATAGTTTATGTAATAGATACAAAATAGTTAGTGGTGACGATAAAAATAAAAGAAAAGAGATAGATACTATAAGTGTTGAGCTTACAAGAGAGGAAATCCCAAGTGGATTAGATAAGAATGATATAGTTTTTGCCTAAATAATTTACAAAATTAATATTAATTTTTCAATGGGGAGAAAATTAGATTTTTCTCTCTATTGTATTGTCTACATTTCTAAAGATTATATTAAGAAAATATTTTTTTTTCAAAAAAATCTACCAATTCCACAATATATTGTGTATAATATAAGTATAGACAACAAAATATAGTGTCAAAAAACATAGATATTAAAAAACAAGGAGGATAATATGATTACAAAAATAAGGAAACGAGATGGAAGAGAAGTTCCTTTTAATAGTGAAAAAATAGTAAATGCAATATTTAAAGCAGCGGCATCAATAGGTGGAAGTGATTTTAATAAAGCGATAGATTTAGCAGGTAAAGTTGTAGAACAATTAGAAATTGAATATGGTAAAAAGGTACCAGGAGTAGAACAAGTACAAGATGTAGTAGAAAAAGTATTAATAGATGAAGGTCATGCAAAAACAGCTAAACAATACATATTATATAGAGCAGAAAGATCTCGTGCAAGAGAAATGAATACAAGACTTATGAAGGTATTTGAGGACTTAACATATAAAGATTCTAGTGAAAATGATTTAAAAAGGGAAAATGCAAATATAGATGGGGATACTGCTATGGGAACCATGTTAAGATATGGTTCAGAAGCTGCGAAACAATTTTATGAAATGTTTATATTAAATCCAAAGCATTCTGAAGCACATAAATCGGGTGATATCCATATACATGATATGGACTTTTTGACATTAACTACAACATGTTGTCAAATAGATATTTGCAAGCTTTTTGAAAATGGATTTAGTACAGGACATGGTTTTTTAAGAGAGCCTAATGATATACAAAGTTATTCAGCTCTAGCTTGTATAGCTATTCAATCAAATCAAAATGATCAACATGGAGGTCAGAGTATACCTAATTTTGATTATGGTATGGCGAAAGGGGTTAAGAAGAGTTATAAGAAAATATATTTTAGAAATTTAAAGAAAGCTTTAGAACTTTTGCTAGAATTAGAAGATGCAAGTAAAATAGTTTCAGATATAAAAAGTAAAATGACTAAAGAGCCTACTCTTATGAATGTACAAGAGTATCAAAAAGAAGAAGAGATTTATTTAAAAGAGATAATTGATGACAAAGATATAATAAATAAAATACAAAGATTTGTTTATAAAAATACTGAAAAAGAAATAGACAGGGCTACCTATCAGGCGATGGAAGCTTTTATACACAATTTAAATACTATGCATAGTAGAGCAGGGGCACAAATACCGTTTAGTTCTATAAATTATGGAACAGATACATCAAAAGAGGGAAGGCTTGTAATGAAAAATCTATTATTAGCCACAAAAGCTGGTTTAGGCAATGGAGAAACTCCAATTTTCCCTATTCAAATATTTAAAGTAAAAGAGGGTATAAATTATAATCCAGAAGATCCCAACTATGATTTATTTAAATTGTCGTGTGAAGTTAGTGCTAAAAGATTGTTCCCTAATTTTTCGTTTATAGATGCACCATTTAATTTGCAATACTATAAACCAAATCATCCAGAAACAGAAATAGCATATATGGGATGTAGAACAAGGGTTATGTCTAATATACATGATAAATCAAAAGAGATAACATTTGGAAGAGGAAATTTGAGTTTTACTACAATAAACTTGCCAAGGCTTGCTATAGAAAGTAAAAAGGATATAAAATTATTTTATAAGAAATTAGATGAAGAGATAGAACTTGTGTGTGAACAATTGTTAGAAAGATTTGAAATACAGTGTAGAAAGAAAGTTAAAAATTTCCCATTTTTGATGGGTCAAGGGGTATGGATAGATTCAGATAAATTAAAATGGAATGATGAAGTAAGAGAAGTGTTAAAGCATGGTACGTTGTCAATAGGTTTTATAGGATTAGCAGAAAGTTTGAAGGCTCTTATTGGAAAGCATCATGGTGAATCAGAAGAAGCACAAAAATTAGGGCTTGAAATAGTTGGTTATATGAGAAATAAAATGGATGAGAAAGCTGAGAAATATAAACTTAATTTTTCAGTAATAGCCACACCAGCAGAAGGTACAGCAGGACGTTTTGTTAAAATAGATAAAAAGAGATATGGAATAATAGAAGGGGTGACAGATAGAGAATATTATACAAATAGTTTTCATGTGCCAGTTTATTATAAGATAAGTGCATACCAAAAAATTAATTTAGAGGCTCCATATCATAATCTTACTAATGGTGGACATATAACATATGTAGAGGTTGATGGAGATCCAACAAAAAATATAGAGGCATTTGAAAAGATAATAAGAACAATGAAAGAGGCAGGAATTGGATATGGATCTATAAATCATCCTGTAGATAGAGATACTGTATGTGGTTTTGTTGGAGTTATAGGAGATACGTGTCCTGGATGTGGAAGAAAAGAAGGCGACGTAAAATTTGACAGAATAAGAAGAATAACAGGATATTTGGTTGGAACGTTAGATAGATTTAATGATGCAAAAAGAGCAGAAGAGAGAGATAGAGTAAAACATTGTTAGTAGTAAAATTATTTGAATGGGAAGGTGGATTAAAATGGATGAATTAATAAGAATAGCAGGTATTGTGGATGAATCTATAGTAGATGGACCAGGTATAAGATTGGTTGTATTTACACAAGGATGTAGTCACAATTGTAAGGGTTGTCATAATCCACAAACACATTCATATACAGGAGGAACCTTAGTAAAGGTTAAGGATATAATAAGTAGAATGAAAAAGAATCCATTGCTAGATGGATTGACAATAAGCGGAGGAGAGCCTTTTGATCAAGCGGAAAATGTAGCGATTTTAGCGTATAGTGCAAAAAAACTAGGCTATAACGTAAGAACATATACAGGATATCTTTATGAGGAGATATTAGAAAGGGCTAAAAGGAATTTAGGATATAAGACGTTGATTGAGAATACCGATGTTTTAGTTGATGGAGAGTTTGATGAAACTAAAAAGGATGCAAACTTAAGATTTAAAGGATCAACAAATCAAAGAGAAATAGTATTACAATAGATAAAAAAATGCTTGAAATAAATCTGTAATAAAAAAAGCCTTGAATTCAAGGCTTTTTTAGTGTATACTATAAATAGGTGGTAATAAGTGGAGGAAAGTGGTGATAATTATTGTTCTGTGGAGAATATAAAAACACATTAGATTCCAAAGGAAGAATAATAATCCCAGCCAAGTTCAGAGAAGAACTTGGAGAGAGATTTATTGTGACAAAAGGTCTTGATAATTGTTTGTATGGTTATTCTATGGATGAGTGGAGTAATTTTTCTAAGAAAATAAAAGAATTACCACAAACAGATAAGTATGTGAGAAATTTTACGAGATTTTTTTTCTCAGGTGCGACAGAGTGTGAGGTAGACAAGCAAGGAAGAGTTTTAATTCCATCAAATTTAAGAGATTATGCTATGCTTGAAAAGAATGTATATACAGTAGGAGTTTCAACTAGGTTTGAGATATGGTCAAAAGAAAATTGGGAAAGCTATATTGGAGACGACAATATAGACATGAATGAGATAGCAAATAAGATGGCACTGCTTGGCATATAGGCACAATACAATCTGCTAAAATTCAATAAAATCAAGAAAAAATAGAAGGTGTAGAGTATATGAGTATAATATTTAATCATAGGCCTGTATTGCTTGATGAGTGTATAGAGAATTTAAATATAAAAGATAATGGAATTTATGTTGATGGAACATTAGGAGGAGCAGGTCATTCATTAGAGATATTAAAGAGATTAAAAAAAGGAGCAATTTTAGTAGGTATAGATCAAGATGAAATTGCATTAGAGGTAGCAAAGAAGAGGCTTGTTGATGCAAAAAGTGAAGCTGGTATATTAACTTGTAATACAAATTTTGAAAATATAAAAGAAGTGTTATTAAAAAATGGTATAGAGAAGGTTGATGGAATATTGCTAGATATAGGAGTATCTTCTTACCAGTTAGATGAAGGAGACAGAGGGTTTAGTTATAATAAAAATGCTCCTTTAGATATGAGGATGGATAAGAAAAATAAATTAACAGCAGAGCATATAGTAAATGAATATAAAGAAGAAGATTTAAAAAGAATAATAGCAAATTATAGTGAAGAAAGATGGGCAAGTAGGATAGCAAGTTTTATAGTTTCAGAAAGAAAGGAAAAGAGAATAGTTACAACTTTTGATTTAGTTGATATTATAAAAAAAGCCATACCAAAAGCTTTTAGGCAAGAAGGGGCACATCCAGCAAAGAGGACTTTTCAGGCTTTAAGGATAGAAGTTAATGATGAACTTGGAGTACTAGAAAGAGTAATAGATGATGCAGTATCTGTTTTGAAGCCAAAGGGAAGACTTGAAATAATAACGTTTCATTCATTAGAGGATAGAATAGTAAAGACTAAGTTTATGGATATGAAGAATCCTTGCAAATGTCCTAAAGAATTTCCAGTTTGTGTATGTGGTAAGAAACCTATGATAAATATAATAACCAGAAAGCCTATTGTACCGACTAAGCATGAGGTTGATGAGAATCCAAGATCAAGGAGTGCAAAGCTTAGGGTTGTAGAAAAAATATAAGTTAAGGAGGGATTTTATGCAAAGGAGAACAAAGAGGCAAAGCTATGTATATGGAACAGCTGTTAGAGAATTAGAACCAGATTTATATGAAAAAAAAGCAGTCTCAAAAAATAAAGTAAAGATAAATAATAAAAATAAGAGAAAAATAGTGTTTCATGTTGTGTTTTGTTGTGCATTAGCGTTGGTTATGATGTATAGATATTGTTTGTTGACTGAAATGAACTATGGAGTTAGTAAAAAATATAATGAGTATGAAAAATTAAGAAATAAAAACATATCGTTAAAAGTAGAAATAGAAAAAGAACAAAATCTTTTAAAGATAAAGGAAGTGGCACAAAACAAGTTAAATATGAGAGTCGCACAAAAAGACCAAGTTGTTTATGTAAAAGTACCAACAAATGATTTTGTTAAATATGCAGATAGTGATAAAAAGATGGGTATAATAAACGTTGCATTAAAAAAATTAGAAGAATTAAAAAATTATTTTTAGTTTGTTAAAAAATGATTTATTAATTCTTCTGGGCTGATTTTTTTATAAAACTGTATATTTTTTCATATAATTATCTCGGAATCGTGAAAAATTCTAGAGATTTTTTTTATCTAAAATTTGGAGAGAATCCCCTAAACTTATAAAGTTGACATAATGAATCCCCAATATAGTATTGACAATTTTGGAATATTATAGTAAATTAAAGTCAGTCAAAAAGTGGGAGACTTGCTCGGATCAATGAATATATGTAGATCAACTGAGCATGTTGGTAACGGACATACTGCATAGGGAACTATATGTTGTGCCCTATGATGGGTGATGGAGCACCCACACCGTATGGACTACCAGAAATGGATTGTCTAGTTACAAAGTGACAAGAGAGTGTGAATCCCATGATTTTAAGTATGTAGAGCAGTCAAAACGAAAAAAACTTTCTATAGAATGGTTGAGAAAGGAAATAATAAAGAGGGTGATTTTATGAGGAAAAAATTTTTAAGATTAAAGTATATTATTATTGTTATTGTTATTTGTTTTAGTGGGAAGGTTTGTTTTTCGCTATCTCTTGATGGTGTGTTAAAAGATAATGATTATATCGAATTAGAGAATAAGGAACAGCAGATAATAAAATTAAATATTAAAAAAGATGGCTTATATGCAATAAAGACTTCTGGCTCAAATGGTGTTATATTACATTTAATTGATAAAAAAAATAAAAAAATAGAGCCTAAGTTTATTGAATACGATGGCAATTTTTTTGCAATTTATTCATTAGATTCTAAGAATACATATTATGCTAACGTAAAAATGAAGATACAAGATAAGAGTGAAAAATCAAAAGTAGCATCATATTTTTTAGATGATGCCGTTTTAGTTGAAAATAAAAGTATGGATGGAACAATAAGTAATTGTGGGGAAGATATGTTTTTTAAGTTTATTCCTAAAAAGACAGAAACATATATGATAAAGTCATTAGGGAATTTAGACTTAAAAGCTAGTATTTATGATGAAAATGGAAACAAAGTACAAGAAAGTAGTGACATTACAGGATTAAATTTTAAGATTTTAGATAAGTTTAGTAAGGATAAATGTTACTATATACGAGTTGGATCGTATAGTGATAAAGGAAATTTTGAGATAGATATAAGTGAGAAAAAAATAAGAAATAAAGATGTAATAGATTTAGAAATGAATGATAATTTAGATAATGTTTTTAGAGGTTGTGTTAAAAAAGGTGAAAACAATATAACATTTGTATCAGATGTTGATGGAGAGTATAAGTTTGTACTTATGTCTGAAATGAATTTAAAGATTATTATTGAAGATGAAGAACAAAATATTGTTTCTAAGTGTTGTGAATGTAATACAAATTATTCATTTGCTGTATTAGAAGCTAAAAAGGGGCAAGAGTATATAGTTAAAATAGTTAGTGATTCAAAGGAGACAGGTGCATACAAGCTTAGAATTTTGAATTTTAAAAAATTGAGAGAGAATTCAAATGATATTGTAATAGGAAAAAATGAAGGTAATATGACAAGAGATGATAATTATTTAAAATTTATATGTCCAGATGACGGAATATATAATTTTGAAAATGTAGGAATACATGATCTATTGTTAGATTTTTATGATGAAAACGGGAAATTAATAAAAAAGACTGAGAAAAATTTGGCAGTTAGAAATAGTATTTTTGGTGTAAAAGCAAAAAAAGGAGATACATTGTATTTAAAAGTGAGTAATAATTGTTGCAATGTAGTAAATTTTGATTATGGAATAGAGGTTAATAATTTTAGTGATTTGATAAAAAATTGTAAGACTGCAAGTATAGGTCAAATATCAGATTGTATGAAAGAAGAAGAAGAAACTCATTTTTATAAATTTATTCCTAAAAGGAATGGTACATATTTTATAAAACTTAAATGCAATAAATCGTTAAGATATGGAGTATTTGATAGTGAAGGGAATTTACTGTTTGAAAATTTGAGAAATAAGGATGCTGTTATTGCTGGAGAATTGGAACAAGACAAAACATATTATATATATGTAGTTGGATCAGATTTTACTGGTGATTTTGCTTTTGAAGTATTGCTCATTAATGATATAAAGAAGATTGATATAAAAGAGGATGAAGAAATATATAATGAAGTAGAGTATTTAGGAGAAGTAAAACAATATGAATTTTGTGCAAGTGAAGATGCTTTTTATGTACCTAAAATAGAGTCTTTGATAGATGTAGATATTTGTATAAGAGATGATAATGGAAGTGTAGTAAGAAATATGAATTTAAAAAAAGGAGAAAAGCGTATTATAGAAATATCTAGTGCATCTAATATAGGAGAATATTGTTTTAAGGTTGAAAATTTTACAGATAAGATGAATAGTGCGACAGAAATTGTTTGTGACACTGAGTATCAAGGTAATATAATTATTCCAGGTATGAAAAATAATTATAGTTTTGTTCCTAAAAATAGTGGATATTATTCTATATACGCTGTAAGTGATTTAAATATGAAGAGTGAAATTTATGATTCTGATGGTATTTTAGTAGCAAAGAATAAAAATAAAATTGATTCAAATTTTTGTTTAATAGCTAAATTAGAAAAAGGCGAGAAATATTTAATAACAATAAGTGAGGAAAATCGAAAGGATACAGGTATATACGCTTTGTTTATACAACAAAATAAAGAAAGTAAAAATAAGTCAGAATGGATAAAATTAGATAGGGTCAAATTAGATATATTAGGTTACGATGGAGAAGAAAAAATATATAAAATTATTATACCTGAAAGTGGAAAATATTTTATAGACAATTATTTTGATTTAGATCTTAATATAGAAGTAACTGATAAAAATGGAAAGGTGCAACTTAATCAAAATAAAGGAAATGATACAAATCATAATTTGTATGAACTTAATGAAAATAATTTGTATTATATAAAAGTAAAAGCAAAAGATGGAATTCAAACTGGTGTTTATAATTTAAAGATTGAGAGTTTAAAGAAAGCATATAAAAATGCAAAATTAATAAATTATAATAGATTTGAAACCATAGATGAAACCAAAAATTGGAAAATAAAATATTATAAAATAGAATTTTCTTTTAGTGGTATTTATAATATATTAAAATTATGTGATGAAGAAATATATGTACATATATTAGATGCAGATGGTAATATTGTTGTAAGTGATAATTTGGAAAAGTGTTTAGATATAGAATTTAATAGAGGTGTTTATTATTTAAGGTTTATTAGTAGCAATAATAATGAGATATTAATATCTTCAAAAATTATTAATAGAAATAGTAAAGCTTAAAAAAGTTATGCGTTTAGAAAAAACCAAGAAAGGGTGCTTTTATGATTGTTATAAAAAAATTATTTTGTTCTTTGATATGTGGAATTTTTTGTTTTAATTTGATAAATATATCCTACGCAGAGATGACTACTAAAACATTGTTAAAATCAGATTTTTACGAGTTAGATAGTAGTGAATTTGTTGGTAATTATAAAAAGAATTTGAGGGATTTTTTTAATAAAAGAATAAAAAAATCAAGAGTGAGTTTATTAAAATGTGGCGGAACAGAAAAAATTCTAGTGATTCCTATGGAATTTAAGGATGTGAAATTTAAAAATAGTAATAGTAATTATGAAGAATTATTAGAAAGAACAAAAGAGTATTATGAGTTAAACTCCTGTTATGAGAAAGAAAAGAGGGGTATAACAATAGAATATAAAATAACAGATAAAGTGGTTAGTCAATATGATATGAAGCATTATGCTACTAGTGGAATTAGTGAATTAAATGATGAAGATGTAAGCTCTGATGAAATGGCAAAAGAGGCTGTTCAAATATTAGAGAAAAATGGTTTTAAATTTGAGGAATATGATAATAATGGAGATGGAATAATAGATCATTTAGTAATAATTCATGCTGGCATAGGTCAGGAAGAAAATATTGATGAAGGTTTTATTTGGTCACATAGTTGGGAAATTCAAAATAACGGAGTTGAGGTAGGAAAGGTTAGAGCACTAAATTACGTAACAGTTCCAGAAAACACAGGTTTAGGTGTACTTGTACATGAATTGGGTCATGATTTTGGATTACCTGATTTATATGATACATCTATGACAAACCAAGGAGCAGGAGATTGGGATGTTATGGCTTCTGGATCAGAAAATTTTAAGAAAGGACAATATGTAGGAGAATGTCCATGTAACTTATCAGCATGGAGTAGAGAGTTTTTAGGTTGGTGTGACATAGAAGAAGTAGATGAAAGTAAGGAACTTGTATTTAAAAATACCAATGGAATAAGTAATGTATATAAGGTATATTTAAAAGATAAATATGGAAGAGAAAACAAAAGTGAATATTATTTATTAGAATATAGAAGGAAAATTAATTATGATGAATCATTACCAGGAGAGGGTATACTTATTTGGCATATTGATGAAGATATTATACAGGAAAATTTTTTTATAAATTATTTAAATTCAGATTCTAGAAAAATGGGTATAGGTTTAGTACAGGCTGATGGTAAATTTCATTTAACATCAAGTGACGAAATTAATTGGGGAGATGAAGGAGACCCTTTTCCTGGAGACAATAAATATAATATTTTTGGGGCCATTCCTAATAAATTGAACTTTGATAATAATGGCAATTATAGTTTTATAGAAGGTAGAAATTTTAAATTAAATGGTGATAAAGCAACAATGTATATAGATTTAGATATAAAAGCACCAACTGATGATATAAATACATATGCGCCATTAGATGAGAGCAGAGTTGGTGGGAATATAACCTTTTGCTGCGATTTGATACCAAAAAGTAGTGAGTATAAACTTCAGATAAGTGATAATAAAGATTTTTTATTTCCTATTCAGTATAATGTTTGTGGTGAAGATTATAATATAGAAATAAAAGAAAATAAAATTTTATTTAGTGAGAATTTTGATAATGTGTTGGAAAAAGAAAATGAATATTATTGGAGGATAGCGGCAGTAAATCCTTTGACTACTATGGATAATATAGTATGGAGTGATATTAAAAAAATTGTTTTTGTTGGAGATAATGATGTAGATGTGCCAGGTAATTTAAGTTTTGATATAAAAGATGATAAAATAAGAGTATCATGGGTTAAAGAAGAAGGTGCAGTTGGATATATTGTTTTGTGTAATGAACAAGAAAGTTATGTGAAAAATAATATATTTGAACAAAAAAATAATAAAGATGATTATAGAATTAGGGTTAGAAGTATTGGTAAATCTAGTGCAAGTGAATTAGGAGAGGAAATTGTAATAAAATCATTAAAAAGGCCTAGTATTGTAGCAAGTGTAGAAAAGCCTGATAATGATTTGATTATATCACAATATATAATATTAAATATAAGTAATGGAACGTTTAATAAAAGTGGTAATTATAATGAAACCACTGTTAGCATAGAAAAATTACCAGCTGGAATAAAACAAGGTGAAGTTTTGTGGATAAATGATAAAACTTTGAAAGTAAATTTGGAAAGTAAATATTCATTTGTTTTAGATAAAGATATTGAATTAAAGATAGCTGTTTCTAAAAATCTTATTAATGATTATTATGGAGATGATTTAAAAACAGATTTTAAATTAAGTAGTAATAATAAAAATCATATAGATAAGTTGAGTTTTAGTTTTAGTGGAAAAGATGCTAAAAGGATTATTGGAATAAAAAAGAATATGGAATATAGTATAGATGGAGGATTAACTTATAAAAGATGTATTGATGAAGATTTGGTTTTAAATGATGAACAATTGGAAATACTAAATGAATCAGATGGAATAATAGTTAGAACAGATGACTCTAAGTATTATGTGATAGATATAGTGGAAAATAATAAGAAGCCTGTACTTATTCCAGAATATGATAAAAATATATTGCGGGGTTTAACAAAAGATATGGAGTATAGTTTTGATGGATTCAATTGGATAGATTATGAAGAGGAATTAGATAAAATAGAAGGTAGTATATGGGTAAGATATAAAGGACAAGGTAGAGTCAAAAGAAGTAATAGTGTTGAGTTTAAGTTTCCGATAAGTGAAGATGTTAATTAAATAGCAGCTAACATTCGTGACTTTAGTCGTGAGTTAGCTGCAGTTAAATTATTTTTAAAATGTCGAGTTTTTCTTATGTATATGATTGACATATTTTTTAATTTACATTTACTAAAAAAAATAAGTTGTACTATTTTTTTAGTAAAATAAGTGATATAATGAAAACTGTTGGTTATAAAAAAATATGAAAGGAGAAGCTACTATAGCTTGTTTTAGTAGCGACAAAAAAATGGTATTTAATAATACTGGAATAACAGAAGTTAAGAATAATCAATCAAGAAATGCTGTATACCAGTCTAATACTGGAAATAGACAAAGTAAGAGATATGATAACACAAGAAAAAACTCAAAGGCTAGTAATAATGGTTCTTCATATCAAAATAATAGATATTCTAAAGAAATTAGAAAGCAGCCAAGGAGAGATAAGGGAAGATATGATAAAGAGACTAAACCTAAATATTATAACAACAGTTATAATTCACAAAGAAGTGTAAATAAAGTTCCGATAGAAGAGAGCATAGATGAAATTAAAAATGATATTGAAAGATTATATAAAGAGATAAAAGTGGAAATAGAATTGATAAAGAGTATTAAATTTTTTTAAATATGTTATTATTATAGGTAATTTAGAAAAAGGAGAGCTTAGAAAACACATGAAATATGAAATAGAGAGAAAATTTTTAGTTTGTGATAAAAGTATCATAAATGATTTAACTGGTTCTTTGTGTAGACAAGCTTATATAGAAACAGCAAAGAATAATGTCGTGAGGGTTAGAGTATTTGGAAAATTGGCTTGTATTACATTAAAAGGAGAAAGCAAAGGATCAAAAAGGCTTGAATATGAATATGAGATTCCTATAAAAGATGCTAATGAAATTATGGACAATTTATGTGAAAAACCAATTATAGAGAAAATTAGGTATAGTGTGTATTACAAAGGGAATACGTGGATAATTGATGAATTTAAAGGAAAAAATGATGGGCTTGTTATAGCAGAAATAGAGTTAGAAAAAGAAGAAGACTCTTTTGAAAAGCCAGAATGGGTAGGAGAAGAAGTAACTAATGATATTAGATATTTTAATTCTAATTTGGTGAAAAAACCATATATCAATTGGAATAATTAATACCCGTTGTAAAAAAGAACCATTTGCCGTATAATTAGGTGGGACAGGTCAAAAAAAAGAGAGGAATTATACTATAATATGGATAGAGAGATAGATATAACTAGAAATATAAAAATAATAGAGTGGTTAAAAGGAGAACTTATACTAGAGGTAGCTAATCTTTTTAGGGTATTGGTTAATGGAATGAAAGAAGAGGTACACGATTCCATAGCTAATGTATTGTCAAACATTATTTTGATATCATACTTGCTTGGTAAAAGATTAGGTATTAGTTATAATTCAATAGAGTTAAAAATGGAGAAAAAAATAAAAATAGGATTAGTAGAACAGAATGATGTTGAAAAGTATTATGGTGATTTATCAGAACTTTCTCGTCATCTTAATTTGTGCAGAGTTCAAAATAAACAATGAATGGGACGGTTAAATTTATGAAACATAAAAATTATATTTTTAGATTATCTAAGAGAGTATATATATGTATTATAGCATTTCTTCTAATAGTGTGTGGATATAGAGATTGGAAGACAGCTTTGGTGTGTGGTGGTATTTTGGCGTTTCTTGTATATTATGAAATTGTATCAGAGCGTAATAGAAAGAATGAAATTTTAAAGGACCTAGAAGGAATTATTATAAAAGAAAAGAAAAGTAGTATCGCGATTGATATTCCGGTGCCTATTGTTGCAGTTGAAGTTGATGGTAGTATAGTTTGGAAAAATAAAAAGTTTCAGAGTATTCTAGATAGCTTTTATATTTTTGCAACAAAGATTCAAAATATATCACATGATTTAAATCCTAATGATTTTTTGTGTAATAAGGACTTGCAACAGAAAAATGTCGTTATTAGTAATAAAAATTATTTGGTATCTAGAGAGTTTAAAAAAGTTAATAAAGCGATAAGTGAAGATGGATTTGTTATTATATATTATTTTTTAGAACAGACAGAGCTTTTAGAAATAAAGACAAAGTATGAAGACGAAAAGTTTGTTGTTGGAATATTAAATATAGATTGTTATGAAGATTTAATATTGTCAATAGATGATGAAAGAAGGCAAGAGATGCTTTTAGAGCTTGAAAAAACCATACAAAATTGGTTATTGCCAACAGGTGGTATAGCAAGAAAAGTGGAAAGAGACAAGTATATTCTGATGCTTTATAGTAAGTGGTTAAGGGAAATAGAAAAAGAAGATTTTAAAATATTAGAGGACGTAAAAGAAATAAAAATGGGCAATACAATACCACTTACTGTTAGTATAGGATTTGGTAGTGACAAAGATACATATATTGAAAATTTCAATTTAGCAAAAGCATCTTTAGATATAGCCTTAGGTAGAGGTGGTGATCAGGTTGTATTAAAAGATAATGAGAATACATATTTTTATGGCGGGAATACAATACAAGCAGAAAAAACGACTAAGGTAAAAGCCAGAGTTGTTGCATATGCATTAAAAGATTTAATAGAAAGTTCGGAAAATGTTCTTATAATGGGACATAAGAATTGTGATATGGATGCATTAGGAGCGGGACTTGGAGTTTGGAGTATATGCAGAAATTTAGGAAAGCAAGCAAATATTGTACTCAATAACTCTAATGTAAATATAAACAATATGATATCTAGGTTATCTAAAAAAGAGATTTTTGGAAATGCATTTGTGAATTCACAAGAAGCGTTAGAGAGAATAGAACCTGAAACGCTTTTGGTTGTGGTTGATACTAACAAGCAAAGTTTGACAGAGTGTGAAGATTTACTAAAGTATACAGATAAAATAGTTGTTATAGACCATCATAGAAGAGGAACAGAATATATAAAGGATACGGTTTTGACTTATTTAGAAACATATGTATCGTCAGCATCTGAGATGGTTACTGAAATAATACAATATTTAAATTTAGATGATAAATTAGATGAATTAGAGGCTCAGGGATTATATACAGGAATATTGGTAGATACAAAGAACTTTTTATTAAAGACTGGGATAAGAACTTTTGAAGCATGTGCATTGCTAAGAAAGTACAATATTGATACAATATCTATAAAGACATTGTTACAAAATGATTTAAAAACATATACTAGTATGTCTAATGTGGTGAATATGGTTGAACTGATAGATGGAAAAATTGCGATATCTAAATGTGATATAACAACAAAAGATGCACAATTAGTAGCGGCAAAAGCTGCAGATCAACTTTTAAATATTGAGGAAATAGATGCTTCATTTGTACTAAGTTGTATAGATGATGCTATTTATATAAGTGGTAGGTCTTTAGGAACAATTAATGTTCAAATGATATTAGAAAGACTTGGAGGAGGAGGAAGTTTTAGTAATGCGGGCGCGAGAATTGTTGGAGAAAATATAGAAAGCATTACTGAAAAATTAAAACAAGAGATACATGAATACTTAGGTAAAAAGAAGAATTGAGGGGGAGTTATAGATGGAAGTTATATTAAAAGAAAATGTTAAAGGATTAGGGAAAAAAGGACAAATAGTTAAAGCAAGTGATGGATATGCAAAAAACTTTTTATTTCCTAGAGGTATGGCAGTTATAGCAAATAATGCAAATATTAATATAATGGAAACAAAGAAAGCAGCGCATGATAGAAAAAAGGCAAAAGAAATAGAAGAGGCAAATAAGCTTGCTGAGTACATTAAAGGTATAGTTTTAAATATAAAGGCAAAATCAGGTGGAGCAGGTAGATTATTTGGTTCTATAACAAGTAAAGATATAGTATCTAAATTGAAAGAAGATTTCAATTTGGACATAGATAAGAGAAAATTAAGTAGTGATAGTATAAAGACTTTAGGGGATCACGAAATTGAAATAAAATTGTATGCGAATATAAGTACAAAATTAAAAGTAAAGGTGATAGAAGAATAATATGGCACAAGAAAAAGAAATATTAGGTAGAATACCACCTCAAAATATAGAAGCAGAACAATCTGTTATAGGTGCGATGTTACTAGACAAAGATGCAATACCGGTTGTCACTGAATTTTTAAAAGGTAAGCATTTTTATAGGCAAGATCACAAAGAAATATTTGAAGTTATAATGGAATTATTTGATGAGGCAAAGCCTATAGATATTATTACTGTGTCAGAAAGGTTAGCTAAAAAAGGGACATTAGATAGCGTTGGAGGTATGGAATATATTTCATACTTATCTAATGTTGTACCTTCATCAGAAAATGCGAAACATTATGCAAAGATAGTTGAAGAAAAATCTATAAGAAGAGAATTGATAAAAGTATCGTCTAGTATATTGAATCTAGGTTATGAATCATCTGATGAAATTGGACCCTTGTTAGAAAGAGCAGAAAAGGGCATATTTGGAGTATCTCAAAGTATGGCTACAATGGGATTAATTCCAATAAAAGATGTATTAGTGGAAACATTTGATAAATTAGAAGATTTATATAATAATAGGGGAGATATATCAGGTATTCCAACAGGTTTTATAGATTTGGATTATAAGTTATCGGGTCTTCAAAATTCAGACCTTATATTGATTGCGGCGAGACCTGCCATGGGTAAGACATCATTTGCACTAAATATAGCACAAAATATAGCTATTAAGAAAAATGTACCTGTTGCTATATTTAGTTTAGAAATGTCTAAAGAACAATTAGTTAATAGGATGTTATGTTGTGAGGCTATGGTGGATGCTCAAAAAATGAAAACTGGGAAGCTAGAGGATGGAGATTGGGAAAAAATTGCCAGTGTATTAGGGACGTTATCTGATGCACCAATTTACATAGATGATACACCAGGAACCTCTATTTTAGAAATTGGAGCTAAGTGTAGGAGACTAAAACTAGAGAAGAATTTAGGTGTTGTTGTTATAGATTACTTGCAACTTATGCAAGGTAGAGGTAAAAGTGAAAATAGGCAACAAGAAATTTCGGAGATATCTAGGTCTTTGAAAGTATTGGCGAAAGAATTAAATGTTCCTGTTATAACATTGTCTCAGTTAAGTCGTGCAGCCGAACAAAGACAAGATCATAGACCTATGTTAAGTGACCTTAGGGAATCGGGTGCGATAGAACAGGACGCTGATATAGTTATGTTTTTATATAGGGAAGATTATTATAATGAAGCAACTGAAAGAAAAAATATTTCGGAAGTTATAATAGCAAAACACAGGAATGGTTCGACAGGTACTATAGAATTAGCATGGCTTAGTCAGTATACTAAATTCGGAAATTTGAATAAGGGTGGTAAATAAAATGAATACTAGTATAAGGAGTAAGGTATGTAATTTTATAAAAAAAAATAGGTTGCTACATAAAGATAATCATGTTATAGTAGGATTGTCGGGAGGAGCGGACTCTATTTGTTTACTTCATATGTTATATACATTAAAAAATGAGTTTAATCTAAAGATTACAGCAGTACATATAAATCATATGATTAGAGGAGATGAAGCTCTAAGAGATGAGCAGTATGTAGTTGATTTTTGCAATAATTTAGGCATTGATATAATTGTAAAGAGAATAAATGTATTAAAAATGGCAAAGGATATGAAAGTATCAACAGAGGAAGCTGGAAGGTGTGCAAGATATGACACATTTTATGAGTACAAAAAAAAATTATGTGCTAATAAAATTGCAATTGCACATAATAAGAATGACAATGCAGAAACTGTTATTATGAATATTGTTAGAGGTTGTGGTTTAAATGGACTAAAAGGAATAGATTTTTTTAGGGAAGACATAATAAGACCATTAGCTGTATTAAAAAGAAAAGAGATAGAGGAGTATTGTAATGCCAATAATTTAAGGTATATGACGGATAGTACTAACAATGAACCTATTTATACTAGGAATAAAATAAGATTAAAGTTAATAAAAATAATTGACGATATTTTGAATGTAGATGTAGTTTCTAGAATAGATAGAATGTCACAGTTAGTTAAAGAAGATAATGATTTTATTAACAGCTTTGCGAAAAAGGTATTTGACAGGTGTCTTATAAGAGAAAGTAGTAGTTCTGTTTTACTTAGTGTAAAAGATTTAAATGAAGAACACAAGGCAATACAAAGAAGGGTTATTCTAGAAGCAATATTAAAAGTTAAAGGGAATTTAAAAATGGTAGAGTGTAAGCATGTAGATGGTGTGTTAGATTTGATTGATAACGGAACTAAAATATGTTTACCTCAAGATATTAGAGTTTTAAGAAGTTATGATAAACTTTTGTTTTACAAAGAAGAAGAGATGAAAAAAGATTTAAGGGTTTTTAGTATTAAACTAGATAATTTTGAAAATAAGGTATTTGGTGATGACTTTGTAGTAGAAACTAAAGTTTTTGAATATGATAGTAATATGGAATTGAAAAATTTTTTAGATCACAAAGAAAATAATGTTTGTGTAAGTTTTTTTGATTACGAAAAATTAGGATGTTCTGCAGAAATAAGGAAGAGACGGGATGGAGATATATTTAAACCGTTGAATTCTAATGGTACAAAGAAATTGAAGAAATATTTTATAGATAAAAAAATTGACAGATTAAAAAGAGAAGAGATGTATCTTTTAGCAAAAGAAAAAGAAATTGTTTGGATTATAGGAGATAAGGTAAGTGATAATTACAAAGTAACAAAAAACACAAGAAAAATAGTTAGAGTTACATTTGTTTCTATGATATAATGATATACCAGAGGAGGGAAAAAGGTGAAAAATAGTTTTAAAGACTTAAGTTTCTATATAGTATTAATAATAGTTATACTTTTTACATTTAGTATGTTTTCAGGAACAGCTGTTGTTAAAGAATTAAATTATTCAAAATTAATACAAGAATTGGAAGCACGAAATGTAAAAACAATAACAATACAAGAGATGAGAGCGAATGTTTCATTAAAAAATGATAAGGACACACAGTATGTTGTGTATATACAAGATGGTGGTACTGCACTTGAAAAGATAGTTTTGGATGATATGAAGGCAGGAAATGTAGAGTTTAGATATGAATTACCATCACAATTGCCACGTTGGATTTCTGTAATAGTACTACCAGTAGCACTGTTATTTGTAACATTAGCGATATTTTGGGTATTTTTCTTCCAGCAATCTCAAGGTGGAGGAAGCAGGGTTATGACATTTGGCAAAAGCAGAGCTAGAATGACACTTGATAGTAAAAACAAAGTGACATTCAACGATGTTGCAGGAGCCGATGAGGAAAAAGAAGAATTGCAGGAGATAGTTGAGTTTTTAAAAATGCCTAAAAAGTTTACTGAGTTAGGTGCGAGAATACCGAAAGGAGTTTTGTTAGTTGGACCTCCAGGTACAGGAAAGACACTTTTAGCTAAAGCTGTTTCAGGAGAAGCAGGAGTCCCATTTTTTAGTATAAGTGGTTCTGATTTTGTGGAAATGTTTGTTGGTGTTGGAGCATCTAGGGTAAGAGATTTATTTGAACAAGCTAAGAAGAATGCACCTAGTATAATATTTATAGATGAAATAGATGCAGTTGGTAGACATAGAGGAGCAGGACTTGGCGGAGGACATGACGAGAGAGAACAAACATTAAATCAATTATTAGTAGAGATGGATGGTTTTGGAATAAATGAAGGTGTTATTATATTAGCAGCTACAAATAGACCGGACATATTAGATCCTGCGCTTTTGAGACCAGGTAGATTTGATAGAAGAGTAGTTGTAGGATTACCAGATATAAAGGGAAGAGAAGATATATTAAAAGTACATTCTAGAAAAAAGCCATTAGAGAAAGATGTCGATTTGGCTGATTTAGCAAAAATAACACCAGGATTCACAGGTGCCGATTTAGAAAATTTATTAAATGAATCTGCCCTTTTAGCAGCGAGAGCTGATAAGAAAGAGATAGGAATGAAAGAAATAAAAGAAGCAATATTTAAAGTTATGTTAGGACCTGAAAAGAAGAGTAAAGTTATGAGTGAGGAAGAAAAGAAACTTACTGCATATCATGAGGCTGGTCATGCGATTGCTGTTAGAGCTGTTTCTACAACAGATAAAGTTGACAGAATATCTATAATTCCTACAGGAATGGCTGGTGGATATACCACACATAAACCAGATGAAGATAGGAGTTATGCAACAAAGAGCCATTTATTGCAAGAAATAATTATCTCATTGGGAGGAAGAGCAGCAGAAGAAATAATATTAAAAGAAATTAGTACAGGTGCGTCGAGTGATTTAAAACATGCTAATAGAGTGGCAAGAGGTATGATAACTAAGTATGGTATGAGTAATGACTTAACTAATATGGTATTTGGAAGTGAGCATGACGAGGTTTTTATAGGGAAGGATTTTGCACAAACTAAAACGTATAGTGAAGAAGTTGCAGCTATTATAGATAGGGAAGTGAAATCTTTAATTTCCGGAGCGTATGAAGAAACTTTGCAAATTTTAAGATCTAATATAAAAGTATTAGAAGCTGTGGCGTTGACATTAATTGAAAAAGAAAAAATAGAAGGTCAAGAATTTGAAAAAATATTTGAAGAAAATGAAGGCCAGGAATTTAAAAAACAGCGAGTTTAGTGTACTAATTATAAAAAAAGACTGATACATAAGAGTGTGTTAGTACAAAACTCTTAAAAAATAAAAGAGGTGTTTTTAGGATGCCTTTTTTATTTTTACCAAAAATATATCATTTTTGTTAGAGGTAGAGTTAATGATATTCTTGCAAAAGTTTAAATAAAAATAAATATTTTAAATAAAAAAGTGCCGATATAGACATAAAGGATGGATTTGGTAATACACCAATAATCTTTATAACGTAAGTACAGAGATGTTTCATGCCTCTAAGCTTTTTAGGGGTAGGCAATGGATACATAATTTCAATGGGGGTGGGAAATAAAGCTCTGACTGAATTATGACGCTCGGTGTGAATGCTCATCTGGCGCACAAGATTGATTTCGAAAATCTTGATTGACTTTTTTAGCAAAAAAAATTATTGTTTTTAATAAAAGGAGGGATGATATTTATACACTATTACAAATTGCAGTTTAACATGGGATTTATGATTATAGAGAAACTTTAGCAAAAGTTTGTATAAACGTGTCATAAATCCATAAAAAGTTACTATTCTTGATAAAAATAACAAAAGTAAAGTTTAGAAAAAATAAAAGGAGAGATTAAGAATGTTAAAAGAATTTTTAAAAAAGATATTTTTTGTATGTTTAGTAATTTTTATTGCAATTAATGTAGGAGAAAGGTCATATGCATTGCAAAATATATATTTTGTTAGTAATGAAAAAGAATTGGCTTCAGCATTGAAAATATGTGGTGAAAATGATTTAGTGATGCTTATGGAAGATATAAAGTTGAAAAATAGTTTAAAAATAGAATCATCAGTTATGATAAATTTAAATGAAAAAACAATATATGTTTTAGAAAATGAAGATTCAATAATAGTAGGAAAAGAAATAGTAACTCATAAGGAAAGTTTGAGAGAAATAAATCCAAGTTTTTATGAAAATAAAGTAGAAATTTTAGGCTGTCAAGATACATTCATAATGGATAATTTTGGAGATATGTTTGGCCAATCAGAAAAATCTGTAAAAGTATGGAATTTACCATTATTTGAGATACAAAGTGAAGATGTTTATGAATATAAAGATGATATAGTTGTTACAATAAAAAATGGTAGAATTATTCATAATGATGGAAAAAGAGGAGAAGATGGAATAATACATACATGGGATAACTATAACGGAAAAGATGGAGAAACACCAAAAGAAGCAATAAGTATGTTATCCGGAACACTAAAACTTTATAATGTAGAAGTTTATGCAGGAAATGGAGGAAATGGTGGAGATGGTAAATATCAAGCATTAGAATGTATTCCTTTTTCAGGAGGCAATGGCGGAAATGGAGGAAATGGTGGAAATGGAGGTAATGTAATAAATATTTTAAGAAAAAATTGTAATGTATTCGCAGAAAGAACATTATTATTACCAGGAAATGGAGGAAAAGGGGGAGAATCATCCCTAGCCACTCCAAATTGGTGGACATATAAAGGACAAGACGGACAAAAAGGAAAAGACGGAATTTTTGGAGAAATTTTTGGCTTAAATTTTGAAGAAAGTGAAGAGAATCAAGAAAGTAAATAATATAGTAAATAATATAGTAAATAATATAGAAGATACAGCTATTAACTGTATCTTCTATATTCCTCTTGACATACCAAGATAATTTTCTCTGTCCGAATTCCCAAAAATATATTTTTTTATAGATTTTGCTACTTTATGTAATAACTCAAATGGCCATTTTATTATTTTAAACACCTTATTTTTTAAATCTCTGTTTAATTTCAATGTCTTACCAATCAATTTCTCGTATTTTTTGCACTTTGCACCATGTTGTATTAAAAAATATTTTATACTGTACATATTATTTTTCCTTGCAAAATCTATGGGAGATTTTCCATTAACATCAGGACAATTTATATCTACGTTACATTCATTTATTAAATAATAAACAACTTCTTTATTATTTCCTTTTATAGCTTGAATTAAAGGAGTAGTGCCATTAATAGTTCCAGTAACACATGGGTCAGCGTTATGTACGTTTATTAATAATTTTACTAATTCCAAATTAAAATTTTTGGAAGCTAATAACAAGAAATCATTTTGTTTATCATTTATACGAATCCCACTATCTAATAAATAATCAACTATGATAGAATTATTATTTGTTAAAGCTATTTCTAATAATCTACTGTTATCTACGTCAATATCTGCGTCATATTTTTCTATTAATAATTTCATTAATTCCAAATTAGAATTTTTGCAAGCTAATAACAAAAAATCATTTTGTCCTCCATTAATGCGAAATCCATTGTCTAATAAATAATCTATAATATTATGATCATTATTTTTTATAGCTATTTCTAATAAGATACCGTTGTCCATATTAATATCTGCGTTATATTTTTCTATTAATAATTTCATTAATTTGAAATTAGAATTTTTGCAAGTTAATAATAAAAGATCATTTTTCCTTTCATTAGTGAGAAGTCCATTGTCTAATAAATAAATCATAATATTATGATCATTATTTTTTATAGCTATATCTAATAAGATACCGTTATCCATATTAATGTTTGCATTATATTTTTCTATTAATAGTTTCATTAATTTCAAATTAGAATTTTTACAAGCTAATAACAAAAAATCATTTTGCCTTTCATTCATGAGAAATCCATTGTCTAATAAATAATCTATAATATTATGATTATTATTTTTTATAGCTATATCTAATAATAGACCGTTATCCATATTAATGTTTGCATTATATTTTATTAAGAGTTTTACTAATCCTAAATTAGAATTTTTTACAGCTTTTAATAGAAAATCATTTTTCTTGTTTGTTGTAGCACCATTTTGAAATAAATATTTAACTATATCTAAATTACCAGAATTGATAGCTTTTTTTATAGCTATGTCTAAAGGCTTATTCCCATAAGCATCCTGCAAATTAACATATGCACCATGAGTCAATAATAATTTTACAGCTGATATATCATTTATTTTTATTGCTTCAATTAGAGGTGTTGTACCACTATATAGCATATTTATTTGTGCAACAGTACTATTTTTTAACAATAACTTCAATATATATTTGTTGTGAAAAATATTTTTTCTATACTGTATTTCTACAATAATGGGGAAATTATTGTAGTTATCTGGCAAATTAACATATGCACCATGAGTCAATAACAATTCTACAGCAGATATATCATTTGCTTTTATTGCTTCGATTAAAGGTGTTGTACCATTATATATTACGTTCAAATTTATATTGTTTTTTAATACAGAACATAAAGAGTTATACCTATTATTAATATTTTTATTTTGTATAGTTAATATAATTTCAGGTAAACAATTATTCCTAAACGAAACATTGTGGGAACTATCTACATATTGCTCTTGATACTTACCAAATGAAACATTAGGGGAATTATCTACATATTGCCCTTGATACTTACCAGATGAAACATTAGGGGAATTATCTACATATTGCCC
>JBGUYI010000101.1:0-2704 GCA_045118635.1 Acetivibrionales bacterium
GCAGCATATTGTAGAGTTAGTACACCAGAAGAAACTCAAGTAGGTAGTTTTGAGATGCAAGTTCAACACTTTACTTTAATGATTCAATCCAATCCACAATTCGAGTTAGTCAAAATATATTCAGATGAAGGTATATCTGGAACAAGCAAAGAAAAGCGTAAAGGATTTATTGAAATGATAGAAGATGCCAAAGCAGGCAAAATAGATCTTATTCTTACAAAGAGTATTAGCCGTTTCGGTAGAAATATTGTGGATATACTTACAACTCTACAAGAATTAAGCAATTTACCACATCCAGTAGCTGTTAATTTTGAGTCAGAAGGAATAAACACGAGTGATGGAAAAAATAGACTTATAATATCTATTCTATCTGCATTGGCAGAATTGGAGAGTCAGCAAAAGAGTATCGCTATTAAAGAGGGAATACGTTATCGTATGCAAGAAGGTTTATATAAGTTTTCTGTAGTAAATACATTAGGCTATTATCGAGATTATTCAGGAAGAGTTAAAATTGAACCCTTTGAAGCTCAAATTGTTCAATATATCTATGATAGTTTTTTAGAAGGGGCATTTATACAAGAAATAGCGAACTCTTTAACAAATCAAGGAATATCCTCGCCAAGAGGTATGACGAGGTGGAATATTGCAACAATCAGCAATATTTTAAGAAATGAAAAATATTGTGGAGATGTCCTTTATCAAAAAACATACACGAAGGACTATTTAACTCATAAATCGGTAATAAACAGAGATTTACTAACACAATGGCATTGGGAGAATGACCATCCAGCCATTATTGAACGTGCAAAATGGAATGAAGTACAGGAAATGTTAAAAACTTCAAAAAGTCGAAGTCATAGGAAGATACAAGAATTTGGATATAAATTCAGGGTTGCACGTATAAAATCTGGTGTATTAAAGGGATTTTTCCTTTTGGATATGAATTGGACGAAGGAAGAAATAGAACAATTTATAAAAATAATAGACGGCGTAAACAAAATAGAATAAAAACATACGCCAAAGGAGAATTAAATTATGGCAATTGATTTTAAAGCAATAACATTAGATATCATTGATATTGCATCAAGAACGGACGCAAATATGTATATTAACAAAGACTATATCACTTTTAACAAAGGTGTAATAGAAGAACTAAACTATTCGGCATATGTTCAATTTGGAGTAGATAAAGACAATCTTGTTTTTGCTATACGAGCATGTAAAGGAACAGAATCAAGAGCAATGCCTTTTTCAAAACCACGTCCAGAACAATTAACTCCTATTTCAATAAGAAATAAAGTTATATATGATGTTGTTTGTCACTTAATAGATGATTATAATCCTGACAATCGTTATAAGGTCACAGGGTATTATGACAATCAAAGTCGAACAGTTTTCTTTGATATGAGTGAAACTATAGTGACAGATTATGTTTGGATTAAGAAAAAGAAATAATTAACTTTTAATCAAAAATAGTTATAGGAACTCTAAATATACTGGAGTCCTCATTTTAACCTATGCGCTTTTTTCCATTGAAAAAAAGTCAAAAATCACTTATTATTTTTATTAGAAAATAATCATTTAAGGTTACTATGGAACACAAAAAATATAATTATAGATACAATAATTTTGGACAGGTATTTAGAAAGAGTCCAGATGGTCAACCTGAAGCATATAGTTATAGAACAAAAACATGGAGATTTACTCCAACTTCTGCGGATGTTTTCTTTGGATACGATTATTCGTATTTTTGCTCAGAAGAATTTGCACTAAAACTAATAGAAAATGATGGAAACACGAAAATGACAGAGGAGTACTTTATGGATAATAAACAATTAGCAAATCAATTTGCAGAATGGTGTCGTAAAAACATAGATTTAAATCAAAAACATTATGCTGAACCATATGGTTCATTAGGACCTTGTATTTTAGATTGTATTTATTCATTAAGAGCCAAGTACTTTTCAGTAACAGTTCCACTAGTTGAAAGATATGGAAAAACTTATATGAAAGGAAATGAACATGCTTCTGGATATACAATAACTGATTTCATAAATCATATAAATCAATCTGGAGGGGCAAAACCATTTGCTAGAGATGTTTTACAAAACATGCAAGTTATTGGAAAAAAATTAAAATCCGAAATATGTCTTGAATTGGCAAAAAAACTAGCAGATATAAAAATACAAACATTAAAAGATTTCCAAAGTGCTAATAAAGATATACTAGATTTTTGTATGAGAAGCGTTTATGGAATGGGAGATGCGGCAGTTAATTATATGTTTATGTTAGCAGGAGACCAAAATAGAGTTAAACCAGATGTACACATACATAGATCTATAAGAGAGGCTACAGGATATGAAGTATCCAACGAAGATTGTCAGATTATTTATAAATTAGCAGTTGATATATTAAAACAAGAATACCCAACGTTAACTATAGCTCGATTAGATGGAATGGTATGGTCTAAATTTAGAGTCGGACAAAAATAACTTCTTATTTTTTACCTTTCTTAGCTTGATGTTTTAGCACATTTCTTTTAGTCGTAAAGGGCGATAAAAAAGTAATAATAGTAGGAACACATTTATTTGGGTTCTTACTTTTTTATATATGCTAATTCCTTGACGACTTTTCTTTACATTTACCCAATTAACATTTTAAGAAACATGCTCCTCCATCTGTGCCGAAAGGCAAAAATATAAAA
>JBGUYI010000102.1:0-2186 GCA_045118635.1 Acetivibrionales bacterium
TTCATTGTAAATATGTACCCACCGCCTACGCTTTTTCAAGCTTAGAGGCGGGGGACATCTCTGTACTTACGTTATAACACCAGTGCCAGGTGGAGTTGGACCTATGACTATAGCTATCGTTATTATTTCTAAAATTTTTCTCCTTGATTCATGAATGAAGACATATGTATTTTGCAAGGAGATAGGGATATGAACAATAATCCACGTTTTGTGGTATTTTCATTGCAAGATGGCAAGTGTAGAGGTTATTGGATAAATACAGGGAAAAAAGTGATATACTCTCTCATTTACCTATGGTTTGGGTGTAAGTTTTTTAATTTTTTTTGAATAACTATTGATTTTTAAATACAAAATATTATAAAATGTATTTAGAAATCAATAATTGAGGAGATGATATAAAGTGAATAGTAAAGAAAGGTTAATAAGGATTATTAAAAATAATCATGGATACATATGTACAAACGACCTTAGGCAACATAATATACATCAACAATTTTTAAAGCAATTAAAAGATGATGGATACATTGAAAAAGTTACTAGAGGAGTATATTCACTTATAGGAAAAGCTCCTAACGAATTTTTTATTTTAGGGAAAAGATATCAATCAGGAGTTTTTTCTCACAATACGGCGTTGTATTTTTACGATATGACAGAGAGAACACCTATTAAGGTTGATATGACTTTTCCAAATAATATTAGGATTAATAATGAGTTCGTAAAGGCTCATTATGTTAAAAAGGAAAAATATTATTTAGGATTGACAACAATGAAATTATCGGATGATACAGAAATCAAAATATACGACAAAGAACGGACTATATGTGACATAGTAAAGGACAGAAACAAGATAGATACACAAATATTAAATACAGCACTTAAAGAGTATATGAAAAGAAAGGATAAAAACCTATTTTTGTTATATAAATATGCAGGTGAATTAAGAATTAAAAATATATTAAGTAGGTATATGGAGGTTTTAGACGAATGAAAAGAAATGCAATGAGTTTTAAGGCAATTATAAACAAATATAGCAAAAGAAAATAAAATATCTGCTCAATCAGTTTTACAAACTTACATGTTGGAACGATTATTAGAGAGAATATCAGTATCCTCCTATAAAGATAAATTTATTTTAAAAGGAGGAATGTTAATTTCAGCTATTTTAGGTATAGACAGTCGAACTTTGGGTAACTTTATTATTGAAAAATCACTGTAAAGTTGTTATAATATGTATGATAAAGGAAGGGTTTAAAGACCATGACTGTTTTTGGGAGTGCAATAATTGTAAATATCAGATAAATGGTAGTAAAGAGGCGTAATGTGATATATTATGGTTTTAGAAAGAGGTAGGTGATAACTATGAGTTATGCTATTTTGACCAATAAGAAGGATTATACAATATTTAAGTTTAAGGATTATGTATTAAAATTTAAAGCTCCCTATTCTTTAGAGTGGTATTCTAAGGTAACAACATGGGATAATGGGTATATAGTGGTAATGACTAAATATAAGCATAGCGAGGAGTTAATAGAAGAGTATATAGATTTGAATTATGTCTTAAAAAATTTATATATACCAAAAGAAGAAATAAAAGATATTGAGGAGGTTCGAGTTGTAAATGGAGAAGATTGATAAAGATGTAAAAGAAATATTAGATAATGCTATTATTGTAGTAAATGGGTATGCATTTAGTAAATGTGATATAGGCTATAGAATTTTTAGCAGTTGGACAAAACATGCTGTAGTATTGTCTGAAGATGGAGTTGTATTAGAGTCATCAATGGATGAAATAGAAGAAGAAATTGCAAAAGATTATTTTAAAAAAGATAAGAAATTTTTGAAAGATGAAGGTGAAGAAGAGTAATGCCAAAGTATTATAGATTTAAAATTGCTGGATACTATTTGTATTTTACATCTCACTGTACATTGGAATGTATGCATGCACACGCCAGCGAGAAAAGTTTAGGAGAAGAAATCGCAGCTAAATTTTTTATCAAAAGTAATGGAGATACAATTATACAACGTAAAGGAATACTAAAGAATAGAGAAATATTAGAAATACAAAACTTCATAAAAGACCATTATAGTGAAATGTATAAATTATGGATAATATATAGTAAAAATGGCTTTTATAGAGGAGAGTAAAAAAGCTCTAATGTTATTAGAGGATATAGAGTTTGAAGATT
>JBGUYI010000103.1:0-8146 GCA_045118635.1 Acetivibrionales bacterium
TGGATGCACACGGATTTGAATGGTAAGTTGTACCCTGCCGGGTACACAAATCCGGCGCAGCAATACTCGCAAGCTCGTATTGACTTACGCCTATTGTTATCTTCGTTTGTATTTTTTTGTCATATAGCTTATACCAATAGCAAGCTTTTTTCAGTGCAATCATCCAGTTTTTGTGCATAATATTTTGCTTTAATTTACCTTAAAGCCTTTCTATCGATTTGTCTTTTTTAAGTAAATTTCAAAAAATATAATGCAAAATAATCCATGTCAAAAGTCGATATTATTGTTGTAGTATATCATTTGGTATGCTATTATTAAAAGCAACAAAAATATTAAGGGTGATAAGGATTATGTACAAAAATAATGTAGAACCTAATCCAAATGTAATATATCCAATTAAAGGATACGATAAAGAAATATATGTTAAAATGACCATAAAGAATCCCAATATTATTGTAGGGGATTTTACATACATTGCAGATTCTGAATTTGAAAGTCATGTAACAAATCATTATGAATGGAATGGGGACAAGTTAATTATAGGGAAGTTTTGTCAAATTGGAAAAGGTGTTGAGTTTATTATGAATGGAGCGAATCACAAAATGAATTGTGTTTCTACCTTTCCATTTTACACGTTAGAAGGTTGGAATATGGAACCATTACCTAATGAAGAACTACCACAAAAAGGGGACACAATAATAGGTAATGATGTTTGGATTGGTCAAAATGCAGTAATTTTGCCAGGAGTTAATATTGGTGATGGCGCTATTATTGGTGCTAACAGTGTTGTTGGGAGAAATGTTTCTCCATATACAATTGTTGTTGGGAATCCAATAAAACAAATTAGAAAGAGGTTTGATGATGAATTAATTGAAATATTGCTAAATCTTAAATGGTGGGACAAAAGCGTTAGAGAGATAAATGATATGATTCCAATATTAACATGTAGTAATTTAGAGAAAGTTAAAATTAAACTAAAGGAGATGATTCAGTGTTGATACGAAGGCTAAAAAAATTATTATCATACTATAAACCATATAAAAAAGAATTATGTTTAGACTTGCTTTGCTCTATAATGCATAGTACGTCAGTTACTATTATTCCGATTTTGGTAAAATATTTAACAGACAATGTTGTATATTTTGAAAAAAGTGAAGCATATAAGGTCCTTTTATTAGTGACGTTATTCATATTTGGAATATTTGTGGTGATATTCTTTTGCGAAAGATATAATAAATACCAAGGGAATATGTTATCATTAAAAGTAGAAGCGGACATAAAAGTCAAGCTTTTTGAACATTATCAAAAACAAGATTTTAGTTTTTTTGATGAGAGAAAAGTTGGTGAGTTAATGTCGTACATAACAACCGATGCATATAATCTAACAACTTTAATAAAAAAAGTACCAGAGATATTTTTTGATTTTTCAATAAGGCTAATAGGTGCGGGTATAATATTATTTATGGCAAATGCTTTATTTGGATTTTTGACATTTGCTGTGCTTGCTTTAATTTTAGTGATTGCTGTTATATATATTCCGAGAATGCAAAATGAAGTTTTAAAGTCAAGGGATGTTTATGGAAAGCTTACATCTGACTTGGAGGAAGATATATCAGGAATAAAAACTGTACAAGCTTATTCAAATGAAAGTGAACAAATTTTAAGATATCAGGATAGAATGAAAATATATCTTGACACAAACGATAAAATTAACAAATTTGGTGGTACACTAGAGGCTATAGTTGATCCTATTTTAATAGGACTAATTCCTATAGTTACAATAATATCTATGTTTTTTGTGGTAAGTGGCAATTTTGATTTTGGTGATTTAATAATATTTATGTTGTATGCGGATATCTTAATATCACCTGTATTTAGAATATTTAGCTTAATTTCTGGATTTAATGAAGGTATGGTTGGGATAAAAAGAGTGTTTGATATACTAGATGTTGAACCAAAGATTAAAGATTTGCCAAATGCTATTAGTTTAGAAAAAATAAATGGGAATGTTAAATTTAAAGATGTTTCATTTAAGTATGATTCTTCTGATAAATTTGTTTTAAAGAATCTAAACTTTGAAATTGAGGCTAAAGAATATGTGGCGTTAGTTGGATTATCTGGCATTGGAAAAACTACACTTTGTCATTTAATTCCTAGATTTTATGAGGTGTATTCTGGTGAAATACTAGTAGATGATATACCAGTTAGAAATATAAGTCTTAAAAACATTCGTCAAAATGTTGGGATTGTTCAACAAAATATATTTTTGTTTTCGGGTTCTATAATGGATAATATACGTTATGGAAAACTTGATGCATCTTATGAAGAGGTAATAGAAGCGGCTAAAAAAGCATATGCACATGATTTTATTATGAAACTTGAGGATGGGTACAATACAAATATAGGAGAAAAAGGAACAAAGCTATCAGGTGGACAAAAACAAAGGATAGCTATTGCCAGAGCATTCTTAAAAGATCCATCTATTCTGATTTTTGATGAGGCAACATCAAGTTTGGATAGTGAAAGCGAAAGATTTGTTCAGAAATCTATGGAAAATTTGGCAAAAGATCGTACAACAATTGTGATAGCACACAGATTTTCTACCATAAAAAATGCAAAGAGAATTATTGTTTTAGGTGAAGGTGGTATTTTAGAAGAAGGAACACATGATGAACTTTTGAAAAGAAATGGCGTGTACAAACATTTGTATAACTTGCAATTCGAACAAAATTAATAGTTATAGGGCAAAATTTAATATAAGGGTAATAATCCTATAACAAAGATTTAAGGCATAGATGAGAGAAGAGTCACACAAAAAAATATGGCAATTCATCAAGTTATCTATAAAGATAACGTAATGAATTGCCAATTAATCAATGTTTTCGAGAGCGTTAACCTTGTTTTTCGGTAGATTCCTCTTTTTTTACAGTGGTATTTTCACAATGTATAATTAATTTTTGAATAAAATCTTCATCAGAACATTCAGTATATAAATAAAGATTCTTGTTGATTTTTACTAAATCATTTACTACTGATAATCCCACGCCTCTATTTTTTCCTTTAGTACTATAATCACTTATGTATATTTTTTTTGTATCAATTTTGGATTCAATAGAATTTATAATAACAAAAATTTTGCAATCCAAATTTTCTGAGACTTCTAATTTAACTTTTTTAGCTTTTGTTTCGGATGCTGCTTCTATTGCATTATCTAATAATATACCTAATATTTCACAAAATTCATTTGTTTTCATATTTATTTTTTCAATTGAGGTATTTACGTTAATTATAAATTCAACACCTTTTCCTTTTGCTAAATTTAATTTATATAAAAGTAAGCCTAAAACACCTGCATCTTTTATTTTTACCATAGACTTATTGTATTCAAAATTACTATATTTTATATTCGTTGATATATTATTGTAATAATTATTTAATTCTTCATAATTATTAAGTTGTAAATATCCACCTATAACAGCTAACATATTGTTGTAGTCATGTTTAAACCTCCTTAAATCTTTCATAAGGTAATTTAATGTTTTATTGTAACAGTATTGATATTCTAGTTCTGCCATGTTTTTCTCGTACTTATTGAATATATTAATTGAACCTAAGCTAAAAAGACAATACATTCCTGTAATTGATAAATTTAGCAGAAATAATAGTTCACTATTTTGATTTTTTACAAAAACATACGACCACAAGTTTAAAACAACGATGCTAGTTGCAATTAAAATATGAGCAGCTTTAAAATAACTTTCCTTTTTTCTTGCTATTAATCTTTTTACAAATTTATCAAATTTCCTGTATAGAGCCACAACAATTAATGCTATTATTACTAAAATAATAATAATTCTAAAAACGGAAACAAATTGGTCAAAATCCGTATTTTTATTTCTATTTTTTAGTAAAATAAAATTTAATACAAACTTTAATGTCTCAAAAATAACGCAAGTAACTAGTGATGATACTACAGCACTTAGCATATCGTTTTTTAAGATAACAATTTCACACATCATTATAATAATGAGTCCTGATACTATATTTACTAATAATGTGAACAATAATTTTTTTTCAAAAATCGTTAAGATAGAAATAACTGTTCCCAATATTAATAAAAACTTAATAAATTTTTCCCTAGTCATATCATTTTTACCGAAAATATACTTAATAATTAAAAATGCAAATATTGGTAATGTATAACTAATCAAAATTATTGACAAAAATTCATATTTTAATTCGTAAAAAATAATTCCACTCCCCAACTTTAAAGAAATCAAATACATATTAACATATTTAATTCCAATATACAATAGTTTTTTACATTATTTTCAATAATTTATTTATACTCCGAAAAATTAATAGAATTTTTATAAAAATATGTGTTTTTTAGAATCAATGTATGTTCTATTTAAGAAGTTATCATAAATTAATATAGTACAAAAAATAATTTTTATTTATGTATTTCAAACATTGCCATTTTATTACATTATTTTACAATTGTCAAGTTTTTTGGCAATATAAAAAAGCATATATATTTAATAGTAATTTATCGAATTAACAGAATGAGAACAAACGCTTTGCTGCTTTCAAATTTGTTTCATATGGAACAGTTTTTTACACTGTTGGATAAATTCACTATTTTTTAATTTTAAAAAATGTCAAAAAATGACTTACTAAGGTTATCCACAGAAATTTAAAAAATGTCTTTTTTTTTACAAAGAAATGTCGATTTTTTCATTACTTTTAAAAAGAGAAAATAAGACAATCAATTTAATGAATCTCGCATATATCAAGGGTTTGAGAGGGTATTAATTTGTTAAAATGTTCATTAACTTTAGAGTCGATAATAGTCGATTTTTTTTTCTTTAATATTGTTGCCAAATAATGTATAATCTTTTTGTAAGGAAGTTAACAAACATAAGAAAGGACCGTCTTAATTATGGAAAGAAAAGAATTAATTAAAAAACTAGAAATTAAAAATAATGAGAATGGAGAGGGAAAAAATTTTCAGTTGGAATATTATTTAACGAATGTTAAAGATGGTATGTATGGTATAGAAATATCAAAGATAACTAACAATTCGAATAATGAAATAAAGTCTATGAGTAATATTTGTAGTACTAAAGAACAAACGATAGAATTGTTAGAAAAATTAGTAAGAAATCAAGTAACTCCAATAACTTTTACATATATTGTGGAAGATTTTTTAGGAACGTTATAAAGGAATTTAAAAAGTTTCTGCTATGGTTAGTAGAAACTTTTTAAATTTAGTAAAAAAGGCTACGCCAAAAGCAACTCTATATAAACATATTTAGCAACAAAAATTTTCCATAAAAAAGTATTGACAATGATAAAGGTATCATGTAGAATAGTGCTTGTTGATGAGGCAGTTGGATGTTATCAACTAATTAGGCCCATTGGTCAAGCGGCTAAGACACCGCCCTTTCACGGCGGTAACAGGGGTTCGATTCCCCTATGGGTCACCAAAATTATTTTATTATGGCCCGGTAGTTCAGCTGGTTAGAATGCTAGCCTGTCACGCTAGAGGTCGAGGGTTCGAGCCCCTTCCGGGTCGCCAATAGAATGATTTTTATAGGCTGGTGTAGCTCAGCAGGTAGAGCAACTGACTTGTAATCAGTAGGTCGGGGGTTCAATTCCGTCCACCAGCTCCATAAGGAGGGGTTCCCGAGTGGCCAAAGGGGGCAGACTGTAAATCTGTTGTCACTGACTTCGATGGTTCGAATCCATCTCCCTCCACCAAAGTAATAAAGGGCAATCTCTGGTAATAGAGATTGTTTTTTGTATTTAGGAAAGTATCACAAAAAAGTAAACAAAGGGGATTTTGTATTATGAATAACATAACAAAGGAAATAAAGTATATTGGTGTAAATGATCATGATATTGATTTATTTGAAGGACAGTATGTAGTACCAAATGGTATGGCATATAATTCATACATAATTATTGATGAAAAAATAGCTGTAATGGAGACAGTTGACAAGAGATTTGAAGATGAATGGCTTAATAATATAAAAAAAGAAACAGAGAAAATTGATTATCTTATAGTTCAACATATGGAGCCAGATCATTCTGGAAGTATTGCAAGTTTTATGGAAAAAAATCCTGACACTAAGATTGTGTCTACAATGAAGGCTTTTACTATGATGAAGCAATTTTTTGGACAAGATTATGAAGACAGACGAGTAGTTGTAAAAGATGGTGATAATCTTTCTTTAGGTAAACATAATCTAAAATTTATAATGGCGCCTATGGTGCATTGGCCAGAAGTTATGGTTACATATGATGAATTTGACAAAGTTTTATTTTCAGCTGATGGATTTGGAAAGTTTGGAGCATTAGATATAGAAGAAGATTGGGCTTGTGAGGCAAGAAGATATTATATGGGTATTGTAGGAAAGTTCGGTATGCAAGTACAAAATCTATTAAAAAAAGCCAGTGCACTGGAAATAAATATTATTTGTCCTTTACATGGTCCAATATTAAATGAGAATTTAGATTACTATATTAATTTATATGATATATGGTCATCTTATAAATATGAATCAGAAGGAGTAATGATAGCCTATACATCAGTTTATGGTAATACAAAAGAAGCTGTTTCTTTATTGAAGGATAAGTTAGAGGAAAAAGGATGTGGCAAGGTTGTATTAGTGGATTTGGCAAGATGTGATATGGCAGAAGCAGTAGAAGATGCTTTTAGGTATGGAAAGTTAGTTTTAGCGACAACAACTTACAACAATGAAATATTTCCTTTTATGAGAGAATTTATAAATGATTTGGTGGAAAGAAATTATCAAAAGAGAACTTTGGCTTTCATAGAAAATGGTTCATGGGCACCAACTGCAATAAAAGTGATGAAGTCTATGTTTGAAAAATCTAAGGATATAAATTATGTGGATTGTGAAATTACTATAAAATCTGCAGTGACTTCTGAAAATAGAAATGAAATTGAAAAATTGGCGGAAAAACTTATCTAAGATACATGTAAGAATTATAAGAAGGGGGAAATTTAATATGAGTTTCTCCCTTTAAAATTGAAGTTTACAAAAAACACCAGATAAAAAAACCAAAATAATGTCCAAAAATATTTTTCAACTCGATTAAAAAAAGTAACAAATTGCTTATAAACAAAATGGTAGAAAAATCCGTAAAAATATATTAGGCGGAATAAGCATAGTATTATGTTGTAGCCAAAAATATATTAGGGGGGACATTATTTTTATGAAGTTATTTACAAAGAAACATTTTAAAAAGTTGGCATCATTTGCAATGGTTTTAGGGGTGATTACATCTAGTATAATTTTAACTAGTGATAAAGGTTATGCCGAATCATCTAAAGAACATGAAGAATTAATTTTTAGAGCAAGTTCTATAGCTATTAACAATTGGGGAGAAGAAGTTTTTGCGCCATATGTGCAATTGAGTTCAGGGACTAAAATAAATGTAAATGATGTATATAAAAAGACAGGACAAAAATACTATACATTTGCTTTTATGAATAGTAATAACGGGGTTCCTGCTTGGAGGGGAAAGTATAATTATGATACTGGATTATATGATGAGGAAATAAGTACTCTTAGAAAAAATGGCGGAGATATCATTATTTCATTTGGGGGTTCAGGTGGAAAAGAATTAGCGACTAAAATAAGTGATGTGAAAAAATTACAAGAAGCATATCAAAAGGTTATAGATAGGTATGAACTTACTTGGATGGATTTGGACATAGAAGGCGATGTACTAAAAGATACCGAAGCAAATACAAGAAGAAATAAGGCGTTAGTAGGTTTGCAAAAAGATAACCCAAATGTGATTTTATCATATTGTTTGCCAGCAGATCCTAAAGGTTTATCATCAAGAGCTGTAAGTTTATTAAAAGATGCAGTAAAACAAGGTGTTAGAGTTGATGTGGTAAATGTCATGGCAATGGATTATGGAAATAGTGTTGCACCAAATCCAGAAGGAAAGATGGGATATTATGCAATACAGACAGCTAAGCAAACAAAGAAACAATTAGAAAATATAGGATTGAAAGATGCTAAAGTTGGAATAACAGCAATGATTGGTATGAATGACGTGACATCAGAAATATTTAGACCAAGTGATGCAAAAGAAGTATTAAAAT
>JBGUYI010000104.1:0-6276 GCA_045118635.1 Acetivibrionales bacterium
GGCTATACCCAATGGAATATATTTAAATTATGAGTGCCTTATAAACTGTTCTCTCATGTATATATGCTATTATATCACAAACTTTTAATTAGTAAAACCGACCCTGAAGGTTCGTGGCTTCAACCGAATTAATTTTTGTGAAAACTTTCTCTTTGTACTATTCGTACAAACAATCGGTTCTCCTTCAATAGAATTAACATGCTAATACAATACAACCCAGTCTGATATATGTCCTTAATTTCAACGTTCATTTCATTACTTCAATCACCCACATTTTGACTAAGTTTATTTCAATACATTATTTTTTTAATACCCCTTTTCCCTGCGGTTCATCCTCCTATCACAATAAAGTAATATGATTCTTTTCTAAGGTTTAGACAAATTTACTACCTAATTTACTGTTTCCACCATACATTACTTTCAAATATGCCTCGCCTGTTGGAAGAAATACGTCTATCATCCTTACACATTTATTTTTTTGATACATTCTAACCTGATATTTTATAAAATTTTGACATGCTGCCAATTTATAATATCCTGATTTGTCATTTTTTAATACTGTTCCTCCATATGCTGACGAATCAAAATTAAATGGTCTTAGATAGCTACTCCCTTTTACATAATCTATAACTTTTGATGTCGCCCAAGCTTCTGAGTTATATCCCCTTGACCAATTATATCTTTGGGCAACTGCTCCCATGAAAAACACATCTTTTTCAAAATCTAACTTTGTTTCTATACCTTGTTGATGATATACAACAGGTGTTATTTCCTTTATTACATGAGTGTGTATATAATCATCTTTGAATATTTTACAATAATAACTTTCTCTTTTAAATATTCCTTCTTCTCTTATAAAATTCCACCCCATGTTCTTATATCCTGCATATGCAGATGTGTTCATAACAAAAAATGTGCCAAACATAACAACTAATACCATAATAACTTTTTTTAATATTTTCATTAAAACTACCTCCACTTAATTTGATTTTATTTTATTTTTTTACATTTTTTGGTTTTTTACGAAAATAAGTATATAATATCTGTAATAGAATGTCAATGTTTGTCGTGTGCTGTTTTCTTATTTTTATCTACAAAATTACAATAAATTCCATATTAATCTTATTTTTTCTAGCGATATTGTAGTTTTTTAGCGTTTATCGCAATATTACAAAAAACTCTACCCTTTTTTACAATATTTGGGTAGAGAAAAGTAACAATTCCTGTTAATTTATTTTTTTAGTTGTTTCCCCATACTAACTAATACTGGTCCTAAAAATGAAAATCCTAATATTATAAGCCACTCATTTAACGTAATTGATGTAGTTTTAAATATAACTTGAAGTTTTGGTATATAAACAACAACTATTATCATAATTAATGATGTCAAGGTTGCAAATATTAAAAATTTATTATTCAAAAGATTTATCTCAAATAAACTCTTTTGTTCAGATTTGCATTCTAGAACATGAATCAATTGTGTTATAACCAATGTGACAAATGCTCCTGTCCTCGCCATTTCTAAGCTTCCTGTTAATTTTAATATAATAACAAAAACAAATAATGTTGTTCCACCTATTATAAATCCTCTAATAAATATCAATTTCAAAAGTCCACCTGAAAATATATTTTCACTATCTTTATTAGGCGGTTTATTCATAATTCCTCGTTCCATTGGTTCTAAACCCAATGCAATAGCAGGTAATCCATCTGTAACTAAATTTACCCATAAAATTTGTATTGGCAATAATGGAAATGGTAAGCTTAATAATATTGCAAGAAACATTGTTAAAACTTCACCCATATTGCATGACAACATATACCTTATAAACTTTCTTATATTACTATATATAACACGTCCTTCTTCCACAGAAGATACTATTGTTGAAAAATTATCATCCATCAATATCATAGATGATGCTTCCTTCGTCACATCTGTTCCTGTTATTCCCATTGATATGCCTATATCCGCTTCTTTTATAGCTGGTGCATCATTTACTCCATCCCCTGTCATTGCAACGATTTCCCCATTTTCTTTTAATGCTTTTACTATCATCAATTTGTGCTTTGGCGTAACTCTTGCAAAAACTGTAACATTTTTTATCCTATCTTTTAACTTAGATGGTGGTATATCATCTAATTCTTTTCCCAAAACAGCTACTTCACCATCATTTAAAATATTTACTTGCTTTGCAATTGATACAGCTGTTTCTTTATTATCTCCAGTAATCATTATTGTTTTTATCCCTGCCATTCTACACTTTAAAACAGCATCAGCCACACCGTCTCTTGGTGGATCCATCATACCTATTAGTGCAACAAATGTTATATCACCTTCAACTATACTAGTATTAGATTTTTTTATGCCGACTGCTATTACTCTTAATGCATCATTTGCCATTTTTTTATTTTCCGATAATATTTTAGATTTCATATGCATGGTCATTTTTTCTATCTTTCCATCAATCAATATTTTGCTACTTTTTTCCAATATAACTTCCGGCGCTCCTTTTATGTATATGTTTCCATCATCACACAAAACTGACATACATTTTCTTTCTGAACTAAATGGAATTTCTTGCAATACATTATACCTTTCCTTTAATTTATGGTAATCATCAAAAAATTTCATATATAATTTTATCAGAGAAACCTCTGTCGCATCACCTAATATATTTTTATTTTTAACAACTTTAGCATTATTGCAAATTGCACCAATTTTTATTGCTAATAAAAATTCACTGCTGTTATTTTCATTTATGTCATCTACATCAACCACTTTATTATTTGCGTATATTTTCCGTACATCCATCAAATTCTTAGTTATTGTACCTGTTTTATCTGAACATATAACTGTAGCACAACCCAATGTTTCTACTGATGGTAATTTTTTAACAAGAGCATTTTTCTTTACCATTCTGGATACTCCTATTGCTAAAGCTATTGTCACAACCGCAGGCAATCCCTCAGGAACTGCTGCTACAGCCAATGTTATACCTGAAATTAGCATATCCACAACTGGCTCTCCTCTTAAAATTCCTGTTACCACAACCACCATACATATTATTAAACAAATCAAAACAATAAACTTGCCAAGCTTTTCTAATCTTTTTTGAAGAGGTGTAAATTCATCTTCTACCTTTTGAATTAAATCAGCAATTTTCCCCATATTAGTATTCATTCCAACATTATCTACTATAGCTTTACATTTTCCATTTTTAACTAATGTACCCATGTAAACGCATGTTGAATGGTCCTTTTTATCTTTTGCCACTTCTTTTTCCACTGGTAAGGATTCACCACTTAATAAGGATTCATCAACTTGTAAATTTGTTTGTTCTATTATAACTCCGTCTGCAGGTACCCTATCTCCTGCCTCTAGTAAAATTAAATCTCCAACAACTACATCTTCTGCTTTTATATTTGACACCTTATTGTCTCTAATCACTGTTGCGTGAGGTGATGATAAATCACTTAGTGCTTCAATTGTTTTTTCAGTTCTATATTCTTGAAAAAATCCTAATATAGCATTTACAACTACTATACTTATTATGGTTGCACCTTCTACCATATCACCCATAAAAAAAGAAATAGCTGTACTTGCTAATAATATTAGTACCATAAAATCACTGAATTGTTCTAAAAATATTTTCACTGGTGAAATTTTCTTTTTAATTTGCAACTTATTTGCACCATATTTTTTGTATGATTCATTTACTTCTTTATTTGTTAATCCATTAAGTTTTTCCACTTGATTTCAACACCCTCTTTGGCTTGTTTTTTATTTAATCCTTGTCTTAAGATTATTCTTTTTATTTGTAGTTTATTCCTAATTTATTTAATATTATGTAAACACTAGTCTTGTTACTGACATATAATACTATAATTTATCTTTTATTAGGAAGGTGTTTTGGGTGGTTGTTAGTATACTTTTATTGGTTATATCATTAAACTTAGATTCACTTGGTGTTGGATTTATATACGGCATGCAAAAATTACGAATATCTAATTTATGTAAAGCCATAATTTGCTTATCTTCTGTTGTCTATTCTAGCATATCAATATTTATAGGAAGCTCCTTAAAAAATCATATTAATGCCGAATTAGGAAAATATTTAGGTGTATGTATTCTTGTAATAATTGGACTATGCTCTATTTTTAAAGCATGCAGACAAAAAACTCAATCTGATATCAAAAATAATCTTACTTTAGCTGAAGCTTTTTTTCTAAGTTTTGCTTTGTCTATAGATTCAATTGGGGCAGGAATTGGGTTTTCGTTAATTGGACTAAATTTATTTTTCATTCCGTTTTTGATAGGATTAGGACAATTATTATTTCTAGAATTAGGATTTTTCATAGGATACAAAATAGTAGACTCAAACAAATTAATTAACACCAAATTTATAGCTATATTACCAGGAATATTGCTTATATTGTTGGCATTAACAAGGCTCTGAATAGGTAAAAACCTTAGATTGTTTCTAAGGTTTTACGCAAAATTTCTTATAGAATAAAGTATCAAACTTAATATAAATGAACAAACAGAACAAAGTATGGATATTACTAACATTGTTATAAAATATGAGTTCACAAAATAAAATAAACTAAAAACTTTTGTCATATTTATGTTTAGTAATCTTACAACCAAACTTACAACCACTATTAATATGTACATTGTTCCAATACCACTAGACGCTCCCCTCATATCAGCAGGACTTAATGCCATATGAGATGAAATAGATATTGCCAAATATATAAAAATCCAAAATACAATACTTTTCAAATTACTTGTTGTAAACAATATACTAAATAATTTAATTATGCCACCATATATAAGTTGCAATGCTTCTAATGAAAATTTATTTGGCCATTCAAACGCTCTTATCGCCGAAAACATATCTTTACATTCACTTGGCAACAATATTCTAAATAATATCATTATAACACCAGTACCACTTAATATTGGCGCTATTCCAATAAAAAAATTCCCTATCTTCTGATAAACACTTTTAGGATTATATGAATGATTTACATAACCTAAAATACCTTTCTCTGCATCAGGACTAAATAATTTTACATCTATCACATTATGTCTAAATACATAACATAATAAAGCATGCCCCATCTCATGCACTGGAGTACCTATCCATGCCGTAATTAATATTCCTCCAAAACCCAATGCATACTGCATATATTGACAAATTAAATCTTTTAAAAATCCTAATATAAATCCTGCTACTATTATACTTCCGATAAGTGTTAACAAAATCATTGCACAATCTACTAAAAAGTCCCCAATTGTTATAACAACATCCAACTTGTCATCTTCTCCTCTCAAGGCTGATTTCTCTTACAAAATTTATTATACCATACATTGTCAAATAAGTTTTATTTTGCTTATGTAAAAAAAAAGTAAGAATGTGTAAAATTATCTGGGGGGAAAAATAAATAAAAAAAGTATAGAAAAAACATGGTACATCCTGTACAATGTAATTGCCAAACCACAAAGAAAGGATGTGCACCATGTTTAGTAAGATTGTATCAAAAGAAAATATAAAATTCAAGGATTTAGAGAAAGAAATTTTTAGATGGTATGTGTCAAGTAATCTGGGGCAATTTTTTTATTTTTTTTGCATTTGCCTTAAAAATATGTTAGAATCCATTATTAAGAGGATAGATAAGGAGGAATAGAAATGTACTTTTTGAATAATGTAGATAAAAAAAATCAATTTATAAAAACAACAGTAGAAGATTATTTTGTAGATAAATCTGAACTTATATCAAAGCTAAATAAATTAGTTGGAAGTGCTAGACAATTCGTTTGCATAACACGTCCAAGACGTTTTGGCAAAAGTATCAATGCATTGATGTTAGCCAGCTACTACTCAAATAATTTAGACACAAAAGAGATATTTGATAAATTAAAAATTAGTAAGTGTGATTCGTATATGGAACATCTAAATAAACATAACGTTATTTATATGTCTTTTAACGCAAAAACATATAAATTAAATACATATAAGGAATACATAAATTACTTTGAAAGTAGATTAATTTCAGACTTAATAGAACTTTGTCCTGATATAGAACACAGTGATTTTCTATCCGAAATGTTAGACGCTGCCTATAAGAAAACAGGCAAAGGGTTCATTTTTATAATAGATGAGTGGGATTATATATATGATTTAGATTTTTCTGAAGAAGACAACAAAAATTTCTTACAATTTTTGACTGATATTTTTAAAGATAAACCTTATGTAGAATTAGCATATATGA
>JBGUYI010000105.1:0-4941 GCA_045118635.1 Acetivibrionales bacterium
ATGACAAAAATTTGAGGTGTATGTGGAGGAAGATGTCACTTTGGGAGATGACTTACCAAAAAACTGGATAGATTCACGCATAAAAAAATGGCGGAGAGAGAGGGATTCGAACCCTCGGAACGGTATTAGCGTTCACACGATTTCCAATCGTGCGCTTTAGACCTCTCAGCCATCTCTCCACAAATATTATGTACCAACCCATCTAAAAAATAGTGATAGATTAGTACACAATAACTAATCTGCTATATAAGGTAACAAAGCAATACATCTAGCTCTTTTTATTGCTCTTGTTAATTGACGTTGGTGTTTTGCGCAACATCCAGAAATTCTTCTAGGAAGTATTTTTCCTCTTTCTGAAGTAAATTTCTTTATCTTTGCCAAATCCTTATAATCTATGTAAGCTATTTTATCAGCACAGAATGAACACATTTTTTTTCTTGGTCGTCTATTATTTCTTAAACCACCTTTTGCATCATTTTTTTCGTATGCATCTCTATTTTTATCTTTTTTAACACCTTGCACAAGATACCCTCCTCTCTACATCGTTTCTTGCTAAAATGGTAAATCATCATCTTCCTCATCAATAGCATAAAAGCCATCATTTTGAGAGTTAGAATTACTATTTGTATCCGAAACATCAGAACCGTTTGAATTTTCAAAATACTCAGTATTTCCACTTTTTTTCGATTCAGCAAAATAAGCCTCTTCTCCGATAACTTCGGTCATATAGTGTTTTTTACCTTCTTGATCTGTCCAGTTTCTTGTTTCAATTCTACCAACTATACCAACAAGTTGACCTTTTTTGAAATACTTGGAACAAAACTCAGCTGTTTTAGTCCATGTTACAACAGGTAAAAAGTCTGCTCTAATTTCATCTGTAGACTTAGCAAATCTTCTATTTACTGCTAAAGTAAATCTACAAACAGCAGTATTAGTAGTAGTTGTATAACTCAATTCCGGATCTCTTGTAAGTCTTCCCATAAGAATTACTTTGTTCATACAATCACTCCTACTTATCTTTTTTAATGACAATAAATTTCAAAATATCTTCACTTATTTTGTATAGCCTTTCTAACTCTTGAGGGAATGTAGGCTCTGATTCAAAATTAACAAGTACATAATATCCTTCAGTGTTATCTTGAATTGTGTAAGCTAATTTTCTTTTTCCCCATTCATCAAAAGAGTCTATAGTTGCCGAAGTTTCTATAAAATTTTTAAATTTTTCAACGACTTCTTTAATAGCATCTTCTCCTAGTGTAGGCTTAACAATAAATATAGTCTCATATTTTCTTAACATATCTTTTTCACCTCCCTTTGGACTTACGACCTTGTATTTTTAATATACAAGGCAAGGAGACCTTAGAATAAAATCCCAAGTCCTTTTCAACCACACAAGTATATCATGTATTTTTTTACTTTGCAATAATAAATTTTTTCTTTTTTAATTGTATACGTCAAAGTTAATTGACAAAGTAAAAGCACTCCCTCAATTAAAAAAAGTAGTCTGGCAAAAAAATTAGTTGAAATTAGCTGGTAAATACTATAAAATGAAAAATGAAATGGGAGCACTATACATATACATTAAACTATACCATTGTTTTTTTTGTATAGTTTGTATATGTAGATGAAAAAAAGAATCTATAACAGATTATGAAATTAATGTATTTTAGGAGGAATAAATATGGCTAAAGGTGGATATAATGGTTTTGGAGGTTTCGGCGGAGGTATGGGAAACCTTATGAAGCAGGCACAAAAGATGCAAAAAGATATGGAAAAGAAACAAGAAGAATTAGCAACAAAGATTGTGGAGACTACAGTTGGTGGAGGAGCGGTTTATGTAAAGGCCAATGGGAAGAAAGAAATATTAGAAATAAAAATTAAGCCAGAAGTTTTAGATCCAGATGATGTTGAAATGTTACAGGATTTAGTTTTGGTGGCTGTAAATGAAGTAATAAAGAAAGCGGAAGATATGTATACATCAGAATTAGGAAAAATAACAGGTGGATTTTCAGGATTGTTTTAGACAAAATTAAATAAGGAGAAATGTATGATGGATTCATTTGCGGCACCTATTACAAAACTTATTGAAGAATTTGAAAAGCTTCCAGGGATAGGTCATAAGACTGCACAAAGATTAGCATTTCATGTACTAAATCTAAAAGAAGAGAGAGTCCAGGAATTAGCTAGTGCAATAGTTGATGCTAAAGCTAATACTAGATATTGTTCTGTTTGTGGGAATTTAACACAAAATGATCCATGTGATATATGTAGAAATGATAATAGGTATAACGATATTATATGTGTAGTTGAAAGAGCAAAAGATATAGCAGTATTGGAGAAAATGAAGGAATTTAAAGGCAAATATCATGTTTTAAACGGTACAATATCTCCTATGAACGGTGTTGGTCCAAATGACATAAATCTTCAGAGTTTATTAAAAAGAGTATCTGGGAATAATGTGAAAGAGGTTATATTAGCGACAAATCCGAATGTTGAAGGAGAGGCCACAGCTATGTATATATCTAAGTTATTAAAACCATTTTCAATAAAAACAACAAGAATAGCACATGGCATTCCTGTTGGTGGGGATTTAGAATATGCAGATGAGGTCACGCTGTCAAAAGCTTTTGAGGGAAGAAGAGAATTATGAGAATCTCTTGTTTCCTCTTGCATTTTTAAGAACTTTACCAACACTTTCGTGTATAACCAAGTCAGCGATTGAGTCATAAGGTGTTGGAGTTTTATTTATTATAACTAAATATTGACCACAACATCGTCTCCTAAAATAATTTATAAGACTAGCTGCGGGTTGAACAGTAAGTGAAGTTCCTGCGACTATAAGCATTTCAGCATTTTCAATAGATAAAATTGAATTCATAACAATGTTATCATCTAAACCTTCTTGGTAAAGTACCACATCAGGCTTTATAAGTCCACCACAAGTACAAGTTGGTATTCCTGTACTATTGAAAACAAAATCAGCATCATAAAATTTGTGACATTTGACACAATAATTTCTAAGTACACTTCCATGTAGTTCGTAAACTTTTTTAGAGCCAGCTCTTTGATGTAGTCCATCTATATTTTGAGTAACAATTGCACTAAGTTTATTAAAACGTTCCATTTCTGCTAATATTTCATGAGCAGCATTTGGCTTATATCCTAGAGGATTCATTTTATTTCGATAAAACTCAAAAAATTCCAAAGTATGATTAAAGAAAAAATCATGACTTAATATTTCTTCAGGAGGATACTTATATTTAAGATTGTATAAGCCATCTTTTCCTCTAAAATCTGGTATACCGCTTTCAGTAGACACACCAGCACCACCGAAAAATACTATACCAGATTTTTTTCTAATCCAATGTTCTAATTTAGCAATTTTTTCGTCTAGATTTTTTTCCATAGTATCTCCCCCAAATTATACTAAAAAATGTTACAGTACATTTTTCCATTCATTAACAATATCTCTGTTTTTGAAGTAATCGATTTTCATAGAAGCTTGTACACGAGCTAATGTTTTATTAGTTTTTTCTGTAGCGTTAATAGTACCAGCTTTTAATATATCATAAACAGTATTTATGTCCTTTTCCCATTGTTGCCTTCTAGCACGAATAGGGCTTAGAGTTTCTTCTAAAACATTAATCAAGAATTTTTTACAAACGCCATCACCCAATCCACCTTTTTTGTAGTGATCTTTCATTTCATCTAAATTAGAGTAATCAGGTAAATACTCAGCAAAATGAGAGTCTTCGCAGAATGCATCTAAATAAGAGAAAACGACATTTCCTTCTATATGTCCAGGATCTGTAATTTTTATGTGAGTAGGATCAGTGAACATTTTTCCATTTACCTGTTTTTTTATAGTTTGAGAATCATCTGAAAGATAAATACAGTTTCCTAATGACTTACTCATTTTTGCCTTACCATCTAATCCTGGCAATCTGCGTTGAGCCTCATTTTTTGGCAACATTGCTTTAGGCAAGACTAAAGTTTCCCCGTATATTCGATTAAACTTTTCTACAATTTCTCTAGTTTGTTCAATCATAGGCAATTGATCTTCTCCAACAGGTACTACAGTTGCATCAAATGCAGTTATGTCAGCAGCCTGAGATACAGGATAAGCGAAAAAGCCAGCAGGCAAGCCCTCTTCAGAAAAACCACGCATTTTTATTTCTGATTTCACAGTAGGATTTCTAGATAATCTAGCAGTTGTCACAAGATTCATATAATAGAAAGTAAGCGAATGTAGGGCTGGTAAAGTTGACTGAATGCAAATATTCACTTTGTTAGGATCAATTCCAGAAGCTAAATAATCTAAAACCACATTAATAATGTTATCTCTAATTTTTTGTGGATTATCTGCATTATCTGTAAGAGCCTGATCATCAGCTATCAATATATTTATTTCATCGAACATACCTGAGTTTTGGATTTCAACACGTTTCTTTAAAGAACCGACATAATGTCCAAGATGTAATTTCCCAGTAGGTCTATCAGCAGTTAAAATGATTTTTTTATTATTCATATTCCTTAGTACAAAATATTTTGTACTATTCCTCCCTTCTAGTGTTAAAACTTTTTCATTAATGTTATTTTATATCTTAGTCCAAAAACTCTTTTTAAAAAGTTTTAAGTTCATTAAGATACAAATTTTCTTTTTATATAGAAAAAAAAGAGACTAATCAAGTCTCTTTAAACAAATGGTCGGGGTGAGAGGACTTGAACCCCCGGCATCTTGGTCCCAAACCAAGCGCGCTACCAACTGCGCCACACCCCGTCGATATTTCTCTCACCAACAAAATAATTATACTAAGGTGATTATAAAAACGCAAATTAAAAAAAGATTAAAATACATATTTATATGAAATTAAATCGTTAAATCAAGCAAAACCACAAAATATCTAATGAATAATGAAATTTCCTAAAAAAACAGGTAAT
>JBGUYI010000106.1:0-3871 GCA_045118635.1 Acetivibrionales bacterium
ATTTAATGGAAATAGACAGTGTTAACTGTTTTAAGGTTAGAGAAATTTCATTAAAATATGCTGGAAAAGAGGATGTCGCTGTTAAAGATTTAGAGAAAATCGTAACAACTAAACAAAATGAATTGAACGAATTAAAAATGAAGGGTGTTAATTTAACTAAATTAATTGATAAGATAAACCAAAATAGAGAAAAAATATCTAGTGAAGAAGCGGCAATTTTAATAGAAGTTTTAAATGAAGAACTTGTTGTTTTAGAAGATGAAAAAGGAATGTTAAGACAAGAAATAGGAAATCTAAAAGATGATACAATGATAAATGAAAAGAAAAATGAATTAAGTATGTTAGAAAATAAGATGAAAGAATTGAATGAATTAGTGAATGTATTAAAAGATGGAGAAATGAATTTGGCTACATTAAAAGAAAAAGGTATTTTAAGATTTAAAGTGATACTTAATGCATATAATAATAAGTTAAACGATGATAGAGAAAATTTAAAAGATATAGGGGATTTAAAAATTTTAAATGTGATAAGAGATACTGTTGGTAAAACAGAGAAAGAAAGAATTGCTAAAATATTATCTAATATGATAGAAAATAACAAGGAAAAACCAAATGAGGGAACAGAGGATCTAAAAGTTATATTAAAAGTTGTAAATAGTTTAAAAAATGATGATGAACTAATAAGCTATATAAAAGATAGTATTAGCTTATTAGGTGAGAATGTAAAAAAAGAAAAGATTAAGTGGTCAGATAAAAAAATAATTAAAGAAATTGAAATTTTGCAGGATGAAATAAACTATAAGCTTGATGGAAAATTAACTTTGGCCGGTGAAGTTAATATATATGATTTGATTAAATTACAATCTGATAATATATTTGCATTGGCAAAAGAGAGGATGGCATATTACAATTTAGAGCAAATAGAAAATTTAAAAGATGATTTTAATGATAATAATATAGGTTGGTATGCTAATAAAATAGGAAAAAAGATTAAAACTTGGCCAAATGATGAAATGAAAAAAGAGTTTCAAAATAAATTAAATAATATTACTAAGGAACAAGCAAAAAATATTTTAACTGCAATTAAGATTGAAGAAAGTAAAAAGTATGATAAAAGGGATTATAGTAATGGTATATATAATAAAAATTATGAAGATATTATGTCAAAAGGTTTTCATCCAAAAGAATTAGTAAAGTGGTCTAATAATGTTATAGATGAATATTTTAGAGAATTAAGTAAATGGAATATAAAAGAAATAACAATTAATAGAAAACATGATAGTGTTGGTGAAACTAAAAAGCGAGATATTGGTTTGTTAGACCAGGTTTCAAAATGGATTCTAAAGCCAGATAAATTAATAAAAAATGGTGATAAATTAGCTAGGGGTGGTGTGTTTAGCCAGGATAGAAGACATTTTGTTGAAATTGGAAAACATACACATATGTTGCATACTGCAATCAATAAAGAAGAAGGTAGCGACGAACTAAATAATCTAAAGAAAGATAAAGATATAAAAAAGGCGTATGATTATGCGAGAAAAAGAGTTGAAAAGGAATCAAAAATTGGAAAAGTATTAAAGAGAATAGATTCTGTAGAAACATTAAATGAAATAGATTATGATTTTGATAAAAGGGGTAGTGTGAGTAGTATAGATTCGGATATAACTATAAGTGAAGAAAGAGAATTAAAAAAAAGTAACGTTATTGAACAACCAATTAGAGATTTTATTGATGAAGTTAGTGCTATAATAAATGGAGATAAATCAACAAGTGTTCCTGATTTATCAAATACAGATAGAAAAGATAGTGTTTCTTTCCAGAGTATAATGCAAAAAACAAAAAGTAGTAGTATTAATGTTGGTGAAATAATAAATGAAAGTAATAAAATTATACAAAGTGAATCTTTTAGCAATAAGGGAAATAAAATACCTGAAAATAGTTTAGGTAAAAAAGCAATTGATAAGAAAATGAATAAATCCTCTAGAGATATTTGATAGGTGGGGTGGTTTGATATGTTAATAAATACTAAATTATTTATAGCATTCAAGTGCAATGAATGTGATCATGTACAAATTTTCGAGATATATATATTTTGGCTTCTTAATAAAGGAAATAATATATTACGGTGTAATTGTACAAATTCATATATAAAAATTATAAAAATAAATGAAGATAGATTTAAGCTAGCAGTATATTGTTCAAAATGTGAAAACACACATATGTTTTTATTATCAAAAAGAGCTTTGATAAATAAAGAAGTGTTTGTTTTGTATTGCCCAAACTCAAAATTAGAATTATGTCTTATAGGAAACAATGAAGAAAAGTTGCTAAATAAGTTGGATAAAATCGAAGAAGATAAGGAGAACTTTGTAAGTAAAAAATTAAATTTAAGAAATTATTTTACTAATTCGAAAGTTATGTTTGAAAGTTTGGGGAAAATAAATAATATTATAAAAAGTGGAAAATTAGTGTGTAAGTGTGGTAGTAAAGATATATCTGTAACTATGTTAAAAGATAAATTAGTGTTAAAATGTAGGAAGTGTTTGGCGAAAAAAGAGATAAAGGCAGAAACTAATAAAGATTTAATACTTTTACTAGGAAAGCAGGGTATATTTGTATAAAAATAAACAAAGGGGTGAGAGAATATTATGTCAGAGTTTATAGAAAAAATAAAGAAAAGCAAAGAAGATGTAGTGTTAGCTAAAAGTTTGACTGAAGAAAATCGTAGAGTACTAAATTCAGAAAATTTTGTGAATGCCAAAGAAGAAGAAAAGAGTAAAGAAGCGGTACAAATGGAATTTAAAGGAATTTCAAAATAGTTGAGATCCAAAAAAGATAAATGGAGGATAATTATGGGAAAAGAGGTGGAGAAAGACAAGTTTAAGGAAATAATCTCAGATTATAGGAGAATAGATGAGAAGTGAAGAAAAACAGAGAACCAAGTATTATTGAAAAATAGAATTAAGCTTAAAAATATAAAGTAAAAAACATGCATTAAACATGCATGTTTTTTTGTGTGGATACTATAATAACAACATGAAAATATATTGCATAAAAAAAGAAAAAATGATATTATGACAATGAAAGAAATTTTGAATGAAAGAAGAGAAGGTGTATTTCATGGAAAACTCAAGAGAAGTGCAGCAACAAGCAAACGAACAGGATAGACAAAATATAGCGGGACGAGTTCAGCAAGAGGCAGGTGGTAATCAAAGAGGTATAAATAATGACAACCAGCAAAAAGAAGAAAAGAAAGGAATGTCATTTATCTGGGTGGCCTTAGGTAGCTTAGTACCATTTGCAATTCCATTGTACATTTGGGCTTTTTCATATATAATAAGGGGCAAGAAACCTTTTTATGACAAAGAACCAGGACTTGCTAAGGTCTTGGCTATTTTGTGCACATCACCGGTATACGTATTGGCAGTTATAATGTTTGGCATAAAAGATTTTATAAAAAATAGGAAAAGAACTGATGTTGATGATATTCAAATGGATCCTGTTGAAGAAAATGGACCAGAGGTGGAGCCATCATTAGAACAAAATAATGAATTACCAAAAAATATAGAACAGGTAAAACCAAAAGTAGAACAAAAGGTAGAACAATCAGTAGAAAAAGATGATGTACCAATAATACACAATGAAACAGAAGAATTGAACCATAACCAAAAAGAACAAAGTACAGAAACAGTGAAAGAGTCACCGGAGGATATCCCAATTCCGCAAGAGCCAGTTTTAAATAACATAAGTACAGAGATGCCCCCCGCCTCTAAGATTGAAAAAGCGTAGGCGGTGGGTACATATTTACAATTCAGTGGGAGTTCAAGCTCCGACTGAATTATAACGCTCCGCGTGGATGCACACGGATTTG
>JBGUYI010000107.1:0-2101 GCA_045118635.1 Acetivibrionales bacterium
AAGCTCTAATCTATATTAAAGATGTTCTTAAAAATGAAGATGCATCAAATAATCTAAAAAACAAGACAAATGAAGAAATTCAAAAAACTTAAAAATTAATCATCAAGCAACAATAATTATTTCCGCCCCATTTAAAGTATGAAAGAATTTGACTTTTATTTGATAAAATAAGGGATTTTTTGTATAATAAAGTCATAAGATTTGGAGCACATCGATGAAATTTGAATGGGACTATAATAAAGAAGTAATAAATATTGAAAAACATGGTATTAGCTTTAAGGAAGCTGAAACTGTATTTTATGATAGCCATTGGTTGAAAATTACTGATGAAGGACATACAAATCAGGATGCTACTGAAGATAGATTTTATGCATTGGGTAAAAGTTTATACAAAAATTTATTACTTGTTTGTTACTGTGAGAGAGAAGGAAATCTTATAAGGATATATTCAGCAAGACCAGCAAAAAAACTTGAAAAGGAGGTATATAATGCAAACATATAGTAATGTAATTGATCCATTGGATAGGGAGCTTGATTTTAGTCATATGAAGATTGAAAAAGCACCATATAAGTTTTCATTAAAGGAAAAAATTAATGTGTGGCTTAACACATTATATGATGGTGTAGAATTGTCAAAAGATAGTTTTTATAATGAGGTAGAAAATTCTTTAAAAGAGTTTTGTAATAAATAATGTTTACAATTTAAAATTTTATTAGTAAAAATCACAAAATTATGATATAATTAAGTTAATTGAAAACAGGAGGTAAGATTATGGCAACTTCAAGTATAACACGAAATTTTGTGGTTGAAGGTCAAGACGCAGAAGATTTTGCTAATTCATTAGATTTAGCTTTTGCTGAAAGAGATGAAAGAATGAAATCTTTTAAGAAAGCAATGCCTATTACTGATGAGAAAGTTATAGATAAAGCACTAGAAGGAATATTCAAAAATGTATAGTTATAAGAATTATTTATGTTTTAGTATTTCTGAATTACTGAGGAAGTATAGCAAAGAAGATCTACAAACTAAATTCAATGTTTTTTCTTGTCAAAAGAACAAGGAAATAGAACTATTTATAAAGAACTAGGAGTTGCGAGAGCAACTTCTTTTTTGTTTAAATTAAAATTAGTAGAATCAAATAATAAATAATAAAAGTAGTAAGCGAATATAAAAAAATAAAATGCATTATTTTCACACTCTTGTGGCTATATATTAGGAAGCCGGAAATTATGTATAGGTATTATAAAAATGTCAAGGTAAAATAAATGGAAGAATGTGTTGTGTGGTAAATTATGCTTTTGGAATGCTAAAAATTGCTCTAAACGGCTTTTTAAATTAAACAATAAGGAGATTATTAAAAATGACTTTAAAGGTCTAGAAAAAGGGATTATGATAAAGAAAATGATTGTTATAAGTCCTTTTTTTTGCTTGCAAAGTTCCTAAAAATATAATATAATTATGTGAATAATAGGTAAAAGCAAAACTCCCAGATTTTTTAGGGGAGGGGTGAGCTAATAGCTCATTTAAATTTTTAGTTTGGAAAATAATTCTATTGATATATTATCCCAAATGGAGGAATTAACTATGGAGAAAACTTTCAAAAAGATTATTGCAATAGTTTTAATTGTTGCAATGAATCTTACTAATGTTGGTATGGCAACTTTCGCTGTATCAATTCAAAACTATGCAAACAAAAGTAGAGGAGAAGAACAAAAAGAAGATGACTTGATGTATCGATACTATGAAGGATACAAATATGAAAAGACAACTCTTCTTATGAATAATGATGAAACCTCTTTGGATGATGAATCCGTAGAGTTAAACGAAGACGTAGGGGCGAACTCTGTGAGCCCAGAAGAAGAGTCTGTAGATGATAACGAATCCGTAGGGGCGAACGAAGACGTAGGGGTGAACGATTCCGTAGGGGCGAGCAATGCGAGCCCTGAAGAAGAAGCTGAAGAGGATTTTGTGAACCCTGAAGAAGAGTTTGCAGATGAGAACGAATCCGTAGAAGCGAACTCTGTGAGCCCTGAAGACGAAACTGTAGCAGAAGATGCTACAGAAGTTTCTGATGAAGAAAAAGAAACTGAAGTTGAAACT
>JBGUYI010000108.1:0-3967 GCA_045118635.1 Acetivibrionales bacterium
ATTCTTTATGATATTATTGTGGTGACATATTTTAAAAATACATTTAAAAATTGAAAGGATGATACTTTATGAAAAAAAATTTTTTTAGGTCCATTTTGTTAGTATTGGGTATTACTGTTTGTTTGTTTAAAACAGATGTTTTAGCAAAAAACATCCCTGTGTATCTAGATAATCAGAAAACAGAAATTTCAAATGATGTATTTATTGAAGATGGACGAGTTATGGTGCCACTAAGAGCAATTTGTGAAGCACTTGGGTATGATGTTAATTGGGATGATGAATCAAGAGGAATTAGTATTGGTAGAACAGGTTCAATTTCTTATCTTAAACTTTGGATTGATTCTTTTGAAGTGAGAAATTGGGGAGAAGAAAAACTAGATGTTGCACCTAAAATAATAGATGGTCGTACATATGTCTCACTAAAAACATTGGCAGAAAATCTTGGTGCTAGTATAAAATGGGATGAAACTTCAAAGAGCGTACACATGAAACGAAATTATTTCGGAATTGAACCTTATAATGTTAATTATGATAGATTTAGCCTTTTTGTTCCTCAAATACCATATCCAGTAGATGGAGAAATTAAAATAAATGAATATCTTAAAAATAAATTAACAACTGAATTAGATTTTTTTATGGACAAAAATATAGATGCTCTTGGAGGGCTTACTGGAACTTTTGAATATGATATAAAAAACAATCAAAATAATATTTTATCTATTTTTGAACGCAGAGATATGCATGTTGGAGCTATGGGACTATCACAATTTAAAACTGATCATTATTCATGTGACACTTTTTACAAAGATACAGGAGAGAGACTTAACATTGAAGATATATTAAAAGGCTCAAAAGAAGATATAGAAAAAATAATCATTAGCGCGTATGAAAAATATGATGGAAAAATCGTATCAGCAGATGGAGGTTGTTATGGATATGAGAGATGTGATAATAACCATCTACTAAGCAATTATGATTTTTATATAGAGGATAATGATTTAGTATTTGTGATTGATGTTCCCCCTGCTTATTTGCCTTCTAAAATATGGATTGCCAGATTTAGAATAAATATACCTGATAATGCTAACTTATTCCAAGAGGATTTTTTGAAAAATTTTAATAATTAATGTAAAAGGGGTTGAATTTACTTCTTTTATTTACCAAAAGGGTTTTAGCTTTTTTAGGCTAAAGCCCTTTTAAATTACACTACACAACGGTTATTTATTTTGTTAAAAAAAGTTGCAATTTGTTGTCAGTCTGTGTTATAATCTATGCAAATGTATGTTGCAATTATAGCATACAAGAAAGGAAGGATTTTTTATGAAAAACAAATTTTTTAAAAGTTTAATGGTAGGTTTATGTTGTAGCTTTCTATTTGCTACAGGAAGTTTTGCTAGTTCTTTAGTCAATACTTCTCCAGTTATAACAAGTACTGATTTTGAGGAAAAAGTTATACAAAATGACAAATTGGTAGTGGTCGATTTTTATTCTCCTATGTGTGGTCCATGTAGTATAATGACTCTTAATATAGACTCAATATCTGGTCAATATAACGAAAAAGTAGCATTTTATAGTGTGAATGTCCATGAACAACCTGATTTGGTAGAAAAGTATGACATTTGGTGCACCCCTACAATAATTTTATTTAAAGATGGCAATAAAGTAGATACATCCATAGGTTTAATAGAACCAGAAGATTTGAAAGAATTGATAGATTTTAATTTAAATACTTCTGCTATAGCCAAAACCATTATAAAAAAATCAATTGGCGATGATACTATAAGCGTTATTGCTAAATTAGGAAATGAATTTGGAGAAAATGCTGGATATTATACATTAGATGTGAATAATTCGTTTGATGAAACAGATAATATAAAAGAAGAACCTTTTAGTTTTGTTGAAACTATGATGAAAGACAATCAATTACAAATTTGTTCATGTAACGAAGGTTCTTGTCTTTGTAGCACTTTTAATTTAGATACTACTTTGTTAAATCCTTCTAATGTATCTAAAGAAACTAAAAATGACAAAGATTATTTAGTTTTAGAAGATAATGGCAAAAAACTATACTTTGAGAAGATAAATAATTGCTATGCACTTGATGAAAATGGAGTTGCCTTATGTTCTGATAAATTTGTAAAAGCTTATATGGATTTTTGTGATAGTAATCCTCGCAACCAATATTTCTTTTGGGGATCAGATCAAAATCAAGATATATTTTAGAAACTTTTTCCCACTTTGTAATTCTCACAAAGTGGGTATTCTTATATTAAAAGCTATACAAAAGCTTCTGCATATCTATCCTTCCTATAAATCACACCGGCTTATCCAATTTTGCACAATTTGATTGTTTTTTATATTTTAATTTACACAATGGTATTTTTTCAGTCTTCTGTATCTTTTATATTTAATTCTTCCTTAACTTCATCTACTACTCTTGCTGATATTAGTAAAACAACCATTCTCCACTGAAGTTCGAATAAATTCTATTAACGACAACTCCGACTTCAACTCTCCAGGAACCGGATAAGTGTCTTTCATTTCCAGAGCTTTGTTATACTCTTTTTCAGCAGATTCCATGTCATGTTTATATATCGAATAATACGCATACATGAGTCTTCTTTTGGAAATCTGCGTTTTAGCTGAGAATAGTATATATTTTTTCAGTGTTTTATCATAAAGCTCCTCTATCTCATGTTCTGGTGCACCGTTTACAACTTTACAAAACAATAATTCTGATTTTGCTTCATATTCATATATACTTATAAGTTTGTCTCTATTCAGAACTTTTTCAAGCAGATTTTGTGCGGCAGAAAAATCCTTCTTGTAAGCGTAAAGCCCTGCTTGAAAAATCTCTCCAAGCCCGTCACTTTCTTCGCCAAAATCAAACAAATTTTCAGGTATGTCCGACAATTCATATCCCTTATACAGTAAACCATTGAGCCTTAGTTCTTTATACAAAACAATGCGTTTTGCTTTATTTCTGCTGTATAAAACTATGTTATAACCATCATTTGGAACCCGAATGTTTAATGGAATAAGATTGATAAAACACATCCAAGCAGATATAAAACCAAATGTTAAAAACAACATTGAAAAATAAAAATTCGAAATAACAAACCCAATTGGTATACAAATAACTGCTGCAATGAGATTAAACAATCCTCCACCAAGAAAATACAGAACAAAAGGTACTTTCTCAGGAGTATCGCTATCTGGCGGCATCATAAGACACTGACCTGCCGTTCCCATAATATTGAATCTTTTCCGTGATAATTTACCATTCTCTTTTACCCATACCATAGAACATATGCGAAAGGAGACAAATTCATACCCTGATAGCAGTCCTGTTACAAGATGACCGCTTTCATGAATTATAATACCTATTATATATCCCACTACCAAGCATACATATGTGTAAATAAACTTTAAAAAATAGTTATCAATGTATGCATGAATAGACTTTAAAAATGAGCGGTCATACTTATAACCGTAAATGCTGATAATTAAACCAATCAATACACCTAATGCCATCGGTACAATTATCATCCGTTTAATTTTTGTTTTCATAATTATTCCTCCTAACTTTCAGCATTTTTATGCCAATATCCATTTATATGCTAAATTTGTTATTTTTTGTCTTTAGGATTATATTAACATGACTTGTTTTCTTTGTCAATAAAAAATGTTATTTTTTGCAATATTTTGTATAATAAGAATGCACTCACTTTTACAAAAAATGTAATAAATTTACATATTTCCTCTTGACATTTTTTTCAAAATTTAATACAATGTCCCTATTGAAAGAGGTTCAAATGAGTAAAGTATAATAATTTTATGGTGGTGACGTAAAATGAAATTAACAATGAAAGAAATATTAGAAAAGTATAATTATTGTGATACATTTTGTTTGACAGGAATGGTAGATGGATATAAAGTCTCAGAAAAAGAGTTTTATGATGCATTA
>JBGUYI010000109.1:0-3696 GCA_045118635.1 Acetivibrionales bacterium
ATTTTTTGTTAATATTTGTTACTTTATGTAATAATATAACAAAAAATAAATTATATGTCAATATGTTTTTGTATTTTTTGGAAAAAATAATATTCGAAATCTGTGATTGACATATTGCTTTCCATGTGATATTATTTGATATGGCCGCACGGAATAGGTTTTTAGAAAAATTTATCAAAAGATAAATTTGCCTTAAACGGCGAGTATTACCCAGGAGGTGTAATTTATAGTGTATGCAGTAGTTGAAACAGGTGGAAAACAGTTTAGAGTACAAGAAGGAGATGTAATTTTTGTTGAAAAATTACATGCAGAGGAAGGTGCAGAAGTAATCCTTGATAAAGTGCTTTTCGTATCAAAAGATGATAATACTATTAATGTTGGAACTCCTTATGTTGAGGGGGCGACTGTAAGTGCTAAGATTTTAGCACAAGGAAAGTCTAAAAAGATTATAGTATTTAAGTTTAAGCCTAAAAAAGGTTACAAGAGAAAACAAGGACATAGACAATTATACACAAAGCTACAAATAGAAAAAATTAGTTTGTAGTTTGTTGTTTGGAGAAGAGAGTAAGGTATATGGTTGATATTAGTATAGTAAAAGATAAAAATGGTTTTGTGTATGGCTTTGAAATATATGGCCATTCAGGATATGCGGAACATGGTAAAGATATAGTTTGTGCTGCAGTTTCAGCATTGGCGTATGCTGCTGTTGGTGCTATAAGTGATATGACTAAAGCAGAAGCTGATTGGGATTATAAAGATGGATATATGCTGTACATGGTACATAGAAATATTTCAGATACTGATAGAAGTATTGTAAAAACCGTTCTTGATGCTATAATAATAGGCTTTAAACAAGTTGAATTGTCGTATAAAGGATATGTAAAGGTTAGAATTAAGGAGGTGTAATCGGATGTTAAAGATTAATTTACAGTTATTTGCGCATAAAAAAGGAATGGGAAGTTCTAAGAATGGTCGTGATAGTAAGCCTAAGATGCTTGGTGTTAAAGTTGGATCTGGGCAACATGTTAAAGTAGGTATGATACTTATCAGACAAAGAGGAACTAAATTTCATGCTGGTGAAAATGTAAAACGAGGAAAAGATGATACTTTGTTTGCAACTTCAGATGGTGTAGTTTGTTTTGGACGATTACCAAATAAGAGGAAGAAAATAAGCGTTATTGCTGCTAGTGGTAGCGATAAATAGTATGTCATGCAAAAGAAGTGGAGAATATTGTGTTTTTCCACTTCTTTTGGTTTTTATAAAAAATAAAGAAGGAGAAGTTACTCGGTTAAAATTTTAGTTATGTTTTTTAATGAGTAATCTAGTTTAAGATATGTTTATAGATAGTGCGAAGATATTAATTAAATCAGGTAATGGAGGAAATGGTGCTGTATCGTTTCACAGAGAAAAGTATATTGCAAAAGGTGGACCAGATGGTGGTGATGGAGGGAAAGGTGGCGATGTAATTTTTGTTGCCACAAATGATATGAGAACCTTGGCAGATTTTAGATATAAAAGAAAGTATCAAGCACCAAGTGGTGAAAATGGAGGAGCTAATAATTGTACTGGAAGAAGTGCTAAGGATTTATATATAAAAGTTCCAACTGGTACTATGATAAAAAATGATATTGATAATACAATAATTGCAGATTTGATAAAAGATGGCCAGAGTGTCGTGGTTGCAAAAGGAGGAAAAGGTGGTGCTGGTAATCAGCATTTTGCCACATCAACAAGGCAGATTCCTAATTTTGCGAAAGTTGGTGAGTTAGGGCAAGAGATTAGCATTAGATTGGAATTAAAAATGCTAGCAGATGTAGGGCTTATTGGATATCCTAATGTTGGCAAATCTACTATCTTGTCAATGATAACAAATGCAAATCCAAAAGTAGCAGATTATCATTTTACAACAATAACGCCTAATTTAGGAGTTGTTGATTTAGGTGATGGACAAAGTTTTACTATAGCGGATATACCTGGTCTTATAGAAGGTGCTAATGAAGGATTAGGTCTTGGCCACGAATTTTTAAAGCATATTGAAAGGACCAAACTTTTGTTGCATGTTATTGATATCGCAAGTACTGAAGGAAGAGAACCACTACAAGATTTTGAAGTTATAAATGATGAGTTAAAAAGTTATAATGAAAAGCTAGCAAAAAGGCCTCAAATAGTGGTAGCCAATAAAATTGATGTTCTTTATGATAATAGTAAATTGGACCATTTTATACATCAACTTAATAAAAGAGGTATAGAAGTATTCCCAGTTTCAGCCGCAACAAATGTTGGCTTAAAGGAATTAATATTTCATATAAATGATATGTTAAAAACATTGCCAGATGATAATATTAATGAAACTAATCAAGAATTTATTTATAAACCAAAGGAAGATGATTTAGAGATTGTTAAAGAAGGTGACACTTATATTGTTCGTGGTGAATGGGCAAGAAATTTGGTTTGCTCTATAAATATGTCAAGTTATGAATCATTGCAATATTTTCAAAGGGCATTGATCAAAAAAGGTGTCATGAAAGAATTAGAGGACTTAGGTCTAAAAGATGGTGATACAGTAATAGTACATAATTTTGAATTCGATTATGTGAAATAGTAATCTTATTTCATAAAACAACTTCTATCTTTAACAAGGCGGAATCCCACTCCCGTTTGGTGGTGGGTAGTTGACGTATCAATATCCTTATCTTTTGTTTGTGAAGATGGGGATATTTTTTTATTTTAAATTTTTTAGTATAGTGTCGATATATCTTAAGACAGTCAAGATAAATGTAACTACATATATTATCTTGTTGGAAAAAGGAGATGGTTATATTTATGAGTACAGAGAAAGAAAAACCAAAATATAGTTTATTTGCACACATAAAAGATTTTTTCACAAAAATATTTTCTCGCATAAAAACTTTTTTCTCAAAATTATTTTCAAAATCAGAGACAAATGGTAAGTCATTAGAAGAACAGTTAGAAGAAGCTCTTTGGAATAATGATGCAGAACTTGGTAAGAAATTAATAAAAAAAGGAGCGAACATTAATTTTTCTTTAAAAAAAATTCCTGGATGTGATATCTTATCTGTATTATATTGGTACGATGCATCTAAGGAAATAGCTTTTAGAAGTATGTTTATGAATGAAATTAAGGATGAAAAAATACAATTGGATGTAAATAAATTTTATAACAATAGTCAGTTTTATGGTGATAATTTAATTATGGATGCCTTAAGGCAATCGTGCTACAGTGAAAAATATAAAGAATATGTACGAATTTTGATAACAAAGGGTGTAGATTTAAATTTAAAAAACAAAAAAGGGGACTCAATTGTTGATATTCTTTTTAATGAGTCATTAAAGTTTAATGAGAAGTATACATTAGAAATTGCAGAATTGTTACTAAAACACAGAACAAGCGATGATGAAGTCCCAAAACTTATATCAAAGGCACTAGATTTTATAAGTGATTTTAAAGCTGAAAAAATAAAAAGATTAGGGATTGAAGAAAATATATTTAGTAAAATTATGTTGAATGAAGAAAATAGCATAAATAATTTTGAAAAATATAATATTCCCCCAGATATGGTTCATACTATAATGGAAAATAGGCTCACACAAATTAGTAAATCTTTAGGGAAAGAAGCATCCTCAAATAAAAAAGAAAAACATGTTCACTTTAAAAAAGATCAAAATAGAGATTT
>JBGUYI010000110.1:0-2327 GCA_045118635.1 Acetivibrionales bacterium
GAACTCCCACTGAATTGTAAATATGTACCCACCGCCTACGCTTTTTCAAGCTTAGAGGCGGGGGACATCTCCGACTGAGTTATATCATTTTTTTCCGAAATGTCAAAAAAAAAGAAGAAACCTAACACCTTTAGATTCCTTCTATTTATTAATAATTCTCTGCCTTAATTTGAAAATATGCTTTTGGATGCTCACATACTGGGCACACTTCTGGCGCCTTTTTACCAATATGAATATGACCACAGTTTGCACACTGCCATATCATATCTTGATCTTTTGAAAATACTAAGCCATCTTGCACATTCTTAAGTAATTTTCTATATCTCTCTTCATGCTCTTTTTCTACCTTTCCAACTGCTTCAAAGAGATATGCAATCCTTGCAAAGCCCTCTTGTTTCGCTTCCTCTGCAAATCTTTTATACATATCTGTCCACTCAAAATTTTCTCCATTCAAAGCATCTAATAAATTTTGTGCAGTATCTGGTACCCCACCGTCATGCAATAATTTAAACCATATTTTAGCATGCTCTTTTTCATTATCTGCTGTCTCCTGAAAAATTTTAGCTATTTGCTCATATCCATCTTTTTTTGCCTTAGAAGCGTAATAAGTGTACTTATTTCTAGCTTGAGATTCTCCTGCAAATGCAGCCATTAAATTAGCTTCTGTCCTAGTTCCCTTTAAGTCTGGCATCTTTTATCCCCTTTCTTTTATGACACAACACCTGGTTATCGGTTTTATGCCAAAATCTTATAATTTATTATTACACATATTAATACATGTTATTCGTGACATCCTCTCTCTACTTCTATATCATAAGATCTAAAAAACATAGATACGATAACTCCCTTTCATATCACTTAATACGAACAGCTGGGGTTCGCTATATATCACTAACGTAACCTCTGCTATTCCATCTTTATTCCGTGAGGACCACGACTTTGTTGTTATTGTATCATACTAGCAAAAAAAGTCAAGGTAAAACATATCTCAAAATATTGTAATATGATTAATTCACGAATCCGCTATTTCTATATATTAATTTTCCATTTTTTAAATCACACAAATACATTTTTATATTAAGCTTTTTCTCTATATTTTTTAAAGCTCCTAATTCTCTAGGATTTACTAATGATATAACTAAACCACTATTTCCATTCCTTCCAGTTCTTCCAGCTCTATGCACATAACTTTCTAAATTTTCATGTAAATTAAAGTTAATTATATGTGTAACATCCTTTATGTCAAGACCTCTAGCTGCAATATCTGAGGCTATCAAAAACTGTAATTTGCCATCCTTAAAATCTTTTATAGTATTTTTTCTGTCAAATTTTATATTATTTCCATGTAAACTTTCAGCATTTATCTTATGAAACTTAAGTTTCTCAGTAATAATTTCTATATCTTTGCTAGGATCCACAAATACTATACACTTCTTGGGATCCAATGCACTGACTAATTTTCTAAAAAGTTCAACTTTCTTTCTTTGTTCAACTTCAAAATACAAATGTTCTATATCTTTAGGCACTGAAATATTTGTGTCACACTTTATAATTTTAGCTTCTTTTGTTATATCTTTCGCCTTTTCTATAATATTATTTGGCATTGTTGCTGAAAAACACATAACCTGTCTTTCCCTTAAAGTACTCTTTACAATACTTAAAACAACATCTATATTATTCTTATCAAGAAGTCTATCCGCTTCATCTATTACTATAGTTTTTACTGTGTGTGCAGTTATTCTTTTTTTCTTTATTAATTCTAATACTCTGCCTGGTGAGCCAACCAAAATATTAGGCTTAGTTTTTAATTTCTTTATTTGTCTATCAATATTGACATTCCCTATTACTGGCATAACTGTCAATTTATTATCTGAATTACTTGATAATTTCTCTACTTCACGAACAACTTGTATTGCCAATTCATGGGTAGGTGTCAATATTATAACTTGCATATTCTTCTCTTCACAACTATGCTTTTGAAATATTGGCAACAAATACGCTAATGTTTTTCCTGTTCCAGTTTTAGATTGCGCAATAATATCTAAATTTTTAATAGCTTCTGGTATTACCAAGCTTTGTACTTTTGTTGGAACCTTTATATTATCTTTTTTTAACGCCTCTATTAAATTATCACTTATCCCTGTACTTTTCACAAAAACTCCCCATTCGTATATTTTTTTACTAGCAAATACAACCTCTCTCTATTTATAATAAGAAACTTACTTTTATCGGTCAATACGAGCTTGCGAGTATTGCTGCGCCGGATTTGTGTACCCGGTAGGGTACAACTTACCATTCAAATCCGTGTGCATCCTAAAGGACGCGTT
>JBGUYI010000111.1:0-2326 GCA_045118635.1 Acetivibrionales bacterium
ACTCCCACTTAATTGTAAATATGTACCCACCGCCTACGCTTTTTCAAGCTTAGAGGCGGGGGACATCTCTGTACTTACGTTATAAAAGATATACAATATATGCTTTTGATATTTTAAATATTTAGTTAAATAGTAAACATACGTTTAATTATATAATTTATTTTTTCCATGTGAACAAAAAAATTCTTTACAAGAGAGATAATAGTGTGATATAATCTGTTCGCAGATGATGTTAGCATTCTGTAGGGATTAAATTGTTTTAAATTTTGGTACAGCAATTGGTGGCTCCGGTCGGCCTATTCTAATGATAGCAACAATGTCGCCAGGGTGAATTCTTCGGGCGAGTCCAATAACAACAATTCCAACAATAGTAACGCTGTGCGCTTGCTTTGCTTTAAAATTTGTCAGATAGCTTATCTTAGGTGAGATAGCTCAGTTACGTAAAAGCAAATGAATTTAATTCCTTTTAAAAGGTGAAAGCCTTTTGAAAAATACATTTTCTCTAAGAAAATAGACGTAAGATTTATCAACACTTATTTTTATTTTCAACATTTTTTAACTTTTTAGAGAACAAGAAAAAAAGCGATATCGTTTAGATATCGCTACAAATATTATTTTAAATATTATTTTTTAAATTCTTTCTATTTTAACAGAATGTTGTTTATCTTTTTTATTGTATGCTATACCAACTGCCAATTTTTTGCCTGTGCAATTACGTAATGCATGCATATATTTAGTATTTTTAATTTGAGCGATTGCTTCTTCAGGAGTACTGTTTACTTTTAGTTCTAGAATAAAAGAAGTATCTGATTTATTGTTTGGGATAAAGACAAAATCAGCATAGCCTTCTCCGCCGCGCATTTCTCTTTCAATTAGATAGCTTTCACTAGCACCTAGATAAACCAAAAGGACCACAGTAGCAAGAGAGTCTTCATTGTTGTATTTCATAAGAGGGATGTAAATATCGTGAGCATCTTGTATAATTTTGGACATAGTTTCAGTATCCTCATTAATTGTAGCATAAATCATATCCCTCCACATATCAGTAATTTTACTAACATTACCTAAAGACTTACTAATCAAAGCCTCTTCAAAGATTTGCTTTATTTCTTTGTTAGGAATAGATATAACTTTGTCGTGGTAGCTCAAATTACCGTATATAGCTAACGCTGATAAAATACTGTTTCTGTCTCTTAGTTCAGTTCCGTCATCATCTTTTTGATATCCTTTTAAAGTTATGCCAATAGACTCCCCGCTAACTAATCTGATTATATCTTCTTGGATGTTGTCAGTATTGTCTTTTATGAAATCAAGAATAACCTTCATAGGAGCAGTGCTAGTCCAATAATTATCACAATATCCATTAGTAAGAGCAAAAACAACCGAGCGAGGATTATATAAAGGTACGTCATCGTGAGTGTAGTAACCATTGTACCACTCTTGCAAATCTTCTAAAGAAATGTTATTTTGCTTATCACATAAAGTTTCCACCTCATTTTGAGTGAAACCAAAATAGTGATCGTAAAACCTGTCATTTAGGGTATTGTATTCCATAAACATATTACAAAAAGAGCCACTAAAATACTTAGCGATAGGCAATATACCAGTCATGTAAGCGAATTCAACATAAGGCTTATCTTTTAGCAAACTCTGTATAAAGTCCAATAAATTTATTCTATCTTCTTTAGTGTACATATTTCTGTTAAATATGTAATCCCATTCATCAATGATAAAGATAAATCCTTGACCTGTTTTTTGATAAGCATCGGAAAATATTTGACTTATAGGGTCACTTTCATTAATTTCAGGACAAATATCTTTTAAATCTTTTACTAATCCATCGATAAAAAAATCTCTGTATTTATCATATGTTTTAAGTTGAACATTTTGGTCATTAAGAGACATATAAATAACATTATGCTTATTCAAATGCTTTTCATATGAATCACATTTGCTTATATTAAGTTTATCAAAAACATCTTTTGTATCCAAATTTTTTGTATAATATGATGCAAGCATCGCTGCATTAATACTCTTGCCAAACCGTCTAGGACGAGTGATGCAAACAAATCTATCCAGGACACCAATTTTTTCATTCAATTTACATATTAATTCTGTTTTATCTACGAAATATTTTACTTTTGTAGCCAACATAAATTGATTTTTTTCATTTACGTTATTTAAAAAATAACTCATTCATATTCCTCCTTCAAATAAATAATATTTCATATTGTATCATTATGTTAATTCTTCAATTAACACAGAATGTTTTTTATCTTTACTATTCTCATCATAATAAATGGCGACTGCTAGCTTTTTGCCATTA
>JBGUYI010000112.1:0-4882 GCA_045118635.1 Acetivibrionales bacterium
GGATGCACACGGATTTGAATGGTAAGTTGTACCCTGCCGGGTACACAAATCCGGCGCAGCAATACTCGCAAGCTCGTATTGACTTAATTGTGCATCTTAGAGTTGCAACTGTATGATTAATCTTTTTTTAGTGCCCTTCTATTTTGATACAATTTTAAAATTTTTTCACACTTGATTTTTTTATTTTATACTATATAATTAGAGAGGTGATTAATTTCGCAAAAATAAATTGTTAGTGGGGATGGTTTTTTTGCCTGAAAATAATTTCTTTAAAAAACTTAAAAATTATTTTAATTTGAGCGTAATTTTATTCTTGATATTTAACACTTTAAAAATTGTATTCTTTAATATTTTTATTTACCCGGACAATAAAAACTACGATTATTTCTTTTTTATAAAAATACTTGTGAGCTTTGTTCTTGTTTCTTTTGTGTATCTAAGTTTACTAAAATTTGAATTAAGAAAAACTTGTGTGTTTGTGTATTTTATTCAATTAGTATATTTATTTTCACATATGTGTTATTTTAAGTATTTCGGAAATTACTTACATATAACTTCTGTATTTATGATATTAGGTGAAGGTACAGATGCGATATCTAATCTGTCTTTCGACTTTTTAACTTGGAAATTTTTATTACTATTTATCGATTTACCTTTTTTTATTTGTGCAATAAGAAAAAAGATAAAAGTAAAATATACTTTAAATATAACTGGATTCTTAGTAATCTTTTTTATATCAGTTTGCTGTTTTAAACTTTTTATTCCAGCTATAAAAGAATCTATTTCTCCTTTGTTTCATATGCCTAGTGACCAGGAAGTTGTCTGTAAATATGGTACTTTTGTCAGTGATATATTCTTTTTTTACTTCAACAGCAATGAAAAAAATATAATAAAAAATTTCAAGTATGGAAAAAAATTAGAAAAACCTAATATAAAAGAAGATAAACCTAATATAATTATATTGCAGTTAGAATCAATTGATTCTAATGTAGTTGACCAACAATACAAAGGACAATATATAGCACCTTATTTACATTCTTTGTCCCAAAAATGTGTTTATTATCCATATACAATGTCTTATCATATGGGTGGTGGAACTTCTGATGCTGAATTCTCTATACTAAATAGTCTAGAACCATCCCAATTTTATCCTGCTATGACTAGATTAGGAAATTACGATTATCCTAACTCATTTTTAAAACAATTAAATAAAAATGATTATACTTGTCTTGCGTTTCATGGTAATGTGGGAAATTATTTTAATAGAGATAATGCGTTTTCTGTTATGGGATTTTCAGATTTTTATGATATTTCGGGTATGCATTTAAAAAATAAAGGTTGGGGGGCTTCTGATGGTGATGTGTTAGATTTTGTTAAAGACAAACTCAACAATACTGATAGCCCATTTTTGGCGTATATAATAACACTGACCAGTCATGCTTCTTTTACTAATGCTAGGAATTATTATAACAATAAAAATTATGATGATATTAAAGATAATTTAGTAAAAGAATATTTTAACTCTGTTTCTTATGTTGATACTACTTTAAAAAAGTTCGTAAGTTATGTGCAAAAAAATATACCAAATACTTATATATTTATTTGGGGAGACCATACGCCTGCTGTGAGAATAAAACCTCTTTATTCAGATGCACATATGTCTTTTGAATCAAGATTTTTTGAATTTGTACCACTATTTATCATAACTCCAGATAATGTACAACATTATGAATATTCAAGAGTAGCATCTTTTTTGGATATTGCACCTACTATATTAGAGGCTTGTGGAGGAGAATATTCCATATATTCCAATGGAAATGATTTGTTAGATTTTAAAAATAATAATTTCTCTTCAGTACCTTTTAAGGGTGGTATTTTCTCTAGGGAAGTATTATTTTCAGAAATTAGTAATATTAAGAATTGAGAGGTTAGTTGGTTTATGAAAAATTTTTATGATTTGAGAAATAAATACAAGAACTTTTACTACAATGATTATAAAATAAGTGAATCGGATAAATTTATTAATATATCTTTTAACTTTTCTATAGATAATTTGGTTGAGTTTAATCCAAAGTTATCTATAGAAAAGAAAAAATTCAAGTTATATAACAGCATACATACAACAACTGCTAAAAAAATAGTCTTTTGTATGGGAATGGTTGAACTTATAAGTTATTGGAAATGTGTATGCCCTATAAACGTCATAATAAAAGCTGGGTATCTTTCTTTAGATGAAATACTTTGGTGGAAAAAGTTATATTTTTATGGACTAGGGGAATTTTTCTATATAAACAATATCACAACAGATATTGAAACGTTCATGAATATAGTATGTGAATCTGATGAAAAATTTGGTTATTGTGATACTTTTAATTTAAATGATACTTTCAAAAATATCATACCTGTTGGTGGTGGTAAGGATTCTGTTGTATCTTTAGAGTTATTGTCATCTTTAAAAGATTACAATATACCTCTTATTATAAATCCTAGAGAGGCATCTTTACAAAGTGCATATAAAGCCTCATATGCTGTAGATGAAATATTAGAGATTTCTAGGACTATTGATTCTAATCTTTTGGCTTTAAATAAGCAAGGATTTTTAAACGGTCACACTCCTTTTTCGGCTATGTTAGCATTTACAGCTTTATTTTCTAGCTATATATTAGGAGTTACAAATATAGCTTTATCAAATGAATCTAGTGCAAATGAATCTAATATAAAAGGTACTAATATAAACCATCAATATTCTAAAAGCCTTGAATTTGAACTTGATTTTTCTAACTACGTAAAAAAATACATATGTGATAAAATCAATTACTTTAGTTTGCTAAGACCATTTTCCGAACTAAAGATTGCGGAAATTTTTTCAAGATATCCGAAATATTATGACGTATTTAAAAGTTGCAATGTTGGAAGTAAAAATGATATTTGGTGTGGGAATTGTCCTAAGTGTTTGTTTGTGTATATAATTTTACTTCCTTTTATGGATGTATCAAATTTAATAAAGATATTCAACAAAGATATGTTAGATGACATCAACCTTTTAAAAATTTTCCGTGGATTAGTTGGATTAGATGACGTTAAACCATTTGAATGTGTTGGTACTATTGAAGAAGTGAATTTTTCACTAAATCTTTCTTATGAAAGACATTATAAAAATTCTAAATTACCGGTTTTGTTAGATTATTATATGAAAAATTACACAGGTAACAAATATCTAAACAGCACTGTTTTAAGTGATTTTAACAAAAATAATATACCAAAAAATTTATTAGATATTGTAGGTGATGTAAAATGATGCAAAGTATTATTTCTTTTTTGAAAAATAAAAAAATTCTTATACTTGGGTTTGGCAGAGAGGGCAAATCTTCATTAGCGTTTTTTAAAACATATTTACCTTCTTTAAAAATTACTATAGCTGATAAAAACAAAATTGATTTAGAAAAGGATGAAGATATATCTATTATAACAGGTGACAATTATCTAGATTGCTTAAATGATTTCGATATAGTTTTAAAAAGTCCTGGAATCTCTTTAAAAAATATAGATATATCTAATGTTAATATTTCTTCTCAGTTAGATTTGTTTTTAACATTTAGTAATATAACCACTATTGGAATCACTGGTACAAAGGGCAAAACTACAACATCTACATTAATTTATAACGTTTTAAAAGATTCTGGCAAGAAGTGTTTTTTGCTTGGCAATATTGGTGTACCTGTTTTTGATTGTTTACCTCATATAACAAAAGATTCAATTGCTGTAATTGAGATGTCATCTCATCAACTTGAATTTATGACACATTCACCTAATATTTCAGTAATAACTAACTTTTATCAAGAACATTTAGATCACTATTTAAGTTACGAACATTATATAAATGCTAAGCTAAATATTTTTAGATTTCAAAAAAATAGTGACTACTGTATTTTTAACATTGACCAACCAGAATATCTTGACAAAATACAAAATGTCGCACATTCTAACCAACTAAAGATAACTTTGTCAAATCATAAAGATAATTGCATCTTTTTAGACCATAATTTTAATATAGTCTACAAAGACAAATACTTTTGTGTCAAAGGTTTAAATAAAAATCTTATAGGTAATCATCATTTTTATGATATGTTGTTTACATTTGCAGTTTGCAATATATTAAATATATCTCCTTTAGTAATTGAATCTAGTTTAAGAGATTTTGCTGGAATCCCTCATCGTATGGAATGTGTGGGTAAATTTAATGATATACTTTTTTATAATGACTCTATTGCAACCATTCCAGCTGCTGTAATTAATGCTGTTAATAGTTTGAAGCATGTTGATACTTTGATTATTGGTGGTATGGATAGAGGTATTGATTATACCGACTTTTCTAAATTTTTAGCCAAGTCTAATATTAGCAACATAATTTGTCTATATGAGACTGGGCAAAAAATTGCTACCCTTGTAAAATCCTTAGATCCTTTGACAGATTCAAAAATTTATATGGCAAAAGATTTAGAAGATGCTGTAAACTTTGCTTTTTCTCATACTAAGAAAAACAGTATATGTCTTCTATCACCTGCTGCTCCTAGTTATGGTTACTTTAAAAATTTCGAAGAACGTGGAAATGAATATAAAAGGCTAGTCACTTCTTATGATAATTGAAAAACGAAGAAGTTTAGTAAAATTCCAATAGCTAAACAACTATACATGTTGTGTTACCTTCATGTGACTTAACCTCCCATCCTGTCTCTTAGTCAATACGAGCTTGCGAGTATTGTTGCGCCGGATTTGTGTACCCGGCAGGGTACAACTTACCATTCAAATCCGTGTGCATCCTAAAGGACGCGTTATAATTTACGTCGGAGCTTGAACTCTCGTCTTCATTGTAAATATGTAC
>JBGUYI010000113.1:0-3847 GCA_045118635.1 Acetivibrionales bacterium
GAACTCCCACTGAATTGTAAATATGTACCCACCGCCTACGCTTTTTCAAGCTTAGAGGCGGGGGACATCTCTGTACTTACGTTATAATATTTTAATCATATATTTACAAAACAGTAAATTTTTGTGTGTTGATTTTGTTGCTTTTTAATGTTATAATATAAAAAAAGAAACTTTTAGTTTATGTTTTTTGTACGAATTGAAAAGAGGTGTTTATTATGTCATTTATAAAAAAATATTCTCCTGTATTGGTTGTTATTTTTATTTCGGTATGTGCTCTTTACTCATTAGGCTTTTTAGACAATTACCTTATAAAAGATGTATCTTCTAAGAAATATGTATTTGGTGATTTCTCATATACCGGACAACTTAAGAATGGCAAATTTGAAAACACTGGTTTGATTTCTCTTTCAAATGAAACTAAATTTTGGGGGCAATTCAAAAACGGAGATTTGACTGGAAAATTTGTCTATATAGATAGTGATATGTTATGTTTTGTTGGTACTTTTGTAGATGGAACTATTGTTGATGGAGTCTTTTCAAACAACATAGGCAGGGCTATCATCAAAAATGATAATAACGTAAATTTTGAAAGTTTTAAAGGTTGGTCTTATACTGGAAAAATTAATAGTACTGGTCAATACGGCTTTGGAGGTTTTAAATACGTTGATGGTAGTGAATACAAAGGTGACTTCTTACACGGTCTTGCAAATAACAACGGAACTTATTATACTAAAGATGGTGAAGTGATTTATTCTGGCAATTTCCGTAATGGTTTATTTGATTTGCCAAAAACTTAAAATAATTGGGATGGTGATACATGTTGTCTAAAACTAAAATAGTTAGCATAATTACTGTATCCTTATTATCTGCAACTTGCATATTTTTACTACATAATACTACAGTTAATAAGGATACTGATTTTGTGTCAAAAAAAGATGTGAAAAATATTGTTCAAAATGTAGGAAAATCGTGGAGTGAACCTATAACTGAAGAACTATCAACAGAAAACTTAGATGTTAATTCTGATATTACAAAAGATGTGTCAGATTCTAATAAAGATTCTGATATTGTAAAAAATATGTCAGATTCTAATAAAGATTCTGATATTGTAAAAAATTCTGTTTGTACTATTGCATCAAATAAAGCACTTAGTATTTCTGATAATAAATTAACTAATCCTAGTGTTACTATAATTGGAGACTCGGTTACTTTAGGTGCTGAAAAAGAATTGCTAGAATCTATCCCTAATTCTTATGTAGATGCAAAAATAAGTCGTGCTCTTAAGGCTGGATACAATATTTTCAAAGATTTAAAACAATCTAATAAATTGGGTGATTACGTAGTAATTGCTCTTGGTACAAATGATATACCTGCTTTTGCTACTTATATTGAAAAATTTATAGATGAATTGCCTTCTGGAAAACGCTTGATATTTGTTACTCCATATGATGGACGATGGACAGTTTCTCAAAATTCATACAAAACTATGCAATATCTGCGAAGTATAAAAGATAAATATGATTTTGTCACTATAGCAGATTGGGCAGCAAATGCCTCGTCTAATCCAGAAGTTTTATGTCCTGATAAAGTACATATTAGTTGCAAAAAGGACGGAATAAAACTATATGTACAAACTGTAATTTCTGCTATAAACGATGCTTCAAATAAAAATACAAAATAAACTACTATATGGAAGGTGATACTGTTGTCTAAAATAAGATTTATTGATGTTATTAGAGTTTTAGGACTTTTTTTAGTTCTTACTTATCATTTGTTTTGCGATGCTTTACCTGGTGGGTTCTTAGGTGTAGATATCTTCTTTACTTTTTCTGGATATCTTATTACATCTCTAATAATATCCTCCTTTTCTAACAAAGGTAACTTTAATTTTATATCCTATATAAAAAGAAGATTTCGTCGTATCTTTCCTTTACTATTTTTCTCTTTAATATTTACTCTACCTTTTGTTAAATTAATATCAGGTGACTTTACAGTAAATATTGATAAACAAATAGCTTCAAGTTTGGGATTTGTTTCTAATTATTTTGAAATATTGTCTGGTGGTAGTTATGAGGATAAACTGGTTCCACATTTATACGTACATACTTGGTCTCTTGCAATTGAGTTCCACTACTACATAATTTGGGGACTTTTGGCAAGCTTATTTTCATTTGTTTTTTCTAAATGTAAAAATAAAATTACTTTATTTAAAGTATCTCTTTTAGCAAGCTCTGTAATTCTTGGTACTTTATCTTATTTTCGTATGCAATACTTATTTGCAATAAATCAAAATCAATCTGTCGCATATTGGTCAAGTACTTCACATATATATTCATTTTTCATTGGATCTATATTAGGCGTTTTATTCGGTTTGAAATTATCAAATAATATATCAGAAAAATTAAAAAAATCAGATTTTGGTTTAAAAATCATAGCTACTATTTTGGTTCCAATAATCTTTATTGCAATTTTTGTATTATGTTCTAAAACTAATTTCGAAAATGAATTTACTTATCATTATGGATTTTTGATTATATCCATATTGACTGTTATATTAATTTTTCTTACTCGAATTTTGCATGAAATTGTTTCAGAAAATTTCAAAGAACCTGCAATAATTGGTCATATTGCAAATATATCTTATCCTATGTATTTATTTCATTGGCCATTTTTTATAATTTTTTCAAATATAGTTACATCTAATTGGCTTGCTTCGCTATATACAATTGTATGTTCTTATTTGCTTTCAGTATTTACTGTTTATTTCATTGAACCTATTTTTTATAAATCAAGATATCAAACAGAAATTAAACCTCTTAAGAAAAATATAATTGTTACATCTTCGTTGTCTATAATTTGTATTTTGTTGTCTTGTAATATAATAATTAATAAACAAGATATTTCTGCATTAGAACAAGAACAAATGGTTGGAAAAATTATTCAAAACATCGACAAAATAGATTATTTAGAAAAAGCAATCGAAAATATAAATGAAAATCCTTTGTTGCAAAAATCAATTGATAAAAATACAAATTATGCTACAACACCAAAGTCCAATTCAGCTGATGAAACAAATACAGATACTTCAGCTAATAATAATGATACATCTAACACTGTTGATGTAATTACAACTACTCCAATACCAAATGAAAATACAAATAACACTATATCAAATATTGGTGATTTGGCAAAAAATAATGACTCATCAGATAACAATGTATCAGTAAAAGACACTGATGCTTCAGCTAATAATAATGTTGCAACAAACACTGATGCTTCAACTAATGATGATGTCGCAACAAACACTGATGCTTCAACTAATGATGTAGTAGTATATCCTAATATAACTATAATTGGAGATTCTGTAACATTGGGAGCTAGAAAAAAGCTATTAGATACTATACCTAATTCCTATGTAGATGCAAAAGGAAGTCGTCCACTAAATGCAGGATATAAAGTGTTTATGGAATTAAAAGAATCTGATAGCTTGGGAGATTATGTAGTAATTGCTCTTGGTACAAATGGTATACCTGCTTTTGCTACTTATATTGAAAAATTTATAAATGACTTACCATCTGGAAAACGTTTAATATTTGTTACTCCTTATGATGGACGTTGGACTAGCACTTGGAATTCTTATAAGACTACTCAATATCTCAGAGGTATAGAAAACAAATATGAATTTGTCACTATAGCAGATTGGGCTAAAAAAGTTTCATCCAACCAAAACCTTTTAGGTTCTGATAAAATACATATTGGTGGTAAACCAAGTGGGATAAACGCATTTGTTGATACTATAACTAACGCTATAGATATTGCATCAACTAAAAATGCAAAATAACAAAAA
>JBGUYI010000114.1:0-3765 GCA_045118635.1 Acetivibrionales bacterium
GCTTTAAACCGCCGAAAATACTTGAGTGGAGACGCTCTGGGAAAATAGGTAGTCGCCAGATTTATATATAAAGATTCTATGGAGAGAGTTCATAGGATCTTTTTGTGTTTATCTAAAATTTAGTGAGGATCCCCTCACTTCTATAAGATATGGAAGAAGGAATTAAGAGAAATAAAGGAATTAAAAGAAATATTAGAAAATTTAGAAAAAACAGAATATTATTTGAGGTAGTAAGTTTGCTTCGGCATCATTGACTTATAGCTCTTTAAATATTATTTTATAATAAGCCCCAAAACAAAGAACTACCCCTAAATTTATTATTCGGAGTAAATGCAATATTTTTTAGTTTGGGGGGCTGCATTTACTTTGAATATTAAAGGTTAAATATATGCTAATTTGTAATAATATTTGCTCATTGACATTAGAACCATTCGCTATCTCTTTAGAGGTGGCAGAGGTAGTGGCTTATAGCAACAAAAAAACTACCGGCTAAGCCAGTAGTTATGGTTAAGGTTTAGAAAATTAATCGTTCTCGGAGGATATTAGTTTTTCATACCATTCGTTTCCACGCATATAATCGAATTTTTTATCTTTATAAGCAGCTATTACTCTTTTTCTAAGAGATTCTGGATCTATTCCTAAATCTTTTTTAAAAGATTCTGGATTTACTCCCAAATCTTTTAAAGAATCATTGAAAGTTATATGCTTATAAAGAGAAGATTTTTTATAAATTGACATAGGATCTGTTACAATATTATCTAAAGAAGATCTCATAGCCTGTTCTGTTTTTGCAATATCCTTTTCCCATGAAGCTACAGATAATTTCATGCTCATGCCTTCATAAAGTTTTTCTACCTCAAAAGCTTTTGTTACTGTAGAAGATATATCAACCAATTTATGTGCCATCTCATGATTTTCATCTTCCATGTACATACGGCATAGATGCATTAATGAAGTATGTATACCAAAAAGTTTGCGAAGAATTAGCTTTTCATAAATTTCATAAGCCTTGTCTTTTTCACCATTTTTACTATATACCATTGCTTCATAAGACTTACCAGTTGTATTTTCACTAGATATATATTTTGTATAGTGTAATGCCATTTCGTAATCTTCTTTAAATAAGTAGATGAAAAATAAGGATATTGCAGCCGCATTACGAAACTTTTCATTCTCAGATTGTAGTGCTTGTTCATACCACCCTATTATAGTATTCTCATATTGTTCTTTATTAGGTATCTCCTCTTTTCTAAGTAAAGTTAAAAAATGGTTAGGATCAAGAACATTTGCCATCTCCAAAATTAATTCTATACAATTTGGATATTCTTCAATTTTACTCTTCGCTAAAGTAAATACAGTATCATAATCCTTTTCCTTTAAATCTTTTAGAATTTTATAAGAAAATTGATCGATTTCTTTAGTTGTTAATTCTTCCTTAAAGGATAGCAGTTCATCTACAGTAATACCAAGTAGGCGTGCTATAGGTGCTAATAAAGTAATATCCGGTAAAGTATTATTATTTTCCCATTTATTCACAGCAGGAGCTGTTACTCCCAAACGATTTGCCATCTCTTCTTGAGTCATTTTTAATTCTTTTCTTTGTTTTCTAATTACATTTCCTATATTCATATTTCATTTACTCCTTTTAATTTAATTCTTTTCTTATTTGTTTACATAAGGCATGGCTATTTTATAACACCATCTGCCAAATTCGTCATGTCTAAATTTTTTCTATGTCTTATAGTTGTTATTTTCATATTCATCACTCCTTTTTTGTATTTCTGGATTAATCCTTGGATTAAATATAACAGATGAATATTAAAAAAACAATTGAATGGTTATTAAATAAAAAGAACTTTTTTTAACCAGTGGTTAATTTACATATATTTTTTCTAAGGATCTATGAAATAACGAAAAAATTTGGTAAAATAGTCTGTGAAATAAAAGATGGTTAAATGTTGCAATAGGAGGGTTCTTGTATGTATTATATAGGAGTAGATTTAGGTGGAACTAATGTAAAAATAGGGATTGTAAATAAAGATGGAAAGATATTAAGAAATATTAGCATAAAGACTAAAAAGGATGTGACGCCTCAGTTGTTTATAAAAGATATATCAAATTCTATAAAAAAATTAATAAGTGATTTTGGTATATCCACAAAAAATATAGGACACATAGGGATAGGGGTTCCGGGTCTTTGTGACAATGAGGCTGGAGTTGTTTTAAAGGCAGTTAATATTAATTTTTTAAATGTTAATTTAAGAGAAGAAATGAAAAAATATTTTGATATCCCGGTATATTTAGAAAATGATGCTAATTGTGCAGCGTTGGCTGAAGCTAAGTTTGGTGTTTCCAAAGGCTATAAAAATTCTATAACAATAACTTTAGGGACAGGTATTGGTGGAGGAATAATAATAGATAATAAAATATATAAAGGTTTTAATTGTGCAAGTGCAGAATTAGGACATATGAGTATAGATATAAAAGGTAATCTTTGCAATTGTGGAAGAAGAGGTTGCTTTGAGACATATGCATCAGCGACAGCTTTAAAGTATCAGGCTATAAATGTAGTAAAAAATAATAAGGATACTATAATATATAATATGGTTAATGGGGATATAAATAAAATAGAAGCAAGGTTAGTATTTAATTGTGCGAAAAAAAATGACAAAGTAGCGGTGCAAATAGTGGATAAATACATGAGTTATTTATCTTGTGGTATAGAGAATCTAATTAATATTTTACAGCCTGATATAATAGCAATAGGTGGCGGAATTTCAAATGCTGGAGAATATTTTTTAGAAAAGATTAGAGGGTTAATAAAAAATTCACATGAAATGGCAAAAGATTTAGATAAAAGAACAAAAATAGAATTAGCAAAATTAGGAAATGATGCTGGTATCATAGGTGCAGCATTTTTGGGGTGATAGTTTGAATAATATAAAATTAACAATAGAATATGACGGAAGCAATTATCATGGCTGGCAAATCCAGCCTAATGCAGTGACGGTGCAAGAAAAAATACAAAAAGCAATATATGATTTAACAGGTGAAAATGTTAAGTTAATAGGAGCTAGTAGGACAGATGAAAGTGTTCATGCTTATGGGCAAGTGGCAAACTTTTTTACAAGTTCTAATATTTTGCCGTACAAGTTTTCTGATGCCATAAATTATTTTTTACCCAAAGATATAGTTATAGTAAAGTCAGAAAGTGTTAGTAATGATTTTCATGCTAGATATAATTCGAAAGGTAAAAAATATAGATATATTATATATAATAGAGCTAAACCAAGTGCGTTGTGGATAAATAGAGCTTATCATGTAAAACGAAATATAGATATTAGTATTATGAAAAATGCAGCAAAAATTTTAGTAGGAGAGAATGATTTTAGCTCTTTTAGAGCAAGTGGAGGAGCAGCAAAGACATCCATTAGAACAATTTATAATATAGACATAAATGTTGATGGAAATTTGATATATATTGATATTTCTGGTGATGGATTTTTATACAATATGGTAAGAATAATTGTTGGAACATTAGTAGATATGGCTACAAAAAAAATAGATCCATCTATAATGTTTGATATATTACAAGCAAAAGATAGAAAAAAAGCTGGAAAGACAGCACCACCATATGGATTATATTTGATGGAAATTAATTATTAGTATACAAAACAGAATATAACGTAAGTACAGAGATGTCCCCCGCCTCTAAGCTTGAAAAAGCGTAGGCGGTGGGTACATATTTACAATGAAGACGAGAGT
>JBGUYI010000115.1:0-5736 GCA_045118635.1 Acetivibrionales bacterium
CTCTCGTCTTCATTGTAAATATGTACCCACCGCCTACGCTTTTTCAAGCTTAGAGGCGGGGGACATCTCTGTACTTACGTTATATCATCTCAAGGATCCTATTACTTCTTTCTATAAATCTTGTCATTTCATCTGGTGTAAGCTGTCTATGACTCATAATAGCCAAATCATATATATGCTCACAAATCAATTTAGTATCATCTTTTTCTTTATTCTTCATAATACTTTGTATAAGCTTATTGTTATTATTTAGAACAAGTGTTACATCATCTTTAAACATAGCACTCATATCCACACCGCCATTATACATTTTGCTCATTTCTTGGAATCTTCTTTGTTCTTCTGATAATGTAATCATAGCAGGCACATCTTTTGCTTTCAAATTTTGAAGACTCACCTTCAATTTATCATTATTCAAATTCTTCTTAAATATTTCTTCTACTTCTTTTTGTTTATCCTTCAACTCTTCTTCATTTGTTTCTTCTTTTAATATACTAGAAACATCTGAATCTATTCTCTGGAATTTCAAATCATTTTCTTTTGTTTCTATAAATGTTATAAACTGATTATCAAGCATAGATGGAAGTATAACCGCATCTATTCCATTTTCTTTAAACAATTTTATGTATTGAGACTGTTGGTTGTCATCTGATACATAAAATACTACATCTTTTGTTCCCTCTTTTTTAGTGTTATCTTTATACTCTTTCAATGTAACATATTTATCATTTATTGTTTTATAAATAACAACATCTTTCACCCTGTCATAAAACTTGTCATCTCTCATGCAACCATACTTAACAAATGGATGTATATCTTCCCAATACTTGCAATAAGAATCTCTATCACTCTCAAATATTGATATTAATTTATCTGCAACTTTTTTTGTTATATGTGATGATATCTTCTTTACATAACCGTCATTTTGCAAGAAACTTCTAGAAACATTAAGCGGTAAATCTGGACAATCTATACATCCTTTAAGTAACAACAAAAATTCAGGAATAACTTCCTTTATATTATCAGCAACAAAAACCTGATTATAATATAATTTTATTCTTCCTTCTACTGTTTCAAAATTATGTCTTAATCTTGGGAAATACAATATACCCTTCAAATTAAATGGATAATCCATATTCAAATGTATCCAAAACAATGGTTCTTGATAATCATTAAATGTCTTTTTATAAAATTCCTTGTACTCATCATCTGTACACTCTTTTGGATTCTTCATCCACAATGGATTTGTATCATTTAATTTTTCGATCTTTTTGTCTTCTTTTTTTTGTTCGTTTTTATTCTCTTCATTTGGATCTTTTCTTAATTCTTCTTTTATAATTTCTATTTGTTGTTCATCTGTCAATTTAGATGTGTCTGTTTTAACCCCATCAACATTAATAAAATATATACTAACTGGCAAAAACGCAAAATACTTCTTTAATACATTAGTTACTGTATATTCCTCTAAGTATTCTTTACTATCTTCTGATAAATACATAGTTACAGTTGTTCCTCTTGTTTTTTTGTCTATGTATTCTAATTCATATTCTGTTCCATCTTTACTTGTCCATTTAACAGCTTTTTCGCCATCTTTATATGATAGTGTTTCTATTTCAACTTTGTCTGATACCATAAAAGAAGAATAAAAACCTAAGCCAAAGTGTCCTATTATTTGTCCATCGTCTGTCTTATCTTTATACTTTTCTAAAAAATCCTTCGCACCAGAAAATGCAATTTGATTTATATATTTTTTAACTTCATCTCCTGTCATTCCTAACCCATTATCTTGTACCCTAAGACATCCATTTTTTGTATCTAGATAAACGTTTATTTTGTATTCTTCTCCATCTTCTATCTTAGCTTCTCCCATTGCCACTAATTTCTTCATTTTATTTATGGCATCACTCGCATTTGAAACTATCTCTCTTATAAAAATATCCTTCTCTGAATAAAGCCACTTCTTTATTATTGGAAAAATATTCTCTGTATTAATTGATATACTTCCATTTTCATAACCCATTTCTTTATTCCTCCCGTTACTTTTTCTACAACTCCTATATTATAATACTTGTATTCTCATTGTCAAGAATCATCACGCTATCTAAAATAACAAATAGCACTCTTGATTTTGAGTGCCATTTTTAACTTATTTTTGATATCTATCTCCATATTTTCTAGCAAACTCATCTCTAAAGTCTAGCAATCTATCATCTTTTATAGCTTGTCTAACATTCTTCATAAGATTTAATAGAAAATATACATTATGCCAAGTTGTTAATCTTATACCCAAAACTTCTCCAGCTTTTAACAAATGTCTTATATAACTTCTTGTAAAATTTTTGCACACATAACAATCGCATTCCTCATCTAGTGGTCTAAAGTCTTTCTCAAAGCTTGCATTTTTAACAACTAACCTACCATGACTCGTCATTACTGTCCCATTTCTTCCTATTCTTGTTGGCAAAACACAATCACACATGTCTATACCTCTAATAGCTGCCTCTATTAGATAATCTGGTGTACCTACTCCCATCAAATATCTTGGCTTATACTTTGGCATAAGCGGTACCGTATATTCCAACATCTCATACATCAATTGAGCTGGCTCTCCAACGCTTAGCCCTCCAACTGAATAACCAGGCAAATCAAGTTCTGTCATCTTCTCTACACTATACTTCCTTAAATCTTTATACATACCACCCTGTATTATCCCAAAAAGTGCCTGATTTTCTTGGTTTTTATGAGCTTCTATGCATCGTTTCGCCCAACGTATTGTTCGCTCTAATGAATTTTTAGCATACTCATAATCAGCAGGATATGGCGTACATTCATCAAAAGCCATCATTATATCTGAACCTAAAGCATTTTGTATCTCTATAGCCTTTTCTGGTGAAAGAAAATGTCGTGAGCCATCTATATGTGACCTAAATGTAACTCCATCTTCTGTTATATCTCTTAATCCACTCAAGCTAAATACTTGAAATCCTCCACTATCTGTTAAAATTGGTCTATCCCAATTCATAAACTTGTGTAATCCACCAGCTTCTTTTATCAATTCATGACCTGGTCTTAAGTATAAATGATACGTATTACTCAATATTATTTTTGCATCTATTTCTTTTAACTCATGTGGTGTCATTGTTTTAACTGTCGCTGCTGTGCCAACTGGCATAAATATTGGCGTGTCAAATGACCCATGTGGTGTATGTACTTTTCCTAATCTCGCTCCTGATTGCTTACACTCTTTTATCAATTCATATGTTACTGCTGCCATAATATTCTCCTTTTTCTAATTAATTAACATAGCATCTCCAAAGCTAAAAAATCTGTATCTCTCTTTTATAGCCTCATCATAGGCCTTCAATATATTTTCTCTACCTGCCATAGCACTCACTAACATAAGTAATGTTGACTCTGGTAAATGAAAATTAGTTATTAGAGAATCAACTACTTTGAATTTATACCCAGGATATATAAATATATTAGTCTCGCCTACTCTTGGATTTACAATGCCATCATCATTTGCTACAGTCTCTAATACCCTACTACTCGTTGTCCCAACTGCAAAAATTTTTTTGCCATTTTTCTTGGTATCATTTATAATATCACATGCCTCTTTTGATATACTAAAATATTCAGAATGCATTGTATGCTCTTTTATATTATTAACTTTAACTGGCCTAAATGTTCCTAATCCTACATGCAAAGTCACGTACACTATATTTACACCTTTATTTTTTAAATCATCTAAAAGCTCTAATGTAAAGTGTAATCCAGCTGTTGGGGCTGCTGCTGATCCCTTATGTTTAGAATACACTGTTTGATACCTTTCTTTGTCCTCTAATCTTTTTGTAATATAAGGTGGCAATGGCATATTACCTACTTTGTCTAATATACTTTCAAAAACACCTTCATATTCAAATTTTACTAGTCTTCTACCATCATCTAATATTCCTACTACTTCGGCTACAAGCTCCCCATCTCCAAAAGAAAACTTCGCACCTAATTTTGCTTTTCTCGCAGGCTTTAGTATGACCTCCCAAGTGTCATTCTCTATTCTTTTTAATAAAATAAACTCTATCTTACCACCCGTATCTTGCTTTTTGCCCAAAAGACGTGCTGGTATAACTCTTGTATCATTTAATATTAATGTATCTCCTCTTTCAACATAATCTACTATATCTTTAAATATCTTATGCGAAACTTGTCCACTTTGTTTTTCTAATACCATAAGCCTAGACATTTGCCTCTCTTTAATTGGCTCTTGGGCTATTAATTCATTCGGTAAATCAAAATAAAAATCTCTTAATTCCATGATGATTCTTACATCCTCGCTTTTTTAACTTATTTTATACGTCAATAATATAGCGTTACACTGATTTTGTCAATGCAACGCCAAAAAAAGATATTATCTACGCCATTTTTAATATATTCTTTGAATTAAATTTCTCTTTGCATATCATTTTTTTTCATCTTTTTTCTTGGAATATTATTTTCTTCGTCTATATCTCCAGCTTTATTTATATATTCTCTGTGCTTTCTCAAATACTTTACTACGTCGATATTTCCCTTCTCTGCTGCCATCATTGATGCTGTTTCTCCATTTCCGTTTTCTTTGTTTACATCCGCTCCATGCTCTACCAAACACTCTATTACTTTTATATATCCATATTTTGCTGCCATCATTAATGCTGTGTATCCATCTCCATCTGCTTTGTTTACATCTGCTCCACTCTCTATCAAATACTTTACTACTTCTATATGCCCCTCCCATGCTGCTTTTTCTAATGCTGTTTCTCCATATCCATCTGCTTTGTTTACTTCTGCTCCGTTCTCTACCAAATACTTTACTATGTCTGTGTATCCATTTTCTGCTGCTTTTTCTAATGCTGTGTATCCATCTCCATCTGCTTTATTTACATCTGCTCCCTTCTCTACCAAATAATTTACTACTTCTTTATGTCTATTCTCTGCTGCCATCATTAATGCTGTTTCTCCATATTCGTTTGCTTTATTTACATCTGCTCCCTTCTCTACCAAATAATTTACTATGTCTATATCTCCCCTCCTTGCTGCCATTGTTAATACTGTGTCTCCATATCTTTCTTCTTCGTTTACTTCTTCTTTGTTTACATCTGCTCCGTTCTCTACCAAATACTTTACTATGTCTATATCTCCCCCATTTGCTGCATTCATTAATGCTGTACATCCAAATACTCCTTCTTTGTTTACTTCTGCTCCGTTTTCTACCAAATACTTTACTACTTCTATATGTCCATTCCATGCTGCTTCTATTAATGCTGTGTATCCATTTCCGTTTTCTTTGTTTACATCCGCTCCATGCTCTACCAAATACTTTACTAATCCTATATGTCCCCTATGTGCTGCCATTGTTAATGTTGTTTCATATTTATTTACTTTGTTTACTTCTGCTCCTTTATCTATTAAATACATTGCTACTATAGGATCTCCAAGTGAATTTAATAAGCTCTTATTAATATCCTTTAATAAAAGTGAATTTAATAAGCTCTTATTAATATCCTTTAATAATTCTTGCTTTTGGTTTTCACAATTATCTAGTATTGTTTTTATTTGTGGTTCTTTTTCTAATAAATCTAATACTTCTTTATCATCTTTATAATCTATATCAGCTCTTTTCACCAAAAACTTAACAATATCTCCACACTGATTTTTTATTGCTACTTTCAATAATCTTTTACCATTTTCTTCATTAAC
>JBGUYI010000116.1:0-14173 GCA_045118635.1 Acetivibrionales bacterium
GATGATGTTAATAGCAATTTTATTAATTGCGGTAGTAGGTGCTATTTATTTCACTGTAAAAGACAGAAAAAAACAATTACACACAAACAATTAAAAACAACGACATTTGATTTAAGGGCGATTTTATAAGAAATCGCCCTTTTTTTATTATCTTAATCCTTGTTTTAATGGAATATACTCTTTGAGTATGCACAAATAGGAAGTAGTGGTAATTATGCACAAATGTCTTAATCCTTGTTTTAATGGAATATACTCTTTGAGAAATATAAAAAAAATGAAAAAAATGAAAAAAACAGTCTTAATCCTTGTTTTAATGGAATATACTCTTTGAGTAAAAATGTAGCATCTACTATTGATAACGCCCGCGGGTCTTAATCCTTGTTTTAATGGAATATACTCTTTGAGAGACCTACCCAAGTACTAGTAGAAAATGTGGGAGATGTCTTAATCCTTGTTTTAATGGAATATACTCTTTGAGAGGATAATGGGGTAATGTAGGTGTCTAGTCAGCACCGTCTTAATCCTTGTTTTAATGGAATATACTCTTTGAGTAATATGGAAAATACATTTATTATACTATGCATATTGTCTTAATCCTTGTTTTAATGGAATATACTCTTTGAGCAGTTTGAAGATTTGACAAGAATCCCCTTCAGCAAAGTCTTAATCCTTGTTTTAATGGAATATACTCTTTGAGATTATTGAAAAAAATGCGACAGTTGTAGCAGTTAAAGTCTTAATCCTTGTTTTAATGGAATATACTCTTTGAGTACCTGGCTGGTGGGGGGAAAGTCTTAATCCTTGTTTTAATGGAATATACTCTTTGAGCCAGAACGCCGAGTTTGGTAGTTTATCTCTTGCAGGGTCTTAATCCTTGTTTTAATGGAATATACTCTTTGAGCGACTTAATTGCCGCCCATGGCAGACCAACAAAAGTGTCTTAATCCTTGTTTTAATGGAATATACTCTTTGAGAGGAAAAATCCAGAGCTTGTCCCAACTCGGCCAGAAGTCTTAATCCTTGTTTTAATGGAATATACTCTTTGAGAGTTTGCAGATGATTAAAAACTTCCCTGCAGACATAGTCTTAATCCTTGTTTTAATGGAATATACTCTTTGAGCGTGGGAGGATTATTGCAGACGTGCAATAGACTGGCTGTCTTAATCCTTGTTTTAATGGAATATACTCTTTGAGTGCGAGCAGACGAAACAGTCGAAGGTGTTATTTCTTAGTCTTAATCCTTGTTTTAATGGAATATACTCTTTGAGAATGCTGCTTTTCCTGATAGAGATAAGAAAATCCCTGTCTTAATCCTTGTTTTAATGGAATATACTCTTTGAGTATATAATAGATATTATAAACATTAAACACCGATGGGGTCTTAATCCTTGTTTTAATGGAATATACTCTTTGAGTCGTTAGAGATGAAGGCTAACGAAAAAGTCGAAGGTCTTAATCCTTGTTTTAATGGAATATACTCTTTGAGAATATAAACAACGATGAAAACAACAATTGAAAAAAGTCTTAATCCTTGTTTTAATGGAATATACTCTTTGAGCATTAATGGCAGAGATTTGCCACTTGTTCCAAATTTGTCTTAATCCTTGTTTTAATGGAATATACTCTTTGAGAACAAAGATCTCAACTGAAAAAGCTGGAGATATTACGTCTTAATCCTTGTTTTAATGGAATATACTCTTTGAGAGTAAAATTTATAAAATACTTATTATCAAATAACTTTAGTGTAGATAAATGCATAATCTTTTAAATTTAAAAGAAAAAAGTACATTTAACTATTGGTTGCAAAGTTAATAAAAAACTAAAGAATAGAAATAAAAATAAATTTTTTTTCTCATACTATAGTAGTTTTATTTATTTTTCTCCTTTATTGTCAAAGAACTAAGATTTTCCCTATTATTCTTTTTCTCAAAAGAATAAGGTATTTTGCTTTTTTAGGACAATATCTAAATCTATTTGTTTACCTATAACTTTCATAGATTTTAAATAATCTGTAGATACAGGTACAATAATAATACTATCTTCATTATCGTAACACTCTTGTACCTGACGAAGATTTTCTTTGATAGTATTAAACTTTTCAGCAGATGTGTCTCCTAAAAATATAGATCGCTGTATGTTTGTGCAACCCTCTTTTTTTAGATATTTAAAAATAAGGTTTCTAACTTTATCGCTTTCTATGTCATACATAACAAAAAATAACATATCAGTAGATTTTCGTTTTTCTTTATTAATTATGCCTAATATCTTTTCTACTCTTTGTGCCAAAGTTTCGAATTCTTCATTAGTTTGATTGCCCGCTTTAAGAGGTTTAGAATTATTCAGAGTAGATTGTTTTAAAATACTCATTGCTTCTTTAAAAGGTAGATTTGTGTATTTTTTTCGTGGCATAATTTATTTTAAAATATTTTCCTCTAAATATAATTCAATAAGTTTTGAAACTACATTATTTAATTCTTCAGAAGTTCCACAAGACGGAGATTGGACAACAGAAAATCCCTTCTTACCATAGAAAAGATTGATTTCTGCAGTTTTCTTTCCAAGTTTGCATCGTATTTTTTTTGCATATTGAATATTCAGTATTTCATAAACAAGTATTCCCTTGTTCTCAATAAAAATTTTAAGGTCCTCTATTATTTCATTTAATTGTTCTGGGACAAAGATAAGTTTTTCTTTTTTCTTAGTTATGGATTTTGTCCCAAGAATGACTTTTATTTCTTCAAGAGTTTTATCGTCTGGATCCTTTACTGAAAATTCTTTACTTATTTTCTCATGTTGTTTATTCATTAAATGACTTTCCTCTAATAAAGAGAATGTATCTTCTAAATTTAAATAATCATTAATATCTACACTTTCTGCTTCGGGATTATAATAACAATTTTCATCCATACTAATAAAACAAGCACGAGAAACGTCTTTTGTAATTTTATCTACAATTTGTTCCAAACCGTATTGAAGAGATAAAGATTGTACAAATTTATTATAAAATAGGGAATAAATACCAGAATCCATGCAACGTTCTTTGAGGCTGAAAAGAAGTTTTAGACCATCTTCACTTGGAGAAATAAAACACAAAACAAGCCTTTTATCTTCTTGTAATCTTTGTTTAAGTTGAGGAATATCTACTTGTTTTTCTTTTAGATGGTCAAGGTCTATAATAAAATGTTTTATATATACAAAGTTTTCCGAACGGCGAAAAGGAGGATTGAATTGTCCACAAACAATATAAGGTAATTGCTTTTTTAAGAAAGCATAGCGTTTTTTATCTAAAGAATAAATTATACGAAGTTGCTTGATTTTAGATGCAATTTTAGGTTTTGGATGTCTTATACTGTGATAAAGATAATCCAAACTCACCTTTATGAGTTTATCAGATGAAGATTGTATATTTTTTCCTGCAAGTAACATATAAATGGATTTTATTTAAAATCTTTTAATTTTTGTGCCAAACGCTGAGCATACAGTTGTATTTGGGTAATGCGAGAACGTTGCAAACCGTCTATTTCTACAATATCTTCTAAGTAGTCGTTAAGAGATTGTATTAATACTCTTCTGCCCAAATTTTCTAACCAAAAAGAACCATCTTCTCTTACGGAGTAATATTCATCTGTTATTACCTCTTGACAAGCAATACTATAAACAACATAATCTACCCAAACTCTATATAATTCTATAACATCATAAACTAAAACAGGACGATTGTAGTCATCTCTATGTAAAACTCCTACATAAGGATCTATTCCTGCTTTGATTAATGCACTTTCTACTTTTCCATATAGAATACCATAACCGTAGTTAAGAAAAGCATTAACAATATCCATTGCTGGTTTTTGACTACGCTTTTCAAATCTAAGTTCTTTTGGTAAGACAGAATTAAGACATTCAAAATATATTTTACTAGCAACTCCTTCCCAGCCTCTTAGAGAATGAGCAACATCTGAAACAATCACTCCATCTAAGTGATATATTTTTGTTTTGTAGTCTTCCAAACGGGAGATAGCTTTTTGAGTATTGCGTTGTTGAATTTTATCATCTTCCACTTGCATAAGAAGAAGTAGTGCTTGCTGATTTTCTATTTTTATACAGATAATATCTTTTATCCATTGCAATGCTTCGGTGGAAAAAGTAAAATTTAGTTGCCCTTTGCGTATTGTAGCGATTGAGCCATATTTGTTGCTCCACACTCTACCAATAGGAGAGCCCGATTTGTCATTAAAAAATATTTCTATTTCTTTTTCTAATGCGAGCATTATAGCATCAGAGGTTATAAGAACTCCTTTTCCAATCTGAATAGATGAAACATAATCTGAAGGAATACTTTGCTTGCCTTCCTTATTGGAAATAACAAAAGAAGAATTATCTCTATTGATAGATGTTCCAAAAGTATTGATTACAAGTTCCATAAAAAGAAAGTTTATTTTATTTTTGAAATCATTTGAAATAAAAATCATCTACAAAGAAAACTTTTTCTTTTGCACGAGTAACGGCAGTATATAACCATTGATATACTTCTTTAGTTGGATTAAGAGTAAAATTACGAGGGATTTGTATATAAACATTTTTCCATTCGCCTCCTTGTGCTTTATGACAAGTAACAGCATAGCCGTATGAACAACGCAAAGCATTCAAATAAGGATCTTTTCGCATTGCATAATTAAATTCTTCTTGGTTTTTCTTTTGTGTTATATTTTTAGTTTTCATTCTTGCAATAAAATCAATGAAAAGAGATGTTTGTTGAGTTTTATCAAGATTATTGTTCTCAGAACTAATAGTTTCATTTATAAGAAGAGTCGTATATTCTTTTTTAGTAAAAAGTTCTTTAACTTTTATTCTTGTAAAAGTTAAGGGGGTGCGATATCTATTATAAGGAGTTCTAATAGTAGTTTCTAAAACATTGACCACTTCAATCATATCGCCGTTCATTAATCCCGTTGTATGTTGGTTTTGACAAACCATAAGAATATCGCCTTTGTTTAATATATCTGTAAAACCTAATTCCTTTCTTATTTGGTCTGATATTTGTTTGCAAGCGGAATTGGAACGACAAATAAAAATAGAATGATTGTAACCAAATTGTTTTATATCGTTATGATAATGTTCTTTCAAATTGTCAATATTAGGCAAAATGTGAACATCTTTGTATTTTCTAATATCCAATATTCCCCAAACTTTATAAGGTAGATATGATACTTTTTCTTCAGGAGCATTTTCCCAAAGTTTTCTAATATTTGAAGCAGCTTGTATTATTGTATTAGTATCTTGCTGTCTCATAATTTCAGTTAGATTGTCCTCTTGAACAGAATAAGAAAATGTTTTTCTAATATAATCTTTATCTAATGCAGGAGAAAAATAGTCTTTAACAGGAGGTAACTGGGCAGGATCTCCAACGAAAATAAATTTTGAGTTTTTATGGGTGTCGTAGTTTAATAATTCATATAATAAACGTCCGCTTCCGAATTTTGCCTGTATAATTTGCTTTGTTGGATTGTCAGAAATCATAGAAGACTCGTCTATAATATATACTTTACCATTGTATTCTTTTATTTTTTTTCCTAATTTTTTTGCTTCCTCTTGTTGCCTCCTAATAATTATTTCATAGGTTACAGGCTCAAATATCAGATATAGTTGATTGCTATTACGATTCATAGGAGAATATAAATCATTTATATCGTCTATATCTCTATTAAAAGACTTGTAACAATATATCATACTATGAATAGTAGAAGCTGAACAATTGGTATAATTAGCAAGTATTTTGCTTGCCCTACCAGTAGGAGACAAGAGCTCAAAATTTTTTTCATTTTCTTTTAAATACTCTACAAGAAATTTCATTAAAGTCGTTTTACCAGTTCCTGCATAACCTTTTAGTATAAAAATTCTATCTTTGCTATTAACAAAGTCTTTAATTTTATTGAAAACTCTTTCTTGACTTTCTGTCAATTTAATATTTTTTAGATTACTCATAGCGTCTAAATTTTTTGAATTTGAATCTTACCACTTTTTCTCCGCTGTTGTTTAAAACCACATCTCTTTCTGTACAAGAGGCTACACAAGAAATATTTTCTTTTTGAAACTTTTTTAATAAAGAGAAACAAAGAGTAAATTCTCCCATAAGATGAATTGTTATATTTTTCCCAAATTTATTTATCACATTATTATAAGTATTCTCTGCTAAAAAAGAAATTTGTTCCTCTGTAAAAGATGGTTCTACATTAGGAAAAGGATAATCTAAAACTTCGTTGTATAAAAGTTTTGCCTCGTGTTTTTGTTCTTCCTCCCAAAGATTATAAGGATGATTAGTTAAGTTTACTAAGTTCATTGTCTATGTCTGTTTTTCCAAAATAAGTAATACCCATCTTTTGAAGAGTTTCATTCATTTTTTCTATTTTTCTTTCGTTTTTTTCATCTTCATCTAATTTTTCTCTGCAACAATAAATAGAACTCTTCATTGAAATACCAAATAATGTTTTTATAGCTGCTGCTTTGTATATAATTTCATTAAATATTTTTTCTGTTTCAAAACTTGTTTTACACTCTCTAATATAGAGAACATTGTCTTTTGTATAAACAACATCTAATTCTTGACTGCTTTGTTCATTATCTCCTTTGTATATATGAAAACCTACTAATATATTGTTAGGTTTTTCATTTTCTTTTGTTATGTAATATATTAAATCTTCTAACCAACCGCCAACAATATATTTTACATCATATTTTGATATTTTATCTTTTTCTTTTGTTGGAAATTTATTTTCTATTATAAAATTTTTTATAGTAGTATCTTTCAAATCATTTATATACGTTGGTTTTAAATCATCTTTATATTTTTTCTTTCCTTTAAAATATCCTTCGCGAAGCGTTGAAATTTCTTCTTTTTTATATATGTTTTTATCTAATAATGAATACATATATTTTGCTTCATTGAAAGAAAGATAAGGCTCTGCTGTTTCTTCTTTTTTTCTTAAATTATATAGTTTAAAGTATTCATCAATAGAAACTCTATACTTTATAGATATTTCTTCTTGTGAATCTATATTGATAATAGTGTTTTTTTTGTCAATAGATATATAATAAAATTTGGATTGTTTTTCATACTGCTTTTTGAAGAAATTATAAACAGAAAGCGAAATTAATTTAGTTCCTCCCGTTAAGTTTATCAAAAAACATTCTTCTTCTGTAATATTGTTTAATAATAGTTTTTCTATATAATTAGAATTTTCTTGATATTCTTTTTCTATATATATTTTTTCATGATTAATATTTGGAATACTTTTTATTAAGCACTCATATTCAATATCAACCTTTGGAGTTGCTATCCATATAATTTTATTCACTTCATTATACATTTCTTTTACAAAAAGATAATTTGGAAGAGTTTGTGCTGAAACTATATTTACTATTGTTTTCATAATATTATATTATTTATTTGTTTTACCTATAAAACTTGATAAAAGTTGTTTTAAATCATTTTCGTTTTTATAATGTTGTAAGGAAATGTGTGCAATATTGGATTCTTCACATTTTTCTATTGCCTGTGTTGTCATCTTTGCATCTGTTACAAATAATGCTTTTGCTCCTTTTCCACCATAGTTTCTTACAACTGTATTGAATTTATCTATATCTGTTGTATTTTTAATTTGTGTTTTGCATTCAACAAAAAGAGGTTTTGTACCCGTATTTATAACAATATCTACTTCATTTTTATCTGAATTATTTTGTGCAGGAAATTTACAATTAATATATATACTCTTAGCATCATAAAATTTAGTTAAGAGTCTTGCAACTTTTACTTCAAACCAATGAGAATTAAATAAAATATTTGTGGCAAATGGGCTTTTTAATTCATTTTCTATTATTTTACCTTTTTTTGATAAATATACAATAGCGTAATCAGGTTTAAACCATTCTATTTTAGAACCACTTGGCAATGAAAATTCCCCCATTTCTTTGCTTCTTAAATCATTTTCTTGAGCTTTGCTTAATGCTGTAAGTTTTGTAAAATCATCAAAATTTATTTTTCTAATACTTTCTATCTTTTTTGCAACTTCAAAATCTTCTTCTATAAAATCAACAAAAGGGAAGTATTTTGTAAGTGGATTACCATATAATCTAAAGTTTCTTTCAATATCAAATTCAAGTTGTTTAGAAGTTAGTGTTTTGAAATCCCATATATTATTTTGCTGATCCACGAGATTGATGGAGACATTTTTCATTCCATTGAAAGCAGAATAAAAAGCTAAAGACCAAAATTTTGTTCCTCCTATAAGATTCAAAGAAATAGTATCATCTGCACTCAGTTGCTGTTTTAGTTTGTCAATATCAGAAAATATTTTAGTCAAATCCATAGGATCAAATTTTCTCTTTTGAATATTAAGATTAGGTAGTTCTACTTTAATTCTTTCTGTTTCTTTCTCTGTGTCGGAGGAATGTATAAGAATTACTAAATCAGGGACTGCTTCTATTATCCCCAAATACACTGGTGCAGTTTCCCTGCCTACAAGGGATATATGTATTTTCATTTTTTATTCCTCAATTGTTAGTTTTACAAAACCTAAAAGATTTACCTTATCGTTAGTAATGTTTATTCTACGAGATTTTGGAAAAGGATAATTCTCATACTTTTGTTGATTTTTATATCTGGCTTTATCTATTATCTCTTCATTACGTTCTTGTTGTGAATGCAATAAATCCATAGCCCAATCGCCTGTTATAAACTTCCAACCATTTGCGTGTCCAACTCTAAGAATACAAGAATTTTCATCTATAGATTTAAATTTCGCTAAGATATTTTTACAAGTATCTGAATAGTCTTGTACAATCTTATCTTCATCTAAATAATTTTCCCAAAAATCTATTTCATTTTTTAAGATTCGTTTAGTATGTTGATTTATTAAAGCAAACAATTCTTTAATACTTTCAATAGGAAAAGGAAAATATTTTACATTGTTAATACTCATTACAAAAGAAGATTCTTCTCCTACTGTTATAGCCTCTACAAGTTGTTTGGCTTTTGTATCGTGAAAAGAATTTTGATTTCTAATATTTAGATTTATCATATTTAAAGCATCAGTTGATCCTTGTTCAAAATATGCGTCAGAAACTTGTAATGAATGCATAAGATTGTATTCAAGTTTTTTGTTTCTTTCTTTGTGTTCTTTTTTAAATAATGTATCAGGTTTTGAATTGAACTTGTTATCCTCTTTCAGTAGATAAGAAAGAATAACAGTACGAATAGCACCTTTTATGGAAGAACCTGGAATATAAGGATTACCAAAACCATCATACATCTGTTCTCTTAAATCTTTGGCTATATCTTTTTGTTTTTCATCAAAATAAATATACCTTTTAATATATTTCTCTATGTTATAATTTTTTAGATGTGTTTTAATAAAGTCTTTTATACTTTCTCCACTCTGCAAACAAGAAATATATTTATTAAAAAGAAATTTATCTTTTTGTTGTAAAATATTTGCCACAGATTTATGGTTTATTATGGTTAAATAAAAACAATCTCCATCTTTTATTTTTATATAATCAAAATTTTCTTTTAACACTTCTCCTGAACCGATATGAATAGGAGTAAGTGTTTGAAGTTTTATCTTCTTTCTTTCTGTTTTAATTATTTCATTAGTCATAATGATTACAATTTTATAGGTAAAACCAAACTATATCCGCAACGCCAAATATTGTGTAATTTATCATTCCATTTTGGTTGTAAATCTACTATTCTTCCTATTGTTTTCATAGAAGAAGTTTCGTTTCTTAATACTGCACCTTCTTTAAAAGCATAGATAAAATTTTTTCTAAGATTTTGATATGGTGCAGTAGTAATCCAACCTCCTCGTCTTTGAATTTCGTATGCAGCATTTTCATCATTTATCATTAAAGATAAAGAATCTTTATTCTCTGGAAAAAATACTGAGAGTGTTACACAATAATCAGCCTTTTGAGGAATATCTAAATATATAGTATCTTTTTCAATCTTAAAAAATCCATTGCCAATATTTCTATCTGAGCCTATCCCTTCAATAGCAAGTAGAGGTAAAGCCTTATCTAATAAACTTGTATTTCCCTCAACAATAAAGAATAATCCACTATAATCCTTAAAGAATACTCTATCTACCCAATAAGGTTCAGCTTCGCTTTCCATATAACGGTCCTTTAAACGTATGCGTTGAGAGACTTTTGATGAAATAAATTTGTTATTGAATTTTGTTTTGCAAAGATAATCTCCTTGTATATTTTCAATAAAATTGGGATTTTCCTTTTCAATATCTTTACCAAAAAGCATTTGTGAAAAATACTCAGTATCTACCCAACGGATTTTTTTTATTTTTTTGTTGTTTTCTATATCTAAAACAGGCAATTTGCTTTGCATTGGCTTCGGAAAAAAATACAAAGGTTTTTCCTCTTTCTTTTCTTGGTAGTATGGAAATAAGGAGGAAATAGTAAAACCTAAATCTCCATTATTTGGTATCTCTTTACCTAACTTCGCAAGACAAGAAGTGATTGCTGCATACATTGTATCAGAAGCAATAGTTTGGTTGCTTATAGAGTAATCACTTCTTGTATTTGCAATGTGTAAAGGAGATGTAAAATGCAATTTATAAACTTTTAACTCAGTCATAATTTTTTTAATTAGATGTCCAATTATTTTGTTCTGATAACTCAGTCTTTTCCCATTTAGAAAATTTTACTTGTCCATAGCCTCTGGAACCGCTACCACCTAAGTAATCATTTTCCAAAAGATTTTTTCCATCTTCCAACATATTTAAAAAGGCTTGTTCATTTCCATCGTCCCAAATATTTATGATGATTTCTCCTTGAAAAACTACACCCGCTGGCACTCTTTCTGTTTGACGAGGATTATTTGCTTTACCAGTTACTCTGTCAATAGAATTCTCTGATTTGTTTTCAGTATAAGGCATAGGAAGATATTCTGATTTTTTTAATCTATTAATGCTTTTCTCTGTCATTTGAGCATCACGGAAAATAATCTTAGAAGATATACTATTTTTCTCTTTTGCAAAACCAAATAAATTATTTATCTCTAAATTTTCACCTAACTTTGCACCTGCTTGTTGTTCCAAAAGACAACGCATTTTTCCTTTTAAAGAAGAACCAGGAATATATGGTTTGCCATCTGAAAGTTTTATCACAGGATTGTCTATTCCTCCTATTTCCACGTTGTCACTATTACCTCCAATATGGAGACCAGTTAATACTTCTATGTTGTATTCTATTCTTATTTTTTTTATTAGTTTTTCCATTTTTATTTTCCTCCATGATATTTATGATAAGCAACTATTGATTCAAAAATATTTACAAAATTTTTAAAATCTTCTTTATTTTTTATTTCGCTGATAGCTTTAGACATTTCTCTTTGAAAGTCTCCGATTTTTGTCTCATCACTATCTCTGCCAACAGCATAAGCCAAAAGAGGATTAAGCATAGCAACTTCTGACGCATTATATTCTTCTTGCATCTCTATTCTTTTTACCTCACCGAAAAAACGTCTCAATTGAGAAGTAGTCATTGCTTTTGTAGTAGTATATGTTCTCCCTTGTGCGTTAGTTGTTTTTTTTGTAGCTAAATATTTTCCAAAACTTTCACACCAAGAAACAATCTCTTGTGTTATAGGTTGATGCACCCATTTTCCTTCTAATTTTTGGTTTGGATATTTTTCCATATTCTATTTTATTTTTATTTGTTATTATTTTGTTTTTCTTTATCTTTTAAAATAAGTTCTGCCCAACGTGAAGCAATTGCTAAAAGTTTAAAGTTTTCTTTTTTTGTAAGTATATTATCTCTAAGAGCTTTAACAAATTGTTTTACTTCTTCATTTTTATCATATCTATCCATAAATCTTGTAAGATAGTATGCCGAATGCCACAAATAAGAAAAATCTTCTTTTCTGTTTATATTATTTTCTTTTATTATTTCATAATAGTACATTATCTTATGTAGAATAGATTTTGACATAGAATGCTTTTCTATTAGGTTAAGGAATTTGTCTTTATATTCTTTTACTATATCAAATTCCTCTGTCCAAGAAAGAGTTTCATCAAACATTGTAAAAGCATTCTTTTCTTTTCCTGCATTAGAATAACTTTTTGATTTTTCTTCTGCTTTACCAGATAATTCCGCTGCCTTAGAGATAGGGAACTTTGGATTTACTATTGCAATACCACCAGAAATATGAATGTTTTCTTCTTTAAATTCTTTTTCTACATCTAAGTGAATATTATAAGCAAAGTCAATTAACTTGTCCCATCTACCTACTGCAAAAATATCATCACCTCCAGAATAAATAATATCAATATATTCTTTGGAGAAATAATCCTTATTTGTTAAATTTTCTCTATCAAAAAACTCTGTCAAATGATTAGAAAAATTACTATATTCTTCCCAATTATCAAATCCATTTGCAAAACGTTTTCCCAAACCATCAACGTCCATTCTGAGCACTCCAAGATAAGAATTTTTACAATAGTCAGAAAAATCCATATACAAATGGTTCTTATTTTTTAACTCAATCCCTTTTTCTATCTGCTTTTTAACGGAAGGCAAGACTTTTAAATCTTCCACAGATACTAATCCTTCGCTTTCTATTCCTGTAATATCGCACACTTTAGCATTTTCAGATACTTGTTGCACTTCAAAGAATTTATCATAATCATTCATGAACAGATTTTGAAATTTCTTTTGTTTCAACGATGCAAACTTTTGGGTAATTTGTCTAAAACATTTAGATATTTCTTCTCTATTACCATCTTTGCTCGTTTGTTCAAAGGTTACAAAGGCGATATTTATTGACAAACCTCCAAAATGTTCTTGCCACAATTCTCTATTTTTTTCTAAAGCAAAGTCTTTAATGATTCTTCTATTGTCTGAATTATCATCAGTGATAAAATAAAATTTTCCACCTGAGTTATAAATTCTTCTTTCGTTTATTACTCTAATAATCAATTCTTCATAGACCTCATTCATATAATCATTTATGTAACGAGAACGTCCTCTAAGAGAAAGAGCTGCTTTTTTAGAGGAAATATTATATAGGAAAGATTGTATTCCTGATAAATCACCGCCAACAAATAGTTTTTTACTCATATTGTTTCTTGTTTTTTATTATTCATAGTTATAATTCCGTAGCCTATACTTGCATTTTTTCCTATGCCTATATAATTAGGAATAGAAAGATTGGAAGAAAATTCTATATCAAAAGCCATCATTTTTATATCTTTATTACTGACAAGGAAAGGCTCCGAAACTTTAGTTATTTTTACCTTTAATTCCTCAACAATATGTATGTCTAACCCTTTGCACATTGATAATAAATTTCCTTTCAATATTACTTCTAATAAATGTATTTTATCTATCAAACTTCTCGCATCTTTATATTTCTGATAGTTTTTTGAATTAAGTGGCGACCACCGTCTAATTCTATAATCAAACTCATTCTTCCACAATTGTATAAGTATTCTGTTTGGTATAATGTTATATATATTGAATTCTTTTTCGTATCTTCCTATTGTTAGTTTGTGAAAATTATTTTGTAGAAATTGTCCTATAATTTCTACCCCTTTATCAATAGCAACAATGGAAGCTCTTTGGTGTATTCGTTTGTATTGTATCAAAGGGTAAGAATAACGGAAAAGATTATTATCAATATGATTATGAAAAAGAATATTTCCTTTTTGCTCCATACTCTCCAATACAGCACCTCTAAAGAAAGGTATTTCGTTATTCTTTATTACACAATCAAAATCTATTCTAAGAGTCTTTATGTATTTTGCTTCTGTCATGATATTAAGCGATGGAATATTAATAATTGTTTGATGCTTGCAAATTTATAAAATTAAAAAAAAATATATAAGAAAAAACGAGAAAAATTAAAAATTTTCCCGTTTAAAGTTGTTGTTATTTGTTATGTTTAATACAAAGTTGATGAGTATTTTGTGCTTTTAATGTATTAGTAATTAAATAATACAAGCGTTTTCAAAACTTTCTTGTTCTTTATTAGAAAAACGCTTGTATTGTTCTGTTTTATTCACTCATTGCTTGTTTGGCTTGGTTGGCGCGCTTACGTTGTACTTCGTCAAGAATAATCTTTCTTATTCTTAGATGTTTTGGAGTTATCTCCAAGTATTCATCT
>JBGUYI010000117.1:0-3858 GCA_045118635.1 Acetivibrionales bacterium
CATGAGTAAGTGCAAAAGGAAGCCCCCACCTCCACACCGAGAATTTTATGACAAAAATTTGAGGTGTAGGTGGGGGAGGATGTCACGTAGTCTTAGTTGTTGATAAAAATGAAGAATATGAATATATGAAAATATTAAAAGATGAGTATTCAGTTCTTATTGATGAAAAAACAGGTTTATTAGAATTTTAGTTAAGAGAATTATGATAAAGCCAATATATCTTGCTATGTGAATAATATAGCAGGATGTGTTGGCTATTTTTTGAATAAAAAAATTATTTTCTTATTTTAATTATAAAAAAATAGAGGATTTTTTTTTATATATGTGGAATATATTAATATAGATTACTGCAATGTATTCAATGCGTGTATAAAAAATATTAAGTCAAGCCTCGCTTATAGGTCTTACAAGCCGGATTTGTGAAGTATTAGCAATAAAGCCAATGCAGAATGTTATGATTCAGTCGGAGCTTTATTTATCATTTTCATTAAAATTATGTACCCACTGCCGATAGCGAAAAAGCTTAGAGACAGGTGACATCTTCAATTGAATTACGTATACAAATCCGTGTACATCAAAGCTTGAGTGTATAATTTAGTCGGAGCGTAAACTCCCACTGAATTGGATTTATGCCCGCCACTTATCATATAAACGTTAAAGTGGAGGACTGAATTATATAGATTAAGTGAAAAGGGGAGATGTGATTATGTCTATTTACAGTTCAATGAAAAAGAAAGCATTTTTTCTTATTAGTGTGATTGCGTTGGTTGTAGCTAATGGAGGAGTTAAATTGTGTGCAAGTGATATTTCAAATTATCGAGAGGGAGAGATAATAGTAAAGTACAAAAATGGTGGGTTAAAGGCTCATAATGCGGCTTTTTTTACGGATACAGCAAAGGAAATAGAGTGTATAGATGAAAATCATTCTTATTATTATATAGATGATGGTGCGATGGAAGAAGTACTAGAGAAATGTAATAATGATCCAGATATAGAATATGCACAACCTAATTATAAATACAGTATGAAATATGTTACAAATGATCCATATTTGGCTTATGAGTGGGGATTAAATAAAATAAATGTACACAAAGTTTGGGATTTGACTACGGGGAATGAAACTCCAATTATAGCCGTAGTGGATACAGGTGTTAATGTAGAACATTCGGATTTAAAAGAAAATATATTAAAAGGATATAATGTAATAGATGGAACAACAGATGTTGAAGATGAGTGTGGCCATGGAACTCATATAGCAGGAATAGCAGCAGCTCTTACAAACAATGAAACAGGAATAGCGGGTGTTTCTGGTAATTCAAAAATATTACCAGTTAAAGTATTAGATGAATATGGGAATGGATATAGTTCAGATATTGCAATAGGTATAAAATGGGCATGTGATAATGGAGCTAAAATAATAAATTTAAGCTTAGGTGGTACAAATTATGACAATTATTTGAGAGAAGCGGTTGAATATGCAACAAAAAAAGGTTGTATAATAGTTGCAGCAGCAGGAAATAAAGGGAGTCATAGACCGACTTATCCAGCTGCATTTGAAGGAGTTATAGCAGTAACAGCTGTGGATAATAATGATAAGTTATGTAATTTTTCTAATTTTGGTAAGTATATAGATATAGCAGCACCAGGACTTGATATTTATAGCACAAGTAAGGATGGTGGATATGAATATAGATCTGGTACATCTATGGCTTGTGCATTTGTTTCAGGTACAATAGCACTTGTTTGGGGAGAATCTCCTAATAAGTCACCAGAAGAAATAGAAAAAATAATAAAAAATTCTGCTAAAAAAGTTGATATATCAGAACATATCACATATGATATTGGATCTGGAGTCATAGATGCTTATAGTGCATATAAAATGGTTAAAGAAGGGAATGGATAACTTCCAATATGACAAATGATTTTGGGAAATTTCCCAAAATCAAATGGAAGTATATATGTTGGGATAAGAATTGATTAAGTTTTCGCGAATAAAGTTTTTTGCTTTTTTAAATCCACTTCCTAATATAGCCATTGTTCTTTCGTAGGATTTTTCTGCATGATCTAATAAATTTGGTGAAAGACCAAAACAGGTTGTCCAATCTTTTTCTTTATCTAGAGGCAAAATCTGATAATTCTTTTTACCATTGTCGGTAGTATATAAATTAACCCATGTCGGTAAAATTTCAACATCCGATAAAAGAACATTGCCATCACTATATTTCGTAAAGGATAGTGTAAAGAACACGCCATCTTCAGTGTGACCAGTTTTTAAATTCATCAAATTTCGGCGTTGATTAGAAATTGCATTACCAGTAGAGTAAATGCAAATTGTATCTTTGCCAGAAATTTTAGAATGCAACAAATCCATAGGTTGTACAACATGTGGGTGCCCGCCTATTATTACATCAACTCCTAAATCACATAATTTTTGAGCAATTTTTCTTTGTAAGCTATTTTCTTTTAATTGATATTCGTTTCCCCAGTGCATGTAATATATTATTTTATCTGCACCATCTTTTTTCATATTAGCTATTAAAGTTTCTTGCTCATCAAAAAAAGTATCTAAAAAATTATAATCGAAAACGTTAAGAAGTTTACTGTCAGATGCATTACAAGGTATCCCATTAACACTTACAGTACCATCTTTATTTATTGTGCCATAAGTATAGTTGATCATACCTAATTTTATGCCATTTATTTCTTTTACTATATATTTTTTGTTATCTTCATTTAGCCTTGTGCCAATAAAATCAACATTTTTATTTTTTAGTGTTTCAGAAGTATGGTGAAAACCTGATGATCTTGCATCATATGAGTGATTATTAGCGGTTAAAAACATGTCAAAACCACAATGGTCAATTATACATTCAGGACATCTAAAACAAGGATAACCAGAAAAGTTTTTTGAGGATAGAGTTCCTTCCATGTTTATTACAGAATAATCGACATTTTTTATATATGGTGACATATACGAAAAAATATTCTCAAAATTGTGAGAGTTTGAATTTTTATCATAATAGGCTGTTATCAAAGGAGAGTGCATAAGAAGATCTCCCATATTACCTATTTTTGCACAAGAAACAATATGAACAGAATTGATATTGTCTTTAAGGCTATAGCTGTCATTAAAACACAATACATCTTTTGAAAAGATGTAAATTATTAAGAACATAAAACATAGTAAACTAGTTTTTAAGATTTTTTTAGATTGTATCATTGAAAAACTCCTTTTTTAGTCTTTTTTTTACAAAATTCAACTAAAATATATCGTTTATTATAAGTAAAGTCAATGGATAATTTCGATTTTTTTAGGTAATTAAAAAATATTGACAAAAAGTAATTTTTAGTTGATGATAACTATGTAGGATATAGCAAAAAAAGGAGGAGAATTTATGTTTTCTTTTGAAAATAATGCAAAAAAATTGTTAGTATCCTTAAATATACTTATAGTATTTATGTGTTTTTTTAGCAAGGAGTGTGAAGCTTCAGAAACAAAAATAAAGGTTTCTGTAATAGTGCCAGTGTATCAAGTAGAACCTTGGATTGATGAATGTGTGAATAGTTTAATTCATCAAACATTGAAAGAAATTGAGATAATTTGTATAGATGATGGAACAACTGACAAATGTGGAGAAATTTTAGATAGATATGCTAAAAATGATGATAGGATTATTGTTATACACCAAGAAAATCAAGGAATTTCAAATGCTAGAAATGTAGGGATTGAAATTGCAAGAGGTGAATATATATCATTTATAGATCCAGATGAGTCAATACGAGCTTGCGAGTATTGCTGCGCCGGATTTGTGTGCCCGGCAGGGTACAACTTACCATTCAAATCCGTGTGCATCCACG
>JBGUYI010000118.1:0-3061 GCA_045118635.1 Acetivibrionales bacterium
CATGAGTAAGTGCAAAAGGAAGCCCCCACCTCCACACCGAGAATTTTATGACAAAAATTTGAGGTGTAGGTGGGGGAGGATGTCACAGTAAATTTACCTAAATTTTTGGTAGGGATAGTCAAAATTTTTAAAATATTAAATACTAATACTAGGCTTTACATATACTGTCTTATTATTATAGTATACAACCATTCCTGGTTTTGCGCCCTTTGGTTTTTTTATATTCTTCACATCGGTATAATCTACTGCAACTAATGATGAGTCCCTAGCCTTACTAAAATATGCTGCGAGACTTGCTGCCTTTTTTATTATTTCATTAGGTATATCCTTATTCTCTTTCCTTATTATAACATGAGAACCTGGTATGTTTTTTGCATGCAACCATATATCACGAGAATCAGCCCATCTTAACGTTAACATATCGTTTTGTGTATTGTTCTTTCCTACTACAATAACAAATCCGTCTTCTGTAACATATTTTCTAGGCTTTGAGATACTCTTATTATTTTTCTTCTTATATTTTGAATAGGTAGATGTTATATAACCTTCATCTACTAATTCCTGCTTTATCTCATCTAACTCATCTAAATCATCACAACTTTCTAAAATATGAAAAACTCCGTCTAAATACTTATACTCATCTTCTGATTTTTTTAGCTCTTCTTTTTTTACACTAAATGTAACCTTAGCTTTTTGATACTTTTTAAAATACCTTTGTGCATTTTCTTGCGGTGTAATCTTAGGATTAAGCGCTATTTCAACGTCCTCATAATTAGAATAAAAATTTTGCAAAACAATACTTGAACTATCTTTTGGTATCCTATATACATTAGCTATTAGTAATTCTCCATAAAGCTTTAATATATCCTTATTAGATGCTTCTTCTAATTCTTTCTTTTGCAAATCTATCTTCTTCTTACAACGGTTTATATTTGTATTAACAACCTTTAATATATTGGCCTTTCTACTATTTATTGCGTTTATTCTATCCTTATACTCATAATATAAATCTATACACTCATTTATAGAATCTACTTTATGTAATCCATCTTGACCTAAATCTATACAATGAAAATCAAACGGATACCCATCTTTATATTCTATATATGGACTAAATTCATTGTTCCGTATTTTCTCAATCGCTAATTTTAAATAAAAAGCTATCCCTTTTACATCATAAACTTTATCCTCATATGATATTCCACTCGCATTACATATATTCTTTATCAAATATGGGCTAAATCCTTTTATATTATCTAGTAAATATTTACCAATTGTATTTTCTCTCATTTCATTTAATAAGCTATCAACTGATAACTCTAATGGGGATAACTTATTCTGTTTTGGGGGTAAAACATACGTCCTTGCAGGCATAATTTCCCTGACTTTACTAGTCTCATTATCTATATGTTTTATGCTATCTAGTATTTTATTTTCATGATTTAATAATATTATGTTGCTATGTTTTCCCATTATCTCAATAATTAACTTTTTCTTTTGAAGATCACCTAATTCAGTTAAAGATTCTATCTCTAACTGGATTATTCTTTCAAATTCATCAACTGATATATCGATTATTCTTCCTCCTACTAAATGTTTCCTTAAAACCATACAAAAAAGTGGTGCATTTATTGGATTCTCTTTCGAAAATTTAGTTATATTTATTCTAGGTGAACTCGGATTGGTGGTCAATAATAATTTGCTATTTTTACCCCGACTTCTTATATTTAATATTATCTCATCATGAAAAGGCTGATATATTTTATCAACCCTTCCACCTACTAACATATCTTTTAATTCTTTAACTACACTTCTTGCAACAACTGCATCAAATGGCATATTATATAAAACTCCTTTTAATACTCTTTTATTTTTCTCACTATATGATCTCTCTAAAATCTTCCGCATATACATTCTATATTATACTATGGCTTTTTTCAATACCATTATCTATATTGTTTTTTCCTCTATAAACCCATTTTTGTCTATTACTCTAATCTTTGTAACCTCATCTTTACTTTTTAGTTGAAAATGTCTTAAATTACTTGAATTGCTGTAAACACTTTTTACAGTATTGTTGTTATCTAATAATTCCACTGTTTCAATATCATTATCACTTGCTACATCAAAAATTAAATAATTAGTATCTTGAATATTTTGTTCTACAATATTTCCTATCCTTATATTACCACTGATATTCACACTATTTTCTTTAGTAATTAATCTAATCAATTTTATTTGTTTAGGAGCTGCTATGGTAAACATTTTACTACTTGTATTTGGTACACTAATATCAATTACATTGCCATATACATCATACGCTGATATAGATGTTATATGAATTCCACCACCTGCAACTTCCTCTTTTAAATTTATTTTAACTAGATACTCTGAATTTGTATCGTTTACATCCCTTACCTTAGATATTTCTACATCAAAATCATCTTCTATACTATTTTCAAATGTTTTATTCTCTAATACCTTTAATATTAAATCATCATCCATAACTTTTACCCACGTTTTTGTTGCTGCTAAACTACTAAATAATTCATCTAAACTTAAATCTTCTAATGAATTATATTCATTTGTCTTAATACCTAACAAATCATCATCATCGGCATTGTCATCATCATAATATTTATTTTTTTTACTACTATTGCTATTGCCATCATCACTTTTATCATTATCATAATCATCACTATTTTTACCCTTACCATCATCATCGGCACTACCAACAACATATTCACTTTTTCCATTGTTGAATAATCCTCCATTACCACCTTTTGTATTGCTATCAAATTTTACAGACAGCAAAAACATAGCAACCGCACTTGCTACAACAAGCAATAAAATCGCTTGTCCATTGCCAGCTGTAGTAGACTGGCTGGGCGTTTCATCGCCTCCACCACCCATATAAGAGCCTAAATCACCTGCACCTCCCGGAAAACTTGACATACAAAATCACCTCACTTTGATATATAACGTAAGTACAGAGATGTCCCCCGCCTCTAAGCTTGAAAAAGCGTAGGCGGTGGGTACATATTTACAATTCAGTGGGAGT
>JBGUYI010000119.1:0-2814 GCA_045118635.1 Acetivibrionales bacterium
AAAAATTTGAGATATAGGTGGGAATTAATGGCATAGATATTCCACAATAGGAAGTAATTACCTAAAAATTTTTTCTAAAAAATTAAAAAAATGTATTGACAGTTAGGATGAAAGGTGATAAGATGAACAAGTCCTGAGATAAGGTATTTTGTGGTGACTTGGCGGCGTAGCTTAGTTGGCTAGAGCATTCGGTTCATACCCGGAGGGTCGTTGGTTCGAGTCCAATCGCCGCTACCATTTATGGCCCATTGGTCAAGCGGCTAAGACACCGCCCTTTCACGGCGGTAACAGGGGTTCGACTCCCCTATGGGTCACCAATTAGGGCGCTTAGCTCAGCTGGGAGAGCACCTGCCTTACAAGCAGGGGGTCATAGGTTCGAGCCCTATAGTGCCCACCATGGAGATATATGTTTGATATATATCTCTTTTTTTGCGTAATTTTATATAAAAAAACAATTATTATGAAAAACGACTCATGAATTTAGTATTTAACAAATAGTAGTACTGTTATTCGTTCATAAAAAATTAACAAATTGTGTATTTATATGAAATAATCGACAAAATATTCAAAAATATTGCAAAATATTACAAAAAATAGTAAAAAATATTGACAATGACTATAGTTATGGTGTATTCTGTTACAAGGACGAAAAAAAGTTCTAAATTTAGATAAAAACCATGATGTTATATCTTTTGTTTTTGTCATATATTTTAAAAGAAAGGAAAGAGTTGTTTATTTTTTAACAACGGGTGAAGAATATGAAATCAACAGGAATTGTAAGAAAAGTAGACGAGCTAGGAAGAATTGTATTACCTATTGAATTAAGAAGAACTCTTGACATTGCTGAAAAAGATGCTTTGGAGATATTTATTGATGGCAATACTATTATTTTGAAGAAATATGAGCCGGCATGTATTTTCTGTGGCAATGCAAAAGATGTTATTGTTTTTGAGGGAAAAAATATCTGCCCAGATTGTATAAGGAAATTAAGAGGTAATTTAGAAGACGAAGATTAATTAGCGAGTTTAGGTGAGTTTCAGGCACTCCTTGGTTTTTCACATTGGGGAACTAGGGAGTGGAGAAGTTTGCCATATGTTTTTAAAAAAATATAGAGTGTTTTTATTGACTTTTGATGATATATGTGATAAATTACTAAGTGGCTTAGTAAGTTGGAGCTTTTTTTTTATAGGGAGGTGTAGATATGAGAGTAAAAATTACTTTAGCTTGTGGCAGTTGTAATCAGAGAAATTATAACAGTAAGAAAAACAAGAGGAACGATCCTGATAGATTAGTTATGAGAAAGTATTGCCCCTTTTGTAGGAAGCATACTGAACATAAAGAAACAAAATAATTAGTAGTTCACAAAAAAACTTCTTAAATAATGGAGATGTGAAAATATGGCTGAAGAGGCGAGAAATATAAAAGTAGATGATAATAAAGAATCTAAAATGAACAAAAGATTAAAAGGCTTTAAAAACTATTTTAAAGAAATGAAAAATGAATTAAAAAGAGTAGTTTGGCCTGATAGAACGCAGTTGATAAATAATACAATAACTGTATTGATGTTTACTTTATTGATAGGAGCAATCATATGGATTTCAGATGGATTGTTCAGTAGATTAATTGCATTGATATATAAATAATAATATTAACAGGTATTAGTAAGAATTCTTCCACCCCTATAGGTGATGGGATGGATTGTCATATTTTACCTTGACATTTTTCGCCAGTGTGATAAAATGTCAGCGAAACCGTGGGGCTCACGGGGTTAGCCTGTTCAATCTTAGTACATTGGTACAATAGAGCAGGAACCGACTGTTTGCACATTGTTGCAAAAGGAAGCTTCCACCTAGACATCGAGAATTTTATGACAAAAATTTAAGGTGTAGGTGGGAGGAGGATGTCACGGATGGGGTTGGTCAGTCCCCCAGTAGAAAAAATGCAAAATAGTTATAGATTTTGTGTGAATGAAGATATAGTGTGTTTTTGGTATTTGGATTTTAGAAAAGGGTTTAAATATTTATTAGTAACATATTAAGTAGTAGAATTGTAAAGGTTAGATTTACAATTAATAGGTTGGCCAATATTGGAATAGAAGGAGGACATGATAGCTAATGCAGCTAGGTGATGTGTCTGAAAGTGTAAAATGGTATGTAGTGCATACATATTCTGGCTATGAAAATAAGGTTAAAGCTAATTTAGAGAAGATTGTTGAGAATAGGAATTTACAAGATTATATATTAGATATAGTTGTTCCTATGGAAGAACAAATAGAAATTAGGGATGGTAAGAGAAAAACTACATTAAAGAAAGTTTTCCCAGGGTATGTTTTGATAAAAATGATTATGAATGATGAATCTTGGGGTGTAGTTAGAAATATAAGAGGTGTAACTGGTTTTGTAGGACCAGGTTCTAAGCCAGTACCATTGTCTGATGAAGAAGTAATAGCTATGGGAGTGGAAGAATTTAATACTGTTATAGATTTTGAAGTTGGAGATAGTGTTAGAGTTATTTCAGGACCATTAGAAAACTTTATTGGAACAGTCGAAGAAATAAATATGGAAAAGAAAAAGATAAGAGTATCTGTATCAATGTTTGGTAGAGAAACTCCAGTTGAGTTGGAATTTACTCAAATACAAAAATTGTAATATTGTGTAGCATGTCAAAATAAATGCTACTTGTGAAAAGTTGCAAAAGTTGTTGTTGACATGAATACATATATTAATGTAAAATACAGTAGAAAGTTGGATAACTTTTGTAAAGTATTGTAAAAATAATGCGAGTGCATGAAAGTTGAAGATTTCAAATATAGTG
>JBGUYI010000120.1:0-8962 GCA_045118635.1 Acetivibrionales bacterium
GCGCAGCAATACTCGCAAGCTCGTATTGACTGAAGACGAGAGTTCAAACTCCGACGTAAATTTAACGCGTCCTTTAGGATGCACACGAACATCCGACGTACAAGATTTTGGAGAAAATCTTAATTAACAAAAATAATAGAGAATAGTTAGAATGTCAAATTGGATTGTATCCTTTTTGACATTTTAAAATGGAGAAAATAAAAAATGGGAAAAGTTTTAATAAATTCAAAAGAAAAGCCATATTGGATATATGTAAGAAATAATTTTAAACATATGATAGATTTACTTTATGAATATAATTTAGCTGATAGTAAAATAGTGGTTATATTTGATTATAAAGCATATAAATATCATGGAGATGCTTTTATAAAAGTTTTATCAGAAAAAAATATTATTATAGAAAAATATATTATAAAATCATCTGAAAAAATTAAAACATTAGAAACTGTAGACAAGATATATCAGTTTTTATATAAGAATAATGCAGATAAAAATACAGTTATTGTTAGTTTTGGAGGTGGTGTAATTGGAGATATAGCAGGTTTTGTTGCAAGCACTTACAAAAGAGGAGTTAAATTTATACAGATACCAACAACCTTAGTATCCTGTGCAGATAGTAGCATAGGAGGAAAAGTAGGTGTAAATTTTAGAGATAAAAAAAATTTAATAGGTTCGTTTTATAATCCAATATTTGTATATGTTAATATAAATGTATTGAGGACATTATCAAAAAAAGAATATAGGTGCGGAATGGTTGAGGTTGTAAAACACGCCCTTTTAATGGATAAAGATTTATTTGATAAAATAGAAAGTAATAAGTATAATTTGGTAGATATAATAAGAAGAAGTTGTGAAATAAAAGCTAGTGTAATTTTAAAAGATGAGAAAGAAAATTCGGTAAGTATTATATTGAATTTAGGGCATACAGTAGGACATATTGTAGAGAGTATGTCTAAATTTAAAATTTCGCACGGAGATGCTGTTGCTATTGGTATATTACACAGCTTAAAAGTTGCTAAAGAAATGAAGAAAATAGATGAAAAAGATGCTGATAGAATAGAGAGATTATTTAAAAGATGGGGAATAGAAACAAGTTATATAGATAATTTAACGTATGCTAGAGTAAAGAAATATATAAGATACGATAAGAAAATAAGGGATGGAATTTTAGATTATATAATATTAAATAAAATAGGTGATTGTGAAATACTTAAAATAACTAATTATGAAACGCTTTTTAAAAAATCATAAAGAATATACAAAAAAAATGCAATTTTGTATTGAATTTTAGTGTAAAATATAATAGAATTATCTGGAAGGAATCATTGAATTAGACATTAATGGAACGTTATGGTATCATGGTCAAGTTAAATTTATACATAAATTTTGTAGATGTTGAAGTTGTTTTGTTTTAGTGATTATGAAAAAATACCAAACGAGTAATGTTAGGCTTATTATAAGAGGGAGGCAATCAATTATGGTAAAAGTGTTTAAGAGGTTTAAGTGTGTTGTTTTGGTTATGTTGCTTATAGTAGGGGTTGGTATGATTTTTACAGGTTGCGACAGTAAAAAGACAGACAAGGTAGAAGTTACATTTTGGGAAGAAGATGACACCACTAGTGTTGACAAAGCTTGGGATGAAATAATAAAAGACTTTGAAAGCAAGAATGAAAATATACGCGTTATAAGAATACATTTAGAGCCAGAATCTTTGAGGCAAAATTATCAAAATTCGATTATAGCAGGAAGTGGACCTTGTATAATATCTGGTCCAGATGATAATATTGGTACTTTTGGAACTGCGAAGGCTGTTGCAGATATAGAAAAAGTATTCTCAGAGGATTTTTTAAATACAATTGATGAGAAATTTTTAGATGCTGCAAAGTTGGATGGAAAGTTATATGGAATTCCATATATAACAGGTAACACAGTGGCTTTATTATATAATAAAGATTTAGTACCAAATGCACCACAAACAATGAGTGAATTAATAAATATTGCCAAGAAATTTTCAGATGGTAAAACAAAATATGGTTTGGTGTTTAATTTAATAGAACCATATAACTACATAGGATTTTTAGGAGCGTTTAATGGAAGTGTATTTGATGAAGAGAATAGTATTACTTTGAATACAGCAGAAATGAAAGAAACAATTGAGTACTTATATTCATTAAAAAATGATTATCGTATAATACCAGCAGAATGTGATTATAATCAAGCAAATTATTTGTTCAAGTCAGGTAAAGCACCATTTTTGATAAATGGACCTTGGTCGTTTAAAGAGTATAAAGATGCAGGTATTAATTTGGGGGTTACTTGTATACCTAGGGTTGACAATGCAGATTATCCAACACCATATGTATCATCTAAAGTTTTGATGTTTAATAGAAATTTAAAAGGAGAAAAATTAGATGCTGCTAAAAAGTTCGTAGAGTTTGTTTGTAACAAAGACAACCAAATGAAATTAGCAGAGGTTATGAATGAGTTTCCTATTAATAAAGAGGCTATAGAAGAAATAGAAAAATTAGATAATGCAGAATTAAAAGGATTGAAAGAACAAATTCAAAAAAGTGTTGCTATGCCAATAGTACCAAAAATGAGAGCTGTTTGGGATGGTATAAAACCAACATTCCAAAAAGTTTGGGCAGGAAAGACTAATTCGATTAGTGCAATTAAGGAAATGCAAAAAGTAGCAGAAGAAAAAGCAAAGGCATTTGAAAAGTAAGATACATAAGCGAAGTATATTTAATATACTTCGCTAAAAGGTAATAGAGATGAGAGTAAAGAGGGGGCTTTAGTTTGATAGACATGATAAAGACGCAACCGTATCTGTTGATGATTCCAGTTCTATCGATTATACTGTTAGGATTGTTATATTTTAGAATAGTAGGAAAGTTAGAGAAGGTAGATAGTAAGAGGCAAAAATTGAGATTAATATTTGAGGTGCTTTCGTTTTTAATATCTGTTATGTTGTTGTTTTTGACATTATGGTGTGATGGCAAAGTGCAATTGTATGTATTAATAAGCGAAATTTTGTTAATTTTGCTGTCAAGTGTAGAATTATTTTTGACATTGAGAGAAGTGTGTACAAAAAAAATAACACCATATTTGTTGATGATTCCGGCACTAGTAGTTTTAATAGTGATGGTAGGGTATCCACTAGTTTATGGTATGGGAATATCTTTAACTGATATGGGAGGATTCAATATTGTAGAAAAAGAATATAAGTTTATTGGTTTTAAAAATTATAAAAAAGTTTTGTCAGAGCCAGTTTTATACAGAGATTTTGTTAGAACAATAGTTTGGACAGTTGTAAATTTATTTTTTTCAGTATCAATAGGATTGTTCTTAGCACTTGTTTTAAACAGAAAACTTCCGGGCAAGGGTATATTTAGAGTACTTTTAATGATTCCTTGGGCCATACCACAATATATAGGAGTCTTAACTTGGAGATGTATGTTTAAGGCGGATTATGGAGCTATTTCTATAATGTTAGGAAAGCTAGGTATATCTATACCATGGTTTCAAGATCCAGAATGGACGTTTATTGCAGCTATAATAACAAATATATGGTTAGGTTTTCCATTTATGATGGCTATATCATTAGGTGGACTTCAAAGTATACCAGCAGAAATTTATGAAGCTGCTAAGTTGGATGGTGTTAATGCATGGACAAAATTTAAGAATATAACATTACCGTTGTTAAAACCGGTTTTGGTTCCATCTGTAATATTAAGTGCTATGTGGACGTTCAATATGGTTAATGTAATATTTATAATGACTTCAGGAATACAAAGTGACGCCACAGAAATACTAGTTTCTAGAGTGTATAATGATGCATTTACTTATTCTATGTACGGGCCAGCAGCAGCTAAATCAGTTGTTATATTTTTATTCTTGGCATTGTTTTCTTCAGTATTTATAAAAGCTAGTAATGGTGGTAAGGGGGTTTGTGATTAAAAATGAAAAAATTTTTTTTAGGAAAGTGGTTACCAATAAAAAAGAGATTTTTTAACAAGGATGATGGTTTTTTAAAGATATTGTTTTTTTATGCCATATTGCTTTTTATGGTGTTTGTAGCCGTATATCCGTTGTTGAATATTTTATCAACATCTTTAAGAGGTGATTTGTACGCAGGTAATTTAAAGATAATTCCAGATGGTGCTACATTAGAAAATTTTAAAAAAATATTATTTACAGTTGAAGGTAGATCAGATTTAACGGTATCATTTGAAACATTTATAAATAGTAATTTTATGAGGGGTTTAAAAAATAGTTTAATCATATCATTTGCATCCACAATAACTACAGTTTTATTATCAGTTACTGCAGCATATGCATTTTCAAGGTATAAATTTAAAGGTAAAGGAGTATTATTGTCATCATTTTTAATAACTCAAATATTTCCTGCACCAATGTTGTTGTTACCTATGTATATATTGCTTACAAAGTTAGGATTTGTAGGTCATTTTTGGAGTCTTGTAATACCGTATGTTGCAACTGCAGTTCCGTTTTGTGTTTGGACATTAAAGGGATTTTTCGATACAGTTCCCGTTTCAATAGAGGAAAGTGCATATGTTGATGGAGCAAATTTAAGACAGATATTTTTTAGAATAATTATGCCTTTATCATTACCAGCAATAGGGGTTGCATCTTTGTTTGCATTTACAAATGCTTGGAACGAGTATATTGTTGCCAGAATAATTATACAGGAAAGTTCTATGAATACGTTGCCTATAGAACTTACTAATTTAACTTCTATAGCGACAGACTGGGGAATGTTTTCAGCAGCTAGTTTAATGACTGCAATTCCAGTTATTATTGTGTTTATATCGTTGTCTAAGTTTATGGTAAGTGGATTAACATTAGGTGGAGTTAAAGGATAAAAAGGATACATTTGGAGGTTTAATAAAAAAGGTGAAAAATTTACTTTATATATTAGAATTATTAAAAAAGAAAAAGAAGGCATTTAGAAAGGATTATTATATTCCAAGAAGTTGGAATGTATCGGGATATAATAAATTTAAAGTAAATAAAGATAATAAGAACGAGATAGTGGTTAATCCATATGATTTTATGATATATATCATAGAAAATTGCATATTGAATAATGCTGATAAAAGAAAAAAATATGATAAACCATTAGATATAAATTCTAAAAAGCCTTTAAATATAAGTGAGTGCACAGTATATAGCATGATGCCAAGAATGTTTACTGCTTGGAAGCATTATAAAAATGGTGAAGTTTTACAAGGATCATTTGTAAAGTCATTGTGTCTTATACCGTACCTTAAGCAGTACAACGTAAATATAATATATTTGTTACCAGTTTTTAAATATAGTGATAAATGCAAAAAAGGTGAACTAGGTAGTCCATATTCAATAAAGGATGTATATAAATTAGATCAAAATCTTCACGAGGAGTTGTTAGGTTCTGATAATAAAGATTTAGTGAATGTTGAGTTTGCTGCATTTGTTGAGGCATGCCATATTATGGGTATAAGAGTTATGGTAGATTTCGTCTTTAGGACAGTTGCAAGAGACAGTGATTTAATAATTAATCATCCAGAATGGTTTTATTGGATAGATTTAAAATATAAAGATACTTTTAATGTGTATAGAGTATCGGGTGTAGATGAAATAGAAGCTATTTCAAAGGATAATGTACATATTTTATATAAATCTAATAAGTTGGAAGCATACTTAGAACAATTTAGAGAAGCGCCAAATAAAGTAGATTTTTATAAATGGAATCAAGTATTGCAGAGATATAACAGTACAGGTGAAAATATATTAGATTTGATAGAAAGTTACTTTGGTGTTACAACAGTGCCAGCATTTTCAGATTGTTTAAATGATACACAGCCAGCTTGGACTGATGTGACATATATAAAATATTATTTAGATAGAAACAGTGTTGCCAAAAAGTATGTGAGTGATGATGTACCACCATATATACTACAAGATGGTGCGAAACTCAGTTTGTTCCCGGCAAAAGATAAGATAGAAGAACTATGGGATTATGTTTTAAAAGTTATACCATATTATCAAGATGAATATATGATAGATGGCGCAAGAGTTGACATGGGACATGCTATGCCAGCCGAGTTAAATCAAGGTATAGTTGATTTGGCGAAGAAGAAAAATAAGAATTTTATATTTTGGTCAGAGGAATTTAATTCGTATAAGTCAAAAGAGGCAAAAGACGCGGGTTTTAATTTTATTAGTGGTAGTTTGTGGTCAATATATAAAGAATTACAAAATCCAGAATTTAATAAATCATTACTTTTAGATAATCTTATGGTGTCAAGTTTGCCAATTGCAGCTGCAATAGATACGCCAGATACACCAAGAGCGGCACTTATGCATTATAACAAAGTAGAGTTAGAGCTTTTGATATTTTTGAATAATTTCATACCTAATGTTGTACCATTTATAACGAATGGTAGTGATGTTATGGAAATACAACCAATGAATTTAGGTTTAGGGAATACGCCTGCCGGGCAGTATGTATTACCAAAAAGAGATCCTATGTATGGTAAGTTAGCATTTTTTGATAATTATAGTATACATTGGGACAAAGAGGAAGCCAATTGGTCAAAGGAAGTTATAAAGAAGGCATCAAAATTAAGGCAGAAGTATATTAATATAATATCTAAAAAGGAAAATTTTATAATACAAGAAGAAACTAAAAGACACTACGATTTTATATTTTTTGCGTATTATGATGAGAAGAAAAAAGAAGGAGTATTCTTTTTAGCAAATAGAAAAGTAGACCATTGGATTGAAGTAAATATAGGGGAGATATTGCCAGTTAAGTTAAAAAGTAAGGAAATAATTTTAACTTATGCAGGAGGAAGTTTGTGTAATGTTAGTTATAATAAATTTGTAAATAAAGGATTAATGCCGGGGGAAGTAGTTATAGGTAGTATAAAATAGTCAAAATAGGTAATATAAAAAATATTTGCCAAATATTATAAAGTATGATATAATCTGACTGCTATTTTTTTGAGAGAGTATTTAGCCTAAGTATTAATAACATTGGGTTATTTATCTAAAATTTGGCAAGAATGTTGGCATAAAGATTTAAGTTTTAGGTGAGAAAGAATATCACATAAAACTCGGTGGTTGTTTTGTTTGAATATCAGTAGAATGATAAATTTAGTTAAAAGGGATATAAGGAGGAAATTTTAGATGACGAGTAATCTAAAAAAAACGTTGAAGGTAGCATATTTTTGTATGGAATTTGGTTTACATGAAGATTTCAGAATATATTCTGGTGGTTTAGGAATATTAGCAGGTGATATTTTAAAAGCAGCAAAAGACCTTGAAACTCAGATGGTAGGTGTGGGTATATTATGGAGGCAAGGTTATGTGGAACAAACAATAGGAAAAGATGGTAAAACAGTAGATTCTTACCCTGCTTATAGTTATGATTTCCTAAAAGATACAGGAGTCAAAGTGACTGTAAATATAAGGGAAAGAGAAGTAGTTTGTAAAGTTTGGGAATGTACAGAATATGGTAATGTTCCATTGTATTTATTGGATACAAACTTGCCAGAGAATGCTGATGCATTATTAACAGGGCAATTGTATGGTTGGTTCCAAGAGGAAAGAGTAGCACAAGAAATGATACTTAGTATAGGTGGAGTACGTGCATTAGAAAAATTGGGTATTGATGTAGATATATATCATTTTAATGATAGTCACCCAGTTTTAGCAGGAACAGAATTGATAAAGAAGTTGATGAAAGAAGAAGGAATATCATTTAAAGAAGCTTGGAAGAAAGTTAGACAAAAGATAATATTTACAACACATACACCGGTTGTAGCTGGAAATGAAGTGCATAGTCATAGAGTATTAGAATATATGGGTGCATATAATGGATTAACATATGAACAAATGAAGGAATTAGGAGGAGATCCATTTAGCATGACAGTAGCAGGACTTAGATTGTCAAGAAAAGCAAATGGTGTTGCTAAGCTTCATGGTGAGACGGCTAAAAAGATGTGGGATTATGTAGAAGGTTCATCAGAGATAATAGCTATAACAAATGGTGTACACAATAAAACATGGCAAGATGATAGAATTATAAAGGCTTTTGAAGAAGGTTCTGATTTGTGGGAACCACATATGAAATTAAAAAGAGAATTATTTGAAGAAATATATAAAAGAAATGGAGTAAAATTAGACGAAAATGTTTTGACAATAGGATTTGCAAGAAGGGCTGCTCCATACAAAAGAAGTGACTTAATATTTAGAAATAAGGAAGTTATAGAAAAATTATTAAGTGGTAATAGATTACAAATAGTTTTTGCAGGAAAAGCTCATCCAAATGATTTAGTTGGAAAAGAGATTATAGCTAATTTATATGAAATGTCTAAAAAGTATGCTGGTTCAATAGTATTCTTGCAAAACTATGACATGAAGATAGGAAAAATAATAACAAGAGGCTGCGATATTTGGTTAAACAATCCAATTAGACCAATGGAAGCTAGTGGAACTTCTGGAATGAAAGCTGCTATGAATGGTGTATTGAATTGCAGTGTACTTGATGGATGGTGGCCAGAAGGATGTGAACACGGAGTTACAGGATGGCAAATAGGTGATGGATATGAAGGTCCAGATGCAGATAGAGTAGACTCTGAGTCATTATATAAGGTTTTATTAAATGAGATAATACCTACATATTATAATGATAGACAAAAGTGGAAAGAGATGATGAGAAATAGTATAGAAATGTCTCATTGGAATTTTTCAGCAGAAAGAATGGTTTCTGATTATTATGAAAAGATGTATGAAGAAGTAGAGTAAAGAAAATAGGACAATAGAATACAATTTTTATCTAAAACTTGGCGATAGAACACTCACCCCTATAGGAGGTGTGATGAATTGCCATGTTTTATTTTAACTTTTTTGGTTAGTGTAATAAAATAATATCAAAACCGTGGAGTTCATGGGG
>JBGUYI010000121.1:0-21691 GCA_045118635.1 Acetivibrionales bacterium
CCCACCGCCTACGCTTTTTCAAGCTTAGAGGCGGGGGACATCTCCGACTGAGTTATAAATATGTACCCACCGCCTACGCTTTTTCAAGCTTAGAGGCGTGGGACATCTCTGTACTTATGTTATAATTCGTCCATTATAGATACTACTCCTTTTGTAATTTTAATAAATGCTGGAACAGGACCACCTGCTATAACTGAACCTGTAGTTAAAATACCTTCTCCAATTATTTGTAACCAACTGTTTTTCTTTACTTTCCCTGCATCAATATCTAATAATTCTTCATAAGTTAATTCTTTAAACATAATAATATCCCCTTTTTTTAATTAATCGCTCTAGTTTTTACTTCACGTGGAATAAAATAAAACATCATATATGCCAAAATCAGAATATAACATTCGCTAGCATCTCTTTCAATAATAGACAAAGCTGCCCACAAAGCTAGTGTAAACATTCCCATTATATATAAATATATCAACGCACCTCTTTTTTTTGTACCTCTGGCTTCAGCTAAAAATTTGCTTGATTTTATTATTTCATATATAGTAATTCCTAACAAAACTATTTGAAATATTAATTGTACTACTCCTAAAATTCCCAATGATTTCAAATTTTTCTACCTCCTTTTAATTAAATTCTCTTACAACCAAAATCTCGAGTGTTCATCGCAATTTTAGCAAAATTCTTTAGATATAGAATAAAATCCACTTGCAATATTTAGGCTAACTGGGAGTGTTCCACCTCCTGCCATTACGGCACCTACTGTAAAAATACCTTCACCAACAACCCTTAACCAAGCGTTAGCATCTCCTGCATTGATGTTAAGTAGCTCTTCATAACTTAAATCTTCAAAACTCATAAATTATTCTCCTTTCGTCAAAAGTTTTCCTTTACCTAATAATTTAAGCCCTGTGCCTAATGCCATTGCTCCCATAGCTGGAGTTCCAATAGCTCCAATTAACAATGAATTTGCTGTTAAAATAGAACCTCCAATTATGCATAGTGTATTTTTCAGAGGTGCTTTACCTCCCGAAATTAACACCATCTCATCCCTTGATAATTCACAAAAACCATCCTTCAAAACTAACTCCTCCTTAATTTTTTTATAAATTTTTCTTGCTTCATCCACTAATCTATAATGTCCACAAGCGTATTGGTTTGGCTAAATTCCTGCCTACCTTAATGCTAAAATATATCTGGCATTAATTTACTAAAAATGCTATATGCTGTAATATTTCTTAAATATTCTTAGCTCAACCATTTTTATACAATTAAAATATCATACTTAGAATATTTTGTCAACTCTTTTTGTTAAAAAATGTATTATTTTACAGAAAATAATGTTATAACGTAAATATGTAGGTATTGTCATCTAAATATCAATTTTTTTCATTCATGTATACAAAATAATTTATTATTTTCTTGACATAAAATGTAAAAAATGTTATAAAAAACTTAGCTGGTTATTATGCATATTTTAAGGGGGATATATTTTTATGTATCACATATTTTTACTTGGAAGAGAAGGATTTAATTATCAAGACTTTTTGATTTATAATATAACTAATTCTCTTTTTTCAAATCCAGAAAATACTGACGTATATTACCATGTATCGTGTCTATGTACACCAAAAAAAATGTTACCTAAAAACACTAATACTACTACTTTTTTTAATGTATCAATTCCTAATTTAGGTCCTATAAAATATCTATTATACGATCTTTTTAGTTTAATTAAATGTTTTAACTATATAAAAAAAAATAAACTTAATAAGTCTAGTATATTTTTATTATCTACTCGTATTGGTATTTTTCTACCTTTTTTTATTGAAAAATTCAAAAAATATAATGTTTCTTTATATATATATGGCGAACACAATACTAAAAATATTTGGACTCCTATTGCCAAAACAATTTGGAAAACATCTGAGTATTTTTGTATAAAATATTCTAAAATGATTATTTCTACTAACACTAATTCAAAAAATTACTTTCTTAACACTTATAAAAAACTTAATGCTAAAATAACAGAACTAAACTATGATTTTTCTGATTTTGATAAATCATTTGAATCTTTCCTTAAAAAATTTAATCTAAATCTATATGATTATTATTTATTGATAGATGATTTTAATGTAACAAGCATTTCAAATTTTGTAATTGAACAATTTTTAAAATGTAACTCAACCAAAAAACTTGTTATACTCTCTAATAAAACATCATTTTTATATAAACAATCTATTATAAACCTTGATTTTTTTAAAGATAATAGAATAATATCTCTTAACATAAAAAGGTTTATCCATCAGATTCCTCATCTTTCGACTTATTGTCATGCGTATATTCACTCTAATAAAATTGCAACTAAAAATAAATATTATTTCAAACATGACAACTTAAACTTAATAATAGAAAGTTTATATAATTTAAAAATGAATCTTCCAAATACTATTTATTTTAACAAAGAAACTTTTTTAGACATAATAAAAAAAACCGACAGTATTGAAAAAAAATCTGCACAGCTTAAAAACTCTGATAATAGTATAAATAATATTTTACAAGATATTTTAACTAAATAGCTAAAGCCAAATTGGTTTATAACTTGGCTTTAGCTATTTTACAAACACCTTTATGCCTTTGTTTACAAACTTTATAACAGCTGGCAATGGCTCACCTTTTTCGCCATCTACTGTTATTTGAATATCTTTATTAGCACTTATAAAGCACTCCTTTGCTTCAATAAAAACAACATTAGAATCTTTATCCCATGTTCCATTCAAAACTTTAAAAAATAAACTAACCAAGTCTATATTAGAACATCGCTTTATTACAGCAATATTCATCATACCATCTGTTAAATTCGCTTTTTTCACCATGTTTGGAAAACCAGCTATACTCTTACCATTCGTAATGAAAAATAAAATAGCGTCTAAATTTATTTCTCTTCTTGGCGTCTTTATATTTAGCTGAAATGATTTTATATTTTTAACTTCACTTAAAGCCTTTATATAGTATGCAAATGCTCCTAAATTCTTTTTGAATTCATTATCCGTTTTAAATGAAACATCTGCAAAAACCCCACCTGCATAAGAATTCAAAAAAAACCTTTCTCCATTTAAAAGTCCTATGTCAACTTGTTTTTCATTGCCATTTAATATAACTTCCAAATTCTCTTCAAATTTTAACGGAATATTTATGCACTTTGCAAAATCATTACATGTACCCGCCGGTATAATCCCTAGCGGAATATTTTGTCCTGATTTCATTAATATATTTGCAACAAAACTCACACTTCCATCGCCACCTGCTACTATGGCAAAATCATAAGATTCCTTTTGCATTAATTCCATTAACTCATTTTGCTTTGAAGCATTTAATATGTACGGTTGAATCAGTATATTACTTTTTTGAAACTTTTCAAATACATAACCTATCTTAGACACTACAAAACGCGCCCCAGATAAAGGATTGTATATAAATATCGCTTTTTTCATAATATATGCCCCATTTTTTGTTATTTTTTTGTAACTTGCTTTTTTGCTTTTGTTTTCTTTGCTTTTTCTTTATTATCTTTATCTTTTTTAACTCTACTTACCCTTTTAGTTACTGTAAAGTTATAGTTCTGACCAGAATTATTATCCCAATTATCTGCTGGATCTTTAAATGCCATTCCCAACTGACCTTCTCTTTTTAGCACCATTTTAACCTTAAACATACCATCAGAAAACATCATAGGAATATCTTCGCACTCTTGCCAATCTTCCCCATAGCCTACATGCATATAAACTTGCATTGCCCCACTTGTGGACAAAAGACCTTTATAACCTACAACAATTTCATCTCCTACAGACATTTTTTGCTTAGATAAAAATATTCCATTTTGTTCATAAATCTTTGACTTATTTAACACTTTAAATCCCACCTTTTCATTAATTTATTTTTCTCCAACCTTTTGGATAAAGATTTTTTAAGATGTAATCCTGCTGTTTTGCTAAACCTAATGTGATTCCATCAAGTAAAATTCCCACATATCCATTGTTTTTATCCTCTCTTATTAGGGTCTCACCTTTTAGATATCGTATTAATTCATCTGAATTATAGGAAAAAGACACTACATTCCTTATATCGTCTTTTTTTAATGAAACTATTAGCGAATTTGAAGGTTCAAATCTATTATTTTTTATATCTCCTATGTACCATCCATGTTTTGCTATTTTTAAACCATCTAAATTAGGCAAACCCCTTGGGATTTTATATAAACTATTTCCTTTTAAATCAAATATACCTGTTAAATTTATAGTCAAATTTTCTTTTACAAATTCTTCAAATACTTCTATTTGTTTTTTTGTTAAATTAACATATTCTACAGATTCATCATTAAAAACTATATGCTTTTCATCTGCTTTTCCTTTTTGTAGTAATGCAACAAAATGACCTTCCCCCTTTAATTTGTGCGGCCACAACCTCACTGCATTTTCTATTTCACTATTATCACAAAACTCTTTCATTGCACTTTCTATTCCATCTATTTTGTCTATTTTTAAGATTTTGTATTCGCTATGTTCTTTCACAAATTTATCTATTACCATTTCATTTTCTATAGGATCAAAAGTACACGTAGAATATACAATCTTCCCACCTTTTCTTAGCATCTTATGTGCTTGTCTTAATATTTCAATCTGTAATTTACTACACTCTTCATTTTTATATTTACTAAAACTTCTTATCGCTAAATCGTCTTTTCTAAACATTCCCTCACCAGAACACGGAGCATCTATCAATATTTTATCAAAATACTCAAAAAAATATTTTGATAAATTTTCTGGAGAATCATTTGTAACTACAACATTTTTAGCACCCATTAACTCAACATTTTTTACTAATGCCTTAACCCTTTTAAAATTTATATCATTAGATACTAAAAGTCCTTCTCCATCTAGCCCCGCCAATATCTGTGCACTTTTACCACCTGGTGCTGCACACAAATCTAAAATTCTCTCTCCTTTTTTTGCATCTATGACATTCCCAGGAAGCATTGCACTTGGCTCTTGTATATAATAAAGACCAGCATAATAATAAGGATTTTTACCCGGTGACTCATTCTTTTTGTAATAAAAACCATCCTTTGTCCACTTTATAGGTTCTAAGTCAAATGGACAAATCTTTAAAAAATCCTCTTTAGATATCTTTAGAGTATTAACTCTAAGACCATAGTATCTATCTTCATTTAAGGACTTTTCAAAATCTTCATATTGGTCTTTTAAAATACTTTTCATTTTTTCTACAAATTCCACTGGTAACTTCATTTAACAACCTCTTCGCTTAAAATACATTAGTGATTATACCACAAAAATATCCTCAAAAACAAGGCGCATTTAACTAAAATTTAAATGTATCAAACTTAGTTATATTTCTCGATTATGACTATTCCCATCTTTATATAATTCTTTTTCCATATTTTTTGTCTCTATTTTTGCTCTTTTTACTGCCCTTTTTGAATCTTCAGCTAACTTTCTTTTACCCACATTTACTTTTTGGCTCTCTAAAAATTTTTTCATTGTATTACTTATATTCTTTGCTTCTCTTATTTGTCTTATACTATCTTGTGTACTTAAGTCTATACTATTTGCTATATTTGCTACACTTTCTTTAGCTATTTCATATTCTTTACTTAATAATTCTTTTTGATCATCATTTAAATCATTAAAATCTTTAATTCTTTTTGATAAAAACATAAGTTGTAAAACTTCATCATTTGATAATTTTTTCGTTTTTGTCGCTAATTCCAATACGTGAACATCGCCGTTTTCTACTATATATGTTAGAATTCCTTTTCCTTGTTTATCTTTTAAGTTTACATTTGCTCCATTTTCAATTAAATACTTTGCTTCATTATTCATATTTTTTTCTAATGAATACATAAGTAACGTCTTTCCTTTATTATCAACTTTATTTATTATATCTGATAATTTTATTGGTTTATTAACATGAAAATGCTCTTCATTTATTAATTTATATAAATTCTCCCAAATTTTTAAGATTTCTTCTATGTCGGTATGTCTAAATCTTGTTGCATACATTAATGCTGTCCACGTATCATAACCTTTTGCATTCACATCTACCTTATATTTTTCTAATAATAATTTTACTATATCAGTATATCCTTTTTTTGCTGCATGCATTAATGCTGTTTTCCCATACTGATCCTTTTTATTTACATCTGCTCCTTTTTGTATCAAAAGATTTGCTATATCAGTATAATCACTTTCTAATGCATCCATTAATACCGTTCTTCCATATTCGCCAGTTACATCTAAATCTACTTTGTGCTTTATCAACAACTTGACTATATCAATATGTCCTAATCCTACCGCCCACATTAATGCTGTTTTCCCATACTGATCCTTTTTATTTACATCTGCTCCTTTTTGTATATAATCTTCTGCCGCTGATATATCTCCATTTTGTACCGCTTCAATTAATCCATTGTCTAATTGACTATTTTGATTAGGCATAGTACATACTCCTCCGACGATAAAATTATTATTTTTTATTTATCTCAATTTTATTTGTTTTATCTTCAGAAAAATTTTCTCTAAGTATTATTTTTTCTTTTTGTTCTTCCTTTTCATCTTCTACTGCTAATATTCTTCTTGCTTCCATTTCTTCTTTATCTAGCTCTTTTGTCTTTTCAGTATTATTTAATTCTTCTTTTTGTTTTCCTTCTTCTCTTATTCTGTTCTCTGCTTCTTTTACTGCTAATATTCTTTTTGCTTCTATTTCTACTTTCTTTTCTTCTTTTTGTTCTTCCTTTCCCACTGCTAATATTCTTCTTGCTTCCATTTCTTCTTTATCTAGCTCTTTTCCAATATTCGATTCTTCAATAATATCGTCATACATAAATATCCCTCCAACCACATATAATTTCACCTCTCATTTTATAATTCTATTTTCCGTATTAAATATCCTTCTTTTTTTACGTATTTTTTGTGATTTTACATAAAAAATTCCTAATATATCAAATGTTAAATTTGCTATATTAGGAATACTATAATACATATCCACCATCTTATTAATTATTATTTTTTATTTATCTCAATTTTATTTGTTTTATCTTTAGGAAAATTTTCCTTAGGCACTATTAAATCTTGTTTATCTTTGCTAATACCAAATACTTTTTTTATTCCTTTCAATAAATTATCAAAAATTTCTTTTATCTTTTTCCATAATTCTTTACCAAACTTCTTTGAATTTTCAAGCATATTATCTAAAATAGTTTTTATAGATTTTACTCCCTGTTCAGGACTTTTATTGCCTTTTTCCATTTCTCCTACTTCATCATATATTTTAACAAAAGAATTTTTTCTTGTTCCTTCTACTTCTTTTGTTATATCATTATATGACTCTTCTGCCGCATTTATCATTTTTCTTACTTCTGATTCTTGATTTTCTAAAAATTCTTTCATTATACTATCTTTATCATTTATATTAATACCTTTCTCAATTGCTAGTTTTAATAATTCTACATTTCCATTTTCTCTTATGTATGTTAAAATATCTTTCCCTTGTTTATCTTGTAAATTTAAATTAGCTCCCCTTTTTATTAAAATTTTTGCCTTTCCATTTTCTTTATCTTCTATTAATTTCATAAGTTTTGTTTTTCCTTCATCATCAAACTTATCTTTGTCTAAAACAAGGTTATGAATTTTATTTCTCCAATTTTTTAATAATTTAGGATCCCATCTTTTTATTATTTTATCATCTAATACTTTTTTTCCATTAATATATTTTTCATCTATATCTACTCCGCATTCTACCAAACTTTCTACTATTTCTGGAGTTAATTTCCATACACTATCTAATATTGTTAATAAATCTTCTTCACTTAAATTTGCTCCACTTTTTATTAGATGCTTTTCTATTTCTAAATGTCTTAACCCTATAATTAACGCTGTTAAAGACTTATTATCTTTTTCATCCTTATTTGCCCCTTGTTCTACCAAATATTTTACTGTCTCTAAATGTCCAGCTCTTACTGCATACATCAATGCTGTCCATCCAAATTCATCTTTCACATCAAGCATTACTCCTTTTTCTATTAATAACTTTACTATGTCTGTGTATCCTTTTTCCGCTGCATACATTAACGCTGTTTTCCCAGCTTCATCCACTTTATCAAAATTTGCTCCTTGTTCTATATATTGCTCTACTAATGATATATCTTCTTTTTTTATAGCCTCAATTAATCCTTCTTCATTAATTTCATCAAACATATAATATCCCTCCTTTTTTTACATAGCGTCTATAACCTCGTTATCTAATTCTATTTTTCGTCTTAAATATCCTTCTTTTCATAATTAAGTATACATTTTTTTCGACATTTTAAAATAACTTACTTAATAATTTTATACATTCTTATTTTTTTGTATATATTATCTAAATTGTGCTAACACTAACATAAAAAAAGCGAGGATTATTTATGTTTATAATTTGTCTTAGAACTCTTGTATTATATGCTCTTGTTGTTGTTGTAATGCGTTGTATGGGAAAACGTCAAATAGGTCAATTACAGCCATTTGAATTTGTTGTTGCAATAATGATTTCAGATTTAGCGACAATACCTATGCAAAATATTAAAAAACCACTTCTTCACGGAATTATACCAATTTTGACTCTATTGTCAGGTCAGTTACTATTATCATTTTTGTCAATCAAAAGTTATCATGCAAGAAACTTTATTTGCGGTACTCCTAAAATATTAATAGAAAATGGCAAAATAATAGAAAGCAATCTAATTAGCGAAGTGTACAATTTGTCTGATCTTTTAGAACAATTACGCATAAAAAATGTCCCTAATATATCAGATGTTGAATTCGCTATATTAGAAACAAATGGAGAACTTTCTATTATACCGAAATCACAAAAACGACCTCTAACTCCAAGTGATATGAACATACCTACTGAATATGAAGGTATTCCATTTCCTTTAGTTATTGATGGCAAACTTATTGACCTTAATTTAAAAAAATTAAATCTCACTAAAGAATGGCTAAACAATGAACTTAAAAAATTTGGCATACAAAGCTACAAAGACACTTTCTTTGTAAGCCTTGAATCTAATGGACATTTATTCTTTCAAAAGAAAAGCTAATGCCTTACACTTTTTTCTTATCCTTCATATACTCAAATGTCTCTTTCATTGCACAATACTTATCAACAAATGTTAGTATAAATCCTTCTACGGATTTTGGTGGGATTGGTGTCACAGGCCACATATGTTTTTTTATCATATCCTGTTCCTTTTTATTTAAATCAAACAGTTTCATTGCATTATGACATGCACACCTCCCATGTGTAAATGCATGAAACCCTTTTCTATCCCCTTTTTCATCATGCCAGTCATACAAAAATAAGTCATGTAACATCCCCGCTCTCGCAATTGCTACATAGTCTAAACCCAATTTTTTTGCAACCTTATAGCATGTATAAGAAACATTCAAGCAATGCATGAAACAATCAACATTGCAATGCTGCCTATATTTTTTCATTTCTAAAACCACATCATTATTTATTATATCATGCACTATCTTATAAAACTCATCCATAAAATCACCTATTATAATATTTATCTTTTATTAATTCTATTTTTTTATTGTACTCATCTATAGCTCTTTTGGCATTCCTTTTTAACTTATCACTAACATGTTTTAAGTTAGGGAAAGCTATTATTAATCTCCTTTGTCCCCATGTGATTTTGGATATCGCTTCTTTTATCACCTTCTGCGACATTTCTTCAGTATCATCTTTGGCAAAAAAAACATCTCTATCCTTTCTAAACTTAACTAAAATAATTGTTGATATTATACAATCACATACCACAACCAATCCGCTTATAATACATACATTAAAAAGCACATTATTATTTAACTTATCATACAACCCTATAAAAAAAGGATTTCCTACATACGTTATAGCCACACTAAGAATTCCAAAAAAAATCATTGTGACCATACATACTCTGCCATTTATATTAAATTTATCGTTACTATAATCCCACCATCTTGCATGGAAAACTTTTTCCATAATATAACTCGTAAAATATTCCAATAAGGTAACAAGCGTTACACTTAACACAAACAACAAAATAGGCCTATCTTTATATCCTCCTAAAAATAATGTCACAATCAATGCTCCTAACCCATAAATTGGACAATAAGGACCTATCAAAAATCCTCTATTTATAAATCTTTTATACTCAATAAATTTTATTACTACTTCCATACACCATCCTAGCACAGAGTATGAAAGGGCCATTAAAAAATATAATCCTACATCTCGAAACATAAACTATGTCCCTCCTAACCCAATTACTTTACAAAATATAACACGTATCTTTTATTATTATCGTCATTTTGTATACTTTTCTTCACTTAAAATGTTATCCTTTGCAACTGTCATTAACAGTTTTATTCTATTTATTTGATTGGACTCACTAGCACCTGGATCATAATCTACCGCTACTATGTTAGCTTTAGGATACATATCCCTAACAGTTTTTATTACACCTTTCCCCACAACATGGTTAGGTAAACATGCAAAAGGTTGAACACATATAATATTTGATATTCCATTTTCCATATACTCTAACATCTCAGCTGTTAAAAACCATCCCTCACCAGTCTGATTTCCTGTGGATAAAACAGATTGAACATTATCCGCTAAATGCCATATATCACAAGTTGGAAGATAATCTTTTTTTGATTTCTTAAGTGCAATCTTAATATCTTTTTCAAATATATCTAATATTTTAACTCCAATTTTACCTAATGTTGACATACTTACTTTTTTGTCAAACATTTTATTGGCGAACACATAGTCTGTTAGCATACACTTGGCAAATCCTAATAAATCTGGTATTACAACTTCTGCCCCTTCTTTTTCCAAAACATCTATAACATAATTATTACCAAATGGATGATACTTTATAAGTATTTCTCCTACTATCCCAACTTTTGGCTTTTTAACAGAATTATCCCACTCTATTTTTTCAAAATCTTCTACTATCTTATATATGCTTCTAGAAATTTCTCTACTGGTTCCTTTTATACTAAGTTCTATTGCCTTCTTCATCCACTTATTAAATAATTCTTGAGTCTCTCCTTTATTCTTCTCATGTGCTCTATTCTTATAAAGCATTTTTTGCAATAAATCAGCATAAGACATACCCCTTAGAAGTTTTCCTGCTAATCTTACCCCTATTTTAAATCCAGGATTTTTTTCAGACTGCATGGCACTAAATGATATAACTGGTACTTTTGGAAATCCAGCCTCTTTTAATGCCTTTCTTATAAATCCAATATAATTTGTTGCTCTACATCCACCACCTGTTTGAGCCATTATTAAGGCAGTTTTATTCACATCATATTTTCCACTTTCCAAAGCTTCTATAAACTGACCTGTCACTATTATAGATGGATAACATGCATCGTTATTTACATATTTTAACCCTGCTTCAACTGTCTTGGCACTACATTCCCTCAAAAGCTCTACATTATATCCTTCATTTCTTAGTATTGGGGCTAAAAACTCAAAATGTATTGGTGCCATCTGTGGAATAAGTATTGTATAATCTTTTTTCATATTTTTTGTAAACTTAACCCTATCTAAAACATAATTCCCATCTAATCTTTCTTGTTTTCTTTTATTCATATTAGCAAAAAGTGAACGAAGTCTTACCCTAACCGCTCCTAAGTTATTTACTTCATCTATCTTTATTAATGTATACATCTTACCAAAACTATCTAAAATTTCTTCTACCTGATCTGTTGTTACGGCATCTATCCCACATCCAAATGAGTTTATTTGCACTAGTTCTAAATCTTTATTTTTTCCAACAAAATCGGCCGCTGCATATAGTCTTGAATGAAACATCCATTGATCAACAACTCTAAGTGGTCTTTTAGGTAATGAATTATATGCTACACTATCCTCTGTTAAAACACAAACACCAAAACTTGTAATTAATGTGTCAATACCATGATTAATTTCAGGATCTATATGGTACGGTCTACCCGCCAACACAATTCCCTTCACTTTATTTCTTTTTATATAATCTAGCGCCTCTTGTCCTTTATCATAAATATCTTTTCTGCACTTTTCATATTCTTGTTGAGCTAATTCAAAAGCATTATTTAGCTCTCTTCTACTAAAATTATATTCCTTAAATTCAGAAAGTTCTAACATCCTACTAACTAATTTGGACTTATTAAAACTTAAAAAAGAATTAATAAACTTTATATCTTCTCTTTTTAGCTCGTCAACATTATTTCTTATAACCTCTGCATATGATATAACTATAGGACAATTATATTTATTATCCGCATCATCAAATTCTTTTCTAGAATATGCCATACACGGATAAAATATTGTTTTTACACCCTTTTTTATTAAATCCATTATATGTCCATGCGACAATTTTGCAGGATAACATACAGATTCGGATGGCATAGATTCCATACCTTTTTCATATGTCTTTCTTGTACTCTTTTCTGATAAAACCACCCTAAATCCAAGATTCGTAAATAATGTAAACCAAAACGGATAATCTTCATACATATTTAAAACCCTCGGAATCCCTATAACACCTCTTTTTGCATCCTTTAAATCTAGCGGTTTATAATCAAAAATCCTGTTATACTTATATTTTACAAGATTAGGTATATTCTTATTTCCTTTAACTACCCCTTCTCCTTTTTCACACCTATTACCTGATATATATCTTTTTCCATTATCAAATTTATTTATTGTTAACTGACAATTATTTTCACATCCCCTACATCTTGTGTAAGAAACATCTATATTTATATTATTAATCTGATCTAATGTTAATATCTTAGATACCATTTTCTTATTATCTTTAAATTTAGAAAAAGCAAGAATCGCCATTCCATACGCTCCCATTAGACCTGCTATGTCTGGCCTTATGACATTCTTATTAGTAATTAATTCAAAAGCCCTTAATACAGCATCATTATAAAAAGTACCTCCCTGTACAACAATATAATCACCTAATTTTTTTGTATCCCTTATCTTCATTACTTTTTGTATCGCATTTTTTACAACAGAATAAGATAATCCTGCTACAATATCTCCAACCAAATTACCCTCTTTTTGCGCCTGTTTTATCTTGGAATTCATAAAAACAGTACACCTAGAACCTAAGTCTACTGGATTCTTTGATTTTATTGCCTCATTTACAAATTCTTCCATGCTAAGGTTCAAACTTTTTGCAAATGTTTCTAAAAATGATCCACATCCAGATGAACATGCCTCATTCAACATTATATTTTTTACTGCACCATTTTTTATACTTATATACTTCATATCTTGTCCACCAATATCAACTATACTAGTGACATTTGGTTCAAAAATTTTAGCAGCAGTATAATGTGCTATAGTCTCTACCTCACCCATATCAACATTTAACGCAGTCTTTATTAGTTTCTCACCATATCCTGTAACTCCACTACATCTTAATTTTATCCTTGGATTAAGTTTACTATAAAGATCTTTTAACATATCTATAATACTTTGTAACGGCTTACCTTCATTGCTTTTATACTGGCTGTAAATAATCGCACCATCTGAATCTATTAAAACTAATTTTGAAGTAGTTGATCCTGCATCTATACCTAAAAAACAATCCCCTTCATATCCATCTAAAGACTTTTTTGAAGTAACATTCAAACTATGCCTCTTTTTGAATTCTTTATATTCAATATCTGTCTTAAATAATGGGCTTAAATAGTTTGAAGAAGTATCTTTTGATTTCCTTAAATCATATATTTTACTTTTTAATTTTTCACAATCTATAGGTGCTTCATTAAAAGAATATAAACATGCCCCTTTAGCCACAAACAAATGTGCATCTTCTGGCAAAATTGCTTGTCCATCTAAAAGACCTAAAGTTTCTTTAAATCTTTTTCTTAACTCGGGTAAATAGTTTAGCGGACCACCTAAAAAAACAACATTGCCTTTTATCTTCCTTCCACAAGCAAGTCCAGATATTGTTTGGTTTACAACAGCTTGAAATATAGATATGGCTATATTCTCTTTCTCTACCCCTTCATTTAACAAAGGTTGTATATCTGTTTTTGCAAAAACCCCACACCTAGATGCTATAGGATAAATTCTTTTAGAATATTTAGCAAGTTCGTCTAATCCTTTAGTATCAGTATTTAATAAGGATGCCATTTGATCAAGAAAGGCTCCGGTACCTCCTGCACAAGTTCCATTCATTCTTTGTTCTATTGATTTACCAAAATATATTATTTTTGCATCTTCTCCACCTAACTCTATAACTACATCAGTCTTTGGTATATACGTCTCTACCGCTTTTTTACAAGCAACTACCTCTTGTACAAACGGTATATCTAAAAATTTAGCTATTCCCATAGCTCCTGAACCTGTCAATGATATACTAAACTCTCTGTTATCATACTCACAAACTAATTTATCTAATATGTCACACACTGTATTTTTAGTATCCGAAAAATGTCGCTTATAGGCCGTTTTGATTACTTTTTGTTCTTCATCCATAATAACAATCTTAACAGTAGTTGAACCAACATCCAAACCTATATATATTTTCTGTGCCATATAAATTTACTCCTCTCCTTATATATGCCATATCTTTATAATATATTAGCTATTGAAAACTATTACCCCTAGTACTTTGTATACATTGTAATCTTTCTTTACTAAATATATACTAGCACCATTTTTCTCCACTGCAATGGACGGTACATCAACTGCTTTAGATCTAGCAAATACATAACATTCATTTTCTCCAAAAGCTGTTCTTTCAACAAATACAACATCTTCATTATAATATAACATTGCTATTTTTTTAGCCTCAACTTCTTCATCTAAATTGAATTCTAAATGATATTCTTTCTCTTCTATTGTAACAAAACCTTTTTCACTATTCCATTTTATATCATTACCTAAAGCCTCTTCAAATACTCTTAGAGGTATATAAGTTTTGTTATACATTATTACAGGTTTTACATCTATATATTCTTCTCTATTATTAAATGTCACTTTATCTAATCCAACAGTAAATTCAACATATTTAAACCCTTTCTCTATTCTAACTCTTCCTTTATCAGCATCTTGTAAAATTGTATATCTCTTCATATGATATATTTCTCTCAATGGAACAAGAACTCTTCCTTTATTAATAATTGCTCCTTTTCCCAAATTTGTTTTCTCTCCATTTAAAAAAATATCCACCCCACATGAACGCGCAAATGAATTAACACTACCTAAACACAAAATAAATCCTAATGATAATAAAATATTTTTCAATATTTTTCTCATATAAGATACCTCCTTCCAACAAACAACTTCAACCTCTGACATTATAAACCCTAAAACTATTATAAAGCAACAAAACGATTATGTCAAGTGAAGGTATCTTTTACAATCCATTTACTCTTAAAAAATCATCTCTCTCATCACGTACTCCATGAACTTTTACACGTTTTAAATTAAATTTTTTTATAAAATAATTAATGTTACATCTCTTTTGTCCAATAGCTAAAGACAAAAATTTATCATTAACATATATGTGTACTTCATCTTTTAAATTATTTCTTAAAATTTCATTCTCTATTTTTTCTCTAAACAATCTTGAATCAACAATTTGTCTAAAAGCTGGATGAAATGGACCAGCTAACACATCCCCTCCATTAGTTATGTTATCTGTCGGTTGTAATCCAACTCTTATAACATTTATACCATTTTTATAATATAATTTACATAAATCCACACATATATCTACTGCCTCTTCTAACGTCAATGGATTATACTCACCACACTCAAATAGTTTACTTAAATAAGTACCCTTTATAACCATGGTTGGATATATCCTAACACAATCTGGCTTATATTCTATAACCTTTCTTGCAGTATCTAAAGAAATATCTTTTGTATCACCTAAAAGTCCTATCATAGTTTGTATCCCAAGCTTAAAACCATAATCCTTTATTAATTTCACTGCATTTTTCACATCCCAAGCAGTATGACCCCTATGACTTAATCTCAAAACATCATCATTCAAACTTTGAACTCCCAACTCTATAGTTGATACATTGTATTTTTTTAAATTCTCTAACACATCGATATTTATATAATCAGGTCTTGTTGATAATCGTATAGATGAAATTTTACCCTCTTTTATATATTCATAAACACATTCTAAAAAATTTGTCTGTTCTTTTATTTCTATTCCTGTAAAACTCCCTCCATAAAAAGCTACTTCTGGAATAATATCATTCTTTATTGTTCTTAAATGTGCATCTATTATATCCCTTACATCTTTCATTGTAACGTTTTTAGTTTGTCCACTAATAGACCTTTGATTACAAAAAATACAGTCAAACCGGCATCCTTTATGCGGAATAAATATTGGTATAATAACTTTATTTTTACTCATTTATTATACGCCCCAATGCCTCTTTCGCCGCATTTTGTTCTGCTTCTTTTTTTGTTCTTCCAAAACCTTCTCCCATAACTTTTCCTTCTATTTCTACATTTGCTTTAAATACTTTATCATGATCAGGACCTCTCTCATCAATTATATTGTATCTAATTGACAATACCCCATCATGTTGAACTTTCTCTTGTAATTTTGTCTTAAAATCAATAAAAATTACACCATCTATAACATCTTTTATAATATCTTTCATTATACTTAAAATAAATTGCTTTGCGGTGTTTATATCACTATCTAAATAAATAGCTCCAAGTAAAGCTTCAAAAGCATCTGCTAAAATAGATTCTCTATTTCTTCCTCCTGTTAGCTCTTCACCTTTTCCAAATAATAAAAATTTATCTAAATCTATATTTTTTGAAACCATAGCCAAAGATGTCTCACATACTATACCTGACCTAATCTTAGACATATCACCTTCTGCCATATCTTTATTATTTGAATACAAAAACTCACTTATAACTACCGACAATACTGCGTCCCCTAAAAATTCTAACCTTTCATTTGAAGCAAAAAAATGCTTCTTATTTTCATTAGTATATGAACTATGCGTTAATGCTAATAACAATAATTCTTTATTCTTAAACTCATAGTTTATATTCCCTTCAAACTCCTTATTTATGTTAATTAATTCTTTTTTCGAATACATATCTTTCACCTCATAAAAATCCGATAAAAACTCATCCTATATACACACCCTCAAACTTTACCTAGGGTGTGCATACTTATATGTGACTTACTCTTCCAACCTTCAAGATAATACTTACCTCACAAAGTAAGTAAATCTTTGCTAAAATCTAAATAAAACTAATCTTTTATATAATCTAATGCATCTCCCACTGTAACTATCTTTTCAGCATCTTCATCTGGAATTTCTACATTAAACTCTTCTTCTAAAGCCATTATTAATTCAACAACATCAAGCGAATCCGCACCTAAATCATCAACAAAAGAAGAATCTAAAGTAATTTCATTTTCATCTACTCCCAACTGCTCAACTATAACCTTCTTTAATCTTTCAAGCACTCCTAAAGCACCTCCTTTCAAGTTTAAACTACTAAAAAGCCATTCTAGTTATGATATCAAGCACAATCTATTTTTTCAACAATGCTATATTTAATTTATCTTCTATTTTCTCGGTTAATCTACCTTTTGCAAAATTATTCGCCGTTTTAATCGCATTCTTTATTGTCTTTTTATCTGACCTACCATGACACTTTATAATATTACCATCTATACCAAGTAACGGAACTCCGCCTACCTCTGAAGGATCCAAACCCTTAAAAAAGTTTTTTAAAGGATCCTTTAATACTAAATAAGATATTTTTGTCCTCATATTACTACAAAATATATCCTTTAAACCATCTTTAAAAAATTCTCCTAAACCTTCCGCAAATTTTAATAAGATATTGCCACTAAAACCATCACAAACTATAACATCTGCTTTATTTTTTAAAACATCATTACCTTCAATATTCCCGACAAAATTCAAGTTAGACTCATTTAATAATAAATATGCTTGTTTTGTAATTTCATTACCCTTTTTTTCTTCTGCCCCTATATTTAATAATCCTACTCTCGGATTCCTTAAATTATAAACTTCTTTCATGTATGTTGAACCCATTATACCAAATTGCACGTAGTTAACTGGCTTACACATAGTGTTTGCTCCAGAATCTATAACCATTATCTGAGTATCATTAACTCTAAGTACAGTTGGAAGTGCTGGCCTATCAACTCCTTTTATTCTACCAAGCAACAACAAACCACCTGCCATAACTGCACCTGTGCTACCTGCTGAAACTAAAACATCTCCCATATTCTCTTTTAACATCCTAAAACCTACCACCAAAGATGAATCTTTTTTTTGCTTTATAGCTTTTGTGGGAATATCATCATTAGTGATAACCTCGGTTGTTTCCACTATACTTAATCTATTTTTATCATATTCCTTATTTTTTAATCCTCTTTTTATTAAATCTCCATCACCAACTAACACTACTCTGCAATCTTTAATTTCATTTAACGCCAAAACAGCACCTTCTATAGTTGAATCTGGCGCAAAGTCACCACCCATTGCATCTAATATTATTTTCAATAGTTACCCCTCTTTCAACTTCATCTTATTTTTTCCCTTACATTGGAATTATAATATATTAAGTCTATTATGGCAACTAAAAATTAAAAATTCTATAGTAAAATTATGATTGATCTTTGAAAATATCTCGTTTATACTGAGAAATATTATTGATTTTGATTAATCCCTTAATATATTTTCTAACAAGTAGTGTGAAAATTCTTGCCACTACTTGTTAAATTTTGCCTCACTTTAACTTTGGACTGATATTGAGCTGTATTTGCTTGAAAAAATTATTCCTATACTAGTCCCAAGCGCAATACTAATAAGTATTGATATTTCTTGATTGAACATTTTTGCAATTAAGGATACAAAAAATCCAGTCAACGCCCCTATAATAATTGTTTTAAACCTATTCATGAAATTACCTCTTATTTTCCTTAACTATTCTATTTTTCTTATTTACTCCTACTTTAATTCCTGCAGCAAACCCTGTGCCTATTAATCCCCAAAGTATAGCGTCATCAATTACAAATACTCCTCCAGTTGTTTTTAATTTTTCATCTTGATTTAATTCTATGAATTCTTCCATAATATCAACATCCTCTCACTATAATTATTTTTCTAATAACTTTGCTTATTATATGTATCCATAATATCCTCCCACCACCTATATCTCAAATTTTTGCCATAAAATTCTAGATCATGGAGGTGGGGGCTTCCTTTTACACCAATCTGCAAACAGTCGGTTGTACAGCTCATAGTACCAATGTACTAAGATTGAACAGGCTAACCCCGCAAGCCCTGCGGTTCTTTTTTATTATTTTTTTTAACTTTTTCATAAATCGCCTGACACAAATTAAATATGCTTACACTCAAAGTTACACATATGAGTAGACAAGTAATACCAAACAACTTTTCCATAACTATTCCTACTGCATAACCTACACCTAGTTCTAAAAACACAAATTTTAAATTTTTTTTCATTTTTTTCACCAACTCATTCTTACTATATTAAACTAGGTAAAAAAACTATTACCTATGCTTAAAAAGCTGAGAAGCATGGGGCTTCTCGGTACTTACGTTATAAATATCATCTTCCTATATTACGCAAAATTTTTTCCAATAATATACCCAGCTCCAAAACCACCTAACAATCCCCCAGCGTATGGAGCCCATCTTACAATTCCAGATGACGTAGCTAATTGCATCCCACCGTCAATTTTCATCATTTCTTCCTTCGTTAATTCAACAAACTGCTTTTCCATAACTAATTCCCCCTATTTCTTTTTAATTTTACTTAATTAGTAAATATTGTACATTAATTATTATTTTTAACCATATTTTTATTAAAAAAGTAAAATTATTCTATATAGATGATAACACATTTATCATTTGTTGTCAATTTTTTTATTATTTTGTAGATTAGTTAATATATTACATTTTTATGATACAAAAATACCCCTGAAAACATAAATCAGGGGTGTGTTTTCTCTATTCAAATAAAACTACTGCATAATTTCCAGCATAATCATAGACTCTAATACCTGTTTCTAAACTCTCTACATTATCTATTTTTTCAGTTATTGTTTTCGGATAATCTTTCCTTGTATAGTTCTTTATTATTTTCCCTGTAAAATCATCTGCTATCTTCCATATTCCAGACTCTTCATCACTCGCAGTAATTATGTATCCATTTTCTTTTTTTGATACATTAACAACAGGCTCTGTATTATCTTCTTCCAAATGAACCTTTGTCATATTATCAAACTCATCATGCACATATATATCTTCTATTACAGAATCTGTTAAATTAAATCTTACTGTTATATTTTTACCCATTAAATTTAGTAATGTTTCACCATCTACAGTTTCTGTTACTTTTGATAAACCAACTGGATCTTTCGCTGTTAATGTTACAGTCTCAGAATTCTTATATGCTTTAGAAATTTCTGGTGTTCCTAAATATTCTTCTAACTCTATCTTTTGATAATTATTTGCATGATTGTATACATAAATAAATGGAACATCACTTGAAGAAATATTAAATGTTAGTTCTTTCTCTTTCCCTTCTAACATTTTTATTGGTTCTCCATCTTCTGTTTCTGTTATTTTCCAAAGACCTATAGAATCTAAAACTTTTAATTTAACTCTATTGTCTTTTTTATAACAATAAGAAACTCTAGGCTCTGTCTCTGTCAATTTACATAATCTATAGTTGTCATCACCATCATATATTCTTATCCAATATCCACCATGTTCTTTTTTATGTGTTACAGTTGCTTTGTTACCATAGCTAGATAAATCTACAATTTTATTCATAGTATCTTCGTCTTCATATATACCATCTAACCCTGGATTAAAATCTATAACTTCTATCACAAAATTACCTTCATTGTATTCTAAAGATAAAATTACTGGTCTTTCAGTATCCCTTCCTCCTAACATTCCAATAATATCAACTGGTACATCAACAGACACCTTTTCTTTATCATCACTAATTTCTACTGTGTATACAGCATTTTTAGTTACCTTATAGTAATAAGTACCTTCGCTAATATTTTTATCCTTTGAATCTATTACATCAATAAATTTAGGCTCTAAACTATTTTTTATAGTAACATCTTTATAGTCTTTAGCATTTATACACAAATGTATAAAATCTATCTTTCTTGTATCTGATATTTTTTTTCTTATTTCTTCTTGTGTAGCTTTTTTAGCATAAATAACTCCATCTTGCTCTATATACCCCTGATTGTCTTTATCTTTAGTTGCAAACTCAACTGACAGCTCTAATGCAAATGTTTCTTTCTCTAACATAATCACAAAAAACAAAAAACAGAAAAAAATTAAACATACTTTCGAAAACACTTTATTCTTCGGTTTTCCTAAAATCATATTTAATACCCTCCTAATTATTATTTTTTACCCACTGTATCTAATATAATATATATTGTCATTTTTTGCAACAAATGTTATAACTCAGTCGGAGATGTCCCCCGCCTCTAAGCTTGAAAAAGCGTAGGCGGTGGGTACATATTTACAATTCAGTGGGAGTTCAA
>JBGUYI010000122.1:0-5828 GCA_045118635.1 Acetivibrionales bacterium
GATGCACACGGATTTGAATGGTAAGTTGTACCCTGCCGGGTACACAAATCCGGCGCAGCAATACTCGCAAGCTCGTATTGACTCAAAAAAAAGAGGAATTTCTATTGTTTACAGAATATCCTCTTTTTTATATTGTCATACTATTCGGCTTTTTTACCTCAATCTCGTTTTTCTTTACAACCACTACACTACCTGGTCTTTTTTTCTCTATCTCATTTTTCTTTGCAACTACTACGCTACCTGGTCTTTTTTCCTCTATCTCATTTTTCTTTGCAATAACAAGGCTATTTTCTTCTATCTCCAAAAATAACACCCCCATCTTATAATGTTTTTTCTCCCTGTTTACTTTTTACATTTCTTTTTTGTTTTGAATTAGAAATATCTCGTATAGGATTAGGATCTGTCTTTATTTTTTTACCTATTCTTTCCATTGCTTCCTTAGTTGTAGTATTTTCCATAGAATAAGATTCTGAATTTTTTCGTTTAACTTTCTTTTCTATAGCTTTATTATTTTCTTGTTTCAATTGATTAAATTCATTTTTGTTATTATCAATCTCTTCCTTACTTATTCCATTTAAAACCATTTTTGCTATATCTGTTTGCTTATCATCTTCATTCAAAACTTTAATTAATCCTTTGTTTGCTATGGCTCTTTGTTTTTCTTCAATTTCTTTCTTTCTATTCTTAGAACCTTCCACCTTATCTTTGCCTTTAGATGATTTTTGAACACCTTTCATTTCTTTTTCAACTTTCTGTTTTTCTTTAGTTTCTTGTCCTTCAATCTGTTGTTCTACACCCTTTGCTTCTTTTTGAATTTGTGGTTCTACTATTTTTTGTATTCCTTTTGTTATATATTTTTCAATTATTATCGCAAAATACGGTATTAATTTTTTCTTCTTTTCTTCTATTGCTTCTATTCCTTTTTGTGTATCCTGTATTATTTTATCTAGTCTTTCCTTTTCGTCTTTATTTATATTATCACTAATATTATCTTTTATCCTATCTATTAGGCTCTCACTTTTTTCTCGCAATTTATCTAAATTCTTTTCATATTCTTTGGTCTTCTTTGCCAACTTATCAACATTTCTTATTTCATTTTTTACATTCTTATCTAGTCCATTAACTTCTTTTATTAAATTTTCTATATCTGCAAAAGTTATACTTCCAGACATAATCTTACTCAAAATATCTCTCATTCGTCCAATCATTGCAAGAGAATCTTCAAATTCGTTATGTACCTTTATCATCTGCTCTATACTATCTAACGTATCTGCTAAATCTTCTATATCATCTTTAGGTATAAAATCACGCAAATCTTTATCATCACCTAAACTTTTATCATCTTTAGACATAAAATCGCTTATACCTTTGTCAATATCTTCTATTGTTAACGTCCCTGAAAAATCCTCTATAGGACTACTTATCTTTTTGTTATCATTTTGTATTTCATCGGTAGATTTAGGCATAACAATTCTCTCCCCATATACAATATTTTACTTAGTATATCGGCAAAAGACCTGCTATTATTTAAGATATTTTTTTTTGTAGGCATTATACAAATCTGTTCTTTTTAATCTTGTATTCTCTATTGACTTTTCATGTCTCCATTTTCGTATCTCTTCATGATTCCCGGAAAGCAATACAGGTGGTACATCCCTACCTAAAAAATTTCTTGGTCTAGTATATTGAGGATATTCCAAAAGCCCATCTGAATGAGATTCATCTAAGAAACATTCTTCATAAGACAACACATTTGGAATAAGCCTTGCCACACAATCAACAACTATCATAGCTGGCAATTCTCCCCCTGTTAGCACATAATCACCAACAGAAATTTCATCATCCACTATTTCATCTATTATTCTCTGATCCACTCCCTCATAATGCCCACACAAAAGCACTATATGTTCCATTGAAGATAATTTTTTAGCCATTTCTTGATTAAACACTTTTCCCTGTGGTGACATATATACAACATAAGGTTTTTTAGCACAATCTTCCAATATAGATTTATAAGCATTATATATAGGAACAGCTGACATAAGCATTCCTTGTCCTCCACCATACGGATAATCATCAACCTTTTTGTGTTTATTTGTTGAAAAGTCCCTAATATTAATTGTATTTACAAGAATAAGATTTCTTTTTTGTGCTCTTCCTAATATACTTTCTTTCAATACTCCGTCAAACATTTGAGGAAATAATGTCAAAATATCAATTCTCATACTTAAATCAATCCTTCTAAAAGTTCAATTTTTACAGCTTTATTATTTATGTCTATTTCCTTTACTACATCTTTTATGGCTGGTATTAATACATCTTTTTTATTAGCCATCCTTACAACATACACATCATTACTACCCGTTTGTATGACATCTACTATATCTCCTAAAACTCCTCTATCCTTATCACAAATACTACATCCTATAAGATCACTAATAAAATATGAACCCTCTGGAAGTTTTATTGCAAACTCTTTTGGTATTTTTATAAAGCTACTCTTTAGCAAACTAGCGTTATCCATATCATCAACATTTTCTAATTTCAACAACACAAACTGCTTATGATATCTTACACCCTCTATAAAATATTTTTTCATGTTACCATTTACGTCTACATAAACCCACTCTAAATCATCATATCTTTTTACTTGATCTGTTAATGGCATCACTTTTAACTCGCCTTTTACACCATGTGTATTTACTATTTCACCTATTTCAAAATATTGTTCCATTAATATTATCTCCCTTTTTTAATAAATCGACTAGCCTTTCTAGACTAGTCAATTTTTAATCCACTATTTCTAATGTGACATTAGTATTATTCCTAAATGATACCGCTTTCATTATTGTCCTCAAAGCTTTAGCTCTCTTACCTTGTCTACCAATTATTTTCCCCATATCATCTGGCGCAACTTTTAATTTTAATACAGTTCCATAATCTGTTTTAGACTCTTCTACTACAACTCCTTGCGGTTCATCAACTAGAGATTTTGCTATCATTTTGAGAAGTTCCTTCATAAATTCTCAACCCCTCCAAATTTTTTGATTATTCTTCTTTCAATAATCCTAGTTTCTTTAATATAGACTTAACTGTCTCTGTTGGTTGTGCACCATTAGATTTCCAATACTTATATCTTTCTGCATCAATTTTCACTGTCGCAGGATCTGTTGATGGATCATATGTACCAATTTCTTCTATAAATCTTCCATTACGGGAATATCTAGAATCTGCTACACGAATTCTATAAAAAGGAACTCCTTTTCTACCCATTCTAGCCAATCTTATCTTTACTGCCAATTCAATTCACCTCCTTTTAATTATGTTATACCTAAAATTTATTTTTACCAAATCCAAACCCGAATCTAGGCATTTTCTTGCCCATAAATCCCTTTGTCATGGTATTCATCTTTTTTAACATTTTTTTCATGTCTTCAAAATCTTTTAAAAGCTTATTAACATCTTGTACTGTAGTACCACTTCCATTTGCTATTCTCTTTCTTCTACTAGCATTTATTATTTCTGGAGATACTCTCTCTTTTTTAGTCATAGATTTTATTATAGCCTCTATTCTTAAAATTTTCTTATCATCCATATCAACATTTTTCAGCATACTAGAATTCATTCCAGGTATCATTTCTAATATCTTTTTAAAACTCCCCATCTTCTTTATTTGCTGAAACTGTTCTAAAAAATCATCTAGAGTAAATTGATTCTCCCTTATTCTCTTTTCCATATCTTTAGCTTTATTTAAATCAAAATTCTCTTGCGCCTTTTCAACAAGTGTTAAAATATCTCCCATTCCCAATATTCTAGACGCCATTCTCTTTGGATGGAAAGCCTCTAATTCATTCAGTTTTTCACCTACACCTATAAATTTTATAGGCTTTTTTGTAACTGATGCAACAGACAATGCAGCTCCACCTCTTGTATCACCATCTAATTTTGTCAATATAACTCCATCTATTCCTAACTTATCATTAAAGCTAGTTGCAACATTTACAGCATCTTGACCTATCATAGAGTCTACAACTAATAATATTTCTTGTGGAAACACTGCACTCTTTATATTAACAAGTTCATTCATAAGTTCTTCATCTATGTGAAGCCTACCAGCTGTATCTATTATAACTAAATCGTTTCCATTATCTTTTGCATCCTGTATAGCCTTTTTCGCTATCTCTACAGGATTTTTACTATCCATACTAAAAACTGGAACATCCAATTGTTTCCCTACTACTTGTAACTGTTTTATTGCCGCAGGTCTATAAATATCACAAGCTACCAGTAAAGGTCTCCTTCCCTCTTTTTTTAAAAAATTGGCTAACTTCGCAGAGGTTGTTGTCTTACCAGAACCTTGAAGACCAACCATCATATACACAGTAGGGCTTTTTGATGAAAACGTAACTCTACTTTGCTCACTTCCCATAAGCGCTATTAACTCGTCATTTATTATTTTTATAATTTGTTGCCCTGGTGTAAGACTTTCTAATACATCCTGTCCTACAGCTTTTTTAGACACTTCATCTATAAAATTTTTAACAACTTTAAAATTAACATCAGCTTCTAAAAGTGCTAACTTTATCTCTCTCATTATATCTTTTACGTCTTTTTCTGTAACTCTTGTTTGTCCTCTTAATTTTCCTATTACTTTTTGTATCTTATTTGATAATCCTTCAAATACCATAAAACAATACCCCTTCTCGTTTTATTCCGAAAGCTTTTCTACTTCTTCTCTTATTTTTCGTAAGTATCTTAAATCATCTTTTCCTAATTTATCTTTATTAAATTTATCTAAATATTTTAAAACAAGTTTTGCTCTTTCCCTTTGTTCAACATATCTACCAACAAGACCAAGTTTATCTTCTAATTCAAATAAGCTAATTCTACCTCTCTTTATATTATCAAACACTCCCTGTCTAGTTATACCAAATTGATGTGCAATTTCAGAAAGTGAACAATCACTGTTGTAGTGTAAATCTAACATCTCAAACTGCTTATTAGTTAACAAACCTCCGTAAAAATCTAGCAACAAACTTATTTTTAATATATCATCCAAAACAAATCACCCATTACCTTGAATCAATTTCATGTTTAATTGTATGACAAGTATTTTTATTTGTCAATATTAAAAAACAAAAAAATATTTTTTCCTTCACCAAATATCCACGACGGATTATTTTTGCATTTGCCTTAAAAATATGTTAGAATTCATTATTGAGAGGATAGATAAGGAGGAATAAGAATGTACTTTTTGAATAATGTAGATAAAAATAACGAATTTGCTTTTATTACTAAAGATGAATATTTTGTTGATAAAACAGGTCTTATCACCGAGTTGAATAAAAAAATAAATATGTCCAGAAGATTTATTTGCATCACTCGTCCAAGGCGTTTTGGTAAAAGCATTAACGCAGCTATGATCGCAAGTTACTATACAAATAATTTAGATACAAAAGAGATATTTGATAAATTAAAAATTAGTAAGTGTGATTCATATATGGAACATCTAAATAAACATAACGTTATTTGTATGTCGTTTAACGCTGGTTCCGATACTTTTAATTCATATAAAGAATATAAAAATCATTTTGTCAGCAGACTTATTTCAGATATAAAAGAGTATTGTCCTGATATTTCACTAGATGGTTTATTATCCGAAATGTTAGACACTGCCTATAAAAAAACAGGCAAAGGGTTCATTTTTATAATAGATGAGTGGGATTATATATATGACTTAAATTTTTCTGAAGAAGACAACAAAAATTTCTTACAATTTTTGACTGATATTTTTAAAGATAAACCTTATGTAGAATTAGCATATATGA
>JBGUYI010000123.1:0-14050 GCA_045118635.1 Acetivibrionales bacterium
GCATGAGTAAGTGCAAAAGGAAGCCCCCACCTCCACACCGAGAATTTTATGACAAAAATTTGAGGTGTAGGTGGGGGAGGATGTCACCTCCAGAAAGTGCTGCTCCTATTATTCCTACTATCACTGTTCCTACAACAAGAGAAAAAAGTAAAAAGGCTATTATGTTCATAATTATCACCTACCTTATACATAAATTTTCTAATATAATTTTCGACACAAATTGGGTCAATTTTAATTAATTAAAAAAAAATTTGACAAATGAAAATAATGAGAGTATTATTAAATTAAGGGTTAGCACTCAGCAATAAGGAGTGCTAATAAAAAATAAGAAAGGAACGAGTAATATGCTTTTAGACGATAGGAAGAGAAAGATATTGCAAGTAATTATAGATGATTATATAAATACAGCTGAGCCTGTAGGGTCAAGAACACTTGCAAGAAAATATGAAATAGGTCTTAGCTCTGCAACTATAAGAAATGAGATGGCAGATTTAGAAGAACTAGGTTTATTAGAACAGCTTCACACATCGTCGGGAAGAAGACCTTCAGATGAGGGATATAGGTTTTATGTGGATGAAATATTAAAGGATAAAAATATTTATAGTGAATTATCAGTTGAAGAAATGGAAAAGATAAAGGAGGCTATGGAGATAAGAATAGATGAACTAAATGGACTTATAAGAAAAGCGGCTTCAGTTATAGCAAATATAACAAATTATACAGCTATGGCAGTAGTTTCCGGGATGGGAAAAAGTGAAATAAAAGCGGTTCAGATAGTTCCAGTAGATACAAATAAAGTATTGGTTATAATGGTAACAAAAGATGGTACAGTTAAGAACAATGTTGTTAGATTAAGTGAAGAAGTTTTACCAGATATATTAATTGATTTATCTATAGTTTTTAATAAAACACTAAAAGGTTTAACAGTAGAAAAAATTGATGATGGCGTGATAAATAATCTAAAAAAAGTAGTAGGTAATAAGTTGCCAGATGATGTATTAATAAGTATATTGAATGGAGTTATAAATTGTATTCATCAAATAGATAATAAAGAAATATATTTAGATGGTACTAATAATATATTGAATTTTCCAGAATTTAAAGATATAAATAGAGCAAAAGAATTTTTGAACTTACTAGAGGCTAAGGAAGTAATAGACAATATATTAAATGATAACACAAAAAATAATGATGATATTTGCATACAAATAGGAAAGGAAAATAAAAGTGAGCTTATAAAAGATTGTAGCCTTATTACTACGACATATGGAATAAATGGAAATGTAATAGGAACTATAGGGATAATAGGACCAAAAAGAATGGAATATTCTAAAGTTATATCAGTTATGAATTGGGTCAAGAAGAAAATAAATGAAGATATACTAAAAATTTTAGGAGATATTTAAAAAAAGTAGGAGGTCAATAAAGGGATGAGTAAAAAAGAAAAAGAATTTAAAAAGGACATAAGAGAAAAATTAGAAACAATAGAAAAAGAGACAGAAGATATGAATAAAGACATAAAATTTAGTAGTGACAAGAAGGAATTAAAAGATAAATTAAGAGATTTTAAGGAAAAATTAGAAGAGACACAAAAAGAATTAGAAGAACAAAAAGATTCAAATATTAGATTAAGGGCTGAGTTTGAAAATTATAAGAGAAGAACACAAAAAGAGAAAGAATTAATATATAACGAAAGTGTTGCAGATACTATAAAAACAATATTGCCTATAATTGATAATTTTGAGAGAGCTTTAGGGCTAGAAACTAATGATAGTAAAAGTTTTAAAGATGGCATGGATATGATATATAGGCAGTTGAAAGATGCAATCAAAAACAATGGAGTAGAAGAAATAAAATCAGTGGGAGAGAAATTTGATCCTACACTACATAATGCAGTTATGCATGTTGAAGATGATGAAGTTTCTGACAATACAGTAATTGAAGAATTTCAAAAGGGATATAAAATAGGAAACAAAGTTATAAGACACAGTATGGTTAAAGTAGCAAATTAAATAATTTAAATAAATTTTAGGAGGAAAAAGAAATGGCAAAGGTAATAGGAATTGATTTAGGAACAACAAATTCATGTGTAGCAGTTATGGAAGGAGGAGAACCAACAGTAATACCAAATCCAGAAGGAAATAGAACAACTCCATCTGTAGTAGCTTTCACAAAAACAAATGAAAGACTAGTAGGTCAAGTTGCAAAAAGACAAGCAGTTACAAATTCTGACAGAACAGTTATATCTATAAAAAGAGATATGGGAACAGATAGAAAGGTTCAAATTGATGACAAGAAGTATTCACCACAAGAAATATCAGCTATGATACTTCAAAAATTAAAACAAGATGCTGAAAGTTATTTAGGAGAAACAGTGTCTCAAGCAGTTATAACAGTTCCAGCATATTTTAGTGATGCACAAAGACAAGCAACAAAAGATGCTGGTAAGATTGCAGGTTTGGAAGTTTTAAGAATAATAAATGAACCTACAGCAGCAGCTTTGGCATATGGTCTAGACAAAGAAAAAGATCAAAAGATTTTAGTATTTGACTTAGGTGGAGGAACATTTGATGTATCTATACTAGAAATTGGAGATGGAGTATTTGAAGTTTTAGCTACAAATGGTAACAATAGACTAGGTGGAGATGATTTCGACCAAAAGATTATAGATTATCTTGTAGATGTATTCAAAAAAGAAAATGGTATAGATCTAACAAATGATAAAATGGCAATGCAAAGATTAAAAGAAGCAGCAGAAAAAGCAAAGATTGAATTGTCAGGGGTTACAACATCAAATATAAATCTACCATTTATAACAGCAGATCAAAATGGACCAAAGCACTTAGATGTTACACTAACAAGGGCAAAATTTGATGAATTAACAAGAGATCTTGTAGAAAAAACAATGGGACCAACAAGGCAAGCAATGAGTGATGCTAGTTTAGAGCCTTCAAAAATTGACAAAATATTATTAGTAGGTGGATCAAGCAGAATTCCAGCTGTACAAGAAGCGGTAAAAAGTTTCTTTGGAAAAGAACCATTTAAAGGAATAAATCCTGATGAGTGTGTTGCAATCGGTGCATCAATACAAGCTGGTGTTTTAACAGGTGAAGTAAAAGATTTATTACTTCTAGATGTAACTCCATTGTCATTAGGAATAGAAACATTAGGAGGAGTATTTACAAAGTTAATAGAAAGAAATACAACAATACCAACAAAGAAGAGCCAAGTATTCTCAACAGCAGCAGATGGACAAACAAGTGTTGATGTTCATGTATTGCAAGGTGAAAGAGAAATGGCTCAATACAACAAAACACTAGGAAGATTCCAATTATCGGGAATCCCAGCAGCCCCAAGAGGCGTACCACAAATAGAGGTTACATTTGATATAGATGCAAATGGAATAGTACACGTATCTGCTAAGGATTTGGGAACAAACAATGAACAAAAAGTAACAATCACATCATCAACAAATTTGGATGATAGTGAAATAGAAAAAGCGGTAAAAGAAGCAGAAAAATATGCTGCAGAAGATAAGAAGAGAAAAGAAGAAATAGACATAAGAAATAATGCAGATGCTATGGTATATCAAACAGAAAAACAAATGGGCGAATTAAAAGACAAAATAGCAGAAAGCGATAGAAATGCTATACAAGAAAAATTAGATAAACTAAAAGAAACTTTAAAGGGTACAAACACTGATGATATAAAGAAGGCAACAGAAGATTTGACAAATGTATTTTATAGTATTTCATCAAAAATATATCAACAACAACAAGCACAAAATCCAAATCAGAATCAAAATGCAAATCCTAATCCTAATGGAGATCAAGGAGCACAAAATCAGGATAATGTGTACGATGCAGATTATAAAGTTGTTGATGATGACAACAAAGAAAATAAATAATTAAAGCTAGGGTATAGATTTGTTTTCAACCAAGTCTTATACCCTTATATAAAAGGTGATGCAAATTTGAGTGAATGAAAGTACATAGCTTAATTTTCATTTTGCAGTGTTTTTTAGGAGGTAAAAATATGAAGAAAATATTATATGTTATTATGGTAGTTGTTGTTAGTGTTCTAATTCAAGGTTGTAGTTTACCAAACGAAAGTACTAATAATTCTTATCCATCAGAGTCTTTGAAAACTAATACCTTAGAGAGTGGAATAACGAAAGAAATGGCTTATGAAGGAGTACACAACTATTGCCATAGTAAGTATGATTGGAGTATAGAAAAAGAAACAAATATGTATTTGACAATGGGAGAGGAATCAGAGACTGAGTATAAAGTGGTATTCCGCAGTTATACAGGTGCATTTGTGTATTTTTATGTCAATAAATCAAATGGAACTACGAGAATGATAGAGTATGATCCAATTCTTAATGTCGAGAATAAGGCAGGAGTAATTAACTTAAATGATTATCTAAAAAAGCACGATTAATTGGAATATTAGGGGGCTTTGTGGCTTAAATTTGCTTAGTATTTTGTATTAAAAATTGTTTATTAGTAATATCATTTTTTTGTTTAGACAGAGACTTAGCCAAAGTCAAAAAAAATGGGCTTTGGCTAAAAATGTATTTATAAAATATAGAAAATTTTGTGAAATATGATATAATAGTTGTTATGAAAAATTAAGGGGTTGAAGAAAGAAATGAGTGATAAGAGGGATTATTATGAAGTGCTAGGAGTTTCTAAAGGTGCTACTGATGATGAATTAAAAAAAGCATATAGAAAACTTGCAAAAAAGTATCATCCTGATTTAAATCCAAATAATAAAGAAGCAGAAGCAAAGTTTAAAGAAGTAAATGAAGCCTACGAAGTTTTATCAGATTCACAAAAAAGAGACAGATACGATAGATATGGGCATGCAGCAAATGACCCTAATAGTGGATTCGGAGGATTTGGAGGCCAAAGTGGATTTGATGGCTTTGATTTTGGAGATATATTTGAAAGCTTTTTTGGTGGAGGATTTGGTCAAAGAAGTAGAAGAACTAGAAATGGTCCAATAAGAGGTAATGATTTAAAATATGTTTTAGAGATTGCTTTTTTAGAGGCGGCATTTGGAGTAGAAAAAGAGATTAGCATACAAAGGATGGAAACTTGTGATGAGTGTCATGGTACAGGAGGAAGACAGGGAGAAAAGCCTGTAACATGTAAAAATTGTAATGGAAAAGGTCAGATAAGTTACAAGCAAAGTACACCGTTTGGGCAATTTGTAACAACCAAAACGTGTGAAGTTTGTAGAGGAGAAGGTACAGTTTCATTACATCCTTGTACTAAATGTAATGGAAAAGGTCAGATAAGACAAAATAGAAAGATAAAAATAAATATCCCAGCTGGTATAGATAATGGACAATCTATTTCTATAAGAGGAGAAGGAGAAGCTGGCCAAAAAGGTGGTGCATCAGGGGACTTATATGTTAGTATAAGAATAAAGGATCATCCTATATTTAAAAGGCGTGATAATAATGTGTATTGTGAAATACCAATAACATTTATTCAAGCAACCTTAGGGGCAGAAATAGAGGTTCCAACTATTGATGGAAGGGTTAAATATTCTATTCCAGAAGGTACACAAACAGGTACAATGTTTAGATTAAAAGGAAAAGGAATAAAAGCGTTAAGAGGTAGTGGAAGAGGAGACCAATATGTTACTGTGAAAGTTGAAATTCCAAAACGATTGAAAGAAAATCAAAAAGCTATATTAAGAGAATTTGATAAAGTATGTGGGACTTCTGAATACTATGAGCAAGGAAAGAGCTTTTTTGAAAAAGTAAAAGATATTTTTAAATAAACAAGGAGAATTTTATCTTAAAATTGGTGAGAATACCCTCATCTATAGGTGACGGGATGAATCGCCTTCTTTCAAAATACATAAAAAGGGGTGGAATTTTTATTGTATCTGGTATTATAAAAGAAAGAGAAAACGGAGTCAAAAAAGCGATAGAAAATTATGGACTTAAAATGTTAGAGAAAAAATATGATAGAGATTGGGTGGCGGTGTTTTTTAAATATGCCTAAGTTTTTTGTAAAAGAAGAAAATATTAAAGATGGATATATAATAATAGATGGTGATAATCTAAATCATATAAAAAATGTTTTTAGATATAAGGTTGGAGATAGTTTGTTTTTATCTGATGGAAATGGTATGGATTATTGCGTACAGATATTAGAAGAAAATAATAAGTACATAAATTCTCGTATAATAGATAAATATCCAACAAATGGAGAACCAAGTGTTGGGATAACTTTATATCAAGGGATACCGAAATCGACAAAAATGGATTTTATAGTACAAAAGAATGTTGAAATAGGTGTTAGAGAAATCGTTCCGGTTGTTTGTGAAAGAACTATAGTTAGATTTGATGAAAAGAAAGATATAGAAAAAAAAGTTGATAGGTGGCAGAAAATAGCAAACGAAGCTTCTAAGCAATGTGGACGTGGTATAATACCAAGTATAAAAAATCCTATAAAATTAAAAGAAGCGTTTGGGGGATTGAATGAATTTGATTTATCAATAATCCCATATGAAAAGGAAAGAAAAAACACACTAAAGGATGTTATAAAAGATAGTATAAAAAATATTGCTGTGTTTATAGGTCCAGAAGGAGGATTTTCTAAAGAAGAGGTAGAGATGGCAGTTAATAATAATGTAGTGCCAGTAACTTTAGGGAATAGGATTTTAAGAGCAGAGACTGCATCTATATATACTAATTCTGTTATAATATATGAATTAGACCAAGGATAAAAATTATGATATAATTAAGGGTGAAAGAGGAAATTACATGATAAAGAGTATGACAGGATTTGGACAGAGTGTAGATTTAATTAATAATATGAAATGTACGATAGAAATAAAGTCTGTTAATAATAGATACAGAGATATATCAGTGAGATCACCGAGAAGCATATCGTATATTGATGAAGTTATAAAGTCAAAAATTAGTGAAAAAATATCAAGAGGTAAAGTAGAAGTTTTTGTTACTCTAGACAATTTTTCTGATGATTGTAATGTAGTTAGTATTAATAAAAAATTAGCTAATTTATATATTGAAGCGATTAGGGATTTAATAAAAGAGTATTCTTTAAAAGATGAGATTAGGATTTCTGACTTATTAAATTTAGGAGAAGTATTAGAAGTTACTAAAAACGACATTAATCAAGAATTAGTTAAGGAAATTGTGACAAATGTTTTAGATAAAGCTTTAGAGAAATTGATTGATATGAGGATAACAGAAGGAGAAAACTTAGCAAATGATATTATAAAAAAAGTAGCTAATATAAAGAATCTTATAGATATTATAAAAATGAGAAGCAAAAATTTTGCATTTGAATATAAGAGTAAACTTAGAGGTAAAATAAAAGAGCTTTTAGATGAAGGTGTTAAATTAGATGAGGGAAGGCTTGAACTGGAGGTTGCTATTATTGCTGACAAATGTGGGATAGATGAAGAATTAGTTAGACTAATGAGCCATTGCGATCAGTTTATAAGCACTGTTAATAATGAAGGACAGCCAGTTGGAAGAAAATTAGATTTTTTAATTCAAGAAATGAATAGAGAGACTAATACTATAGGTTCAAAAGTTAGTGATTTAGATACAATAAAATTTGTAGTTGAGATAAAAAGTGAACTTGAAAAAATTAGAGAACAAGTTCAGAATATAGAATAAATAGAGTAGGAAAGTAGGAGGATTTTTATGAAGTTAATAAATATAGGATTTGGGAATATGGTTTTAGGAGAGAGAATAATTGCTATAGTAAGTCCAGAGTCAGCTCCTATAAAAAGGATAGTTCAAGAAGCAAGAGAAAGAGGAATGCTAGTTGATGCAACTTATGGAAGAAGAACAAGATCTGTTATAATTACGGATAGTGACCATATAATACTTTCCGCACTTCAAGCAGAGACATTAGGCAATAGAGCAGAGAATAGGGAAAGTAGTGACAACGAAGATAATCAAGAATAGAGGAATAATGATATGAAAAAAAGGGGAGTATTGGTTGTAGTTTCAGGGCCATCTGGAGTTGGAAAAGGTACAATTTTAAAGAAACTCATAGAAGAAAATGAGGATATGAAATTTGCTATTTCTGCTACAACAAGGAAGCCAAGACCAGGAGAAAAAGAAGGGAAAAATTATTTTTTTAAAACAAAAGAAGAATTTAAAAATATGATAGATAATGGGGAGCTTTTAGAGTGGGTTAATTATTGTGGCAATTTTTACGGTAAGCCGAGAAAATATATTGAAGAAACTTTAAAATCGGGTTATGATGTAATAGTAGAAGTTGAGGTAGAAGGTGCTAGAAATATAAAAAAAATTTATAAAGATTGTTTGTCAGTTTTTATAGTTCCTCCTTCTTTTGAAGATTTAGAACAAAGATTAAAAAATAGGGGAACAGAAACAACAGATGTTATGAATAATAGAATAAAAAGAGCGAAGGAGGAGATTAAACAAGCAGACTTATATGATTATCAGATTGTGAATTATAGCGTAGATGAAGCAGTTTATGAGTTAGTTCATATAATTAAAGATTGTAGGAAAAGACAAAAATAAATAAGAAAGGGGTATAGAATATTGTGGAGAGAAAAGAAAAATCTATGATTAACCCAGGTTTAGGAGAACTATTAAAAAGGGCAGATAGTAGATATACTTTGGTTGTTGTTGTAGCAAAAAGAGCAAGAAAGTTAAATGAAGGTGCAGAAAGATTGACGAAGTGTGATTCGGAAAAAGTTGTTACAGTTGCAATTGAAGAAGTAAATGAAGGCAAGGTAACCTTTATAAGAACTAAGAGTGGAATAAAATAATACTAGAAAGGATTTGGAAAAATAAATGGAGAAGATAGTTGCATTATGCAAGAGAAGAGGGTTTATATACCCAGGATCAGAGATATATGGAGGTCTTGCTAATACTTGGGATTATGCACCGCTAGGTGTGGAGTTAAAAAACAATGTAAAGAAAATGTGGTGGAAGAAATTTGTACAACAAAATAAATTAAATGTTGGTATAGATTGTGCTATATTAATGAATCCTAGGACTTGGGTGGCGTCAGGTCATGTTGGTGGTTTTAGTGATCCGTTAATAGATTGTAAAGAATGTAAAGTAAGGTATAGAGCAGATAAGCTAATAGAAGATTGGAATAAAGAAAATAATATAAACATAGCAGTGGATGGTTGGGATAATGATAAACTTTTAAAATACATAGAAGATAATGATATCAAATGTACATCATGTGGTAAAAAGAATTTTACAAACATAAGAAAATTTAATCTTATGTTCAAGACATTTCAGGGTGTAACAGAGGATTCAAAAGCAGAAATTTATTTAAGACCAGAGACAGCACAAGGTATATTTGTTAACTTTAAAAATGTTCAAAGAACAACTAGGAAGAAAATACCTTTTGGAATAGGTCAAATAGGAAAATCATTTAGAAATGAAATAACTCCTGGTAATTTTACATTTAGGACAAGAGAATTTGAACAAATGGAGCTTGAGTTTTTTTGTAAGCCAGGTGAGGATTTAGAATGGTTTAGCTATTGGAAGGATTTTTGTTATAAATGGCTTTTAAGTCTAGGATTAAAGGCTGATAATTTAAAATTAAGAGATCATACAAAAGAAGAGTTGTCACATTATAGTAATGCAACAACTGACATAGAATATAGATTTCCGTTTGGATTTGGTGAATTGTGGGGAATAGCAGATAGGACAGATTTTGATTTAAGACAACATATGGAATACTCAAAAGATGATTTGTCATATTTTGATCCAGTAACTAATGAAAAATTTGTACCTTATTGCATAGAACCATCATTAGGAGCGGATAGGGTAACATTAGCATTTTTGTGTGATGCATACCATGAAGAAGAGGTGGCAGAAGGTGATATTAGAACTGTATTGCATTTACATCCTGCGTTAGCACCAGTAAAAGTTGCAATACTTCCACTATCCAAAAAATTATCAGATGATGCAATGAAGTTGTATGATAAGCTTTTAGAAAAGTATAATTGTGAATTTGACGAGACAGGAAGTATTGGAAAAAGATATAGAAGACAAGATGAAATAGGAACACCTTATTGTGTTACATTTGATTTTGATTCAAAAGAAGATAATTGTGTAACAGTAAGAGATAGAGATACAATGCAGCAAGAACGTATATCAATAGATAAATTAGAAGAATATCTAAGAGAAAAAATTGAAATATTATAAAATATAAAGAGTTTAAGAAGGCTAAGATATGTATTTTTTGATTATTATTATAACAATTTTAGATCAGTTTACTAAGCAGCTTATTATTAGAAATATAAATTATAATCATGAAATAGAAGTGATTAGAGGTTTTTTTTATTTAACCAATGTGAGAAATAAAGGAGCAGCATGGGGAATAATGCAAAACTATAGGATATTTTTTATTGTAGTGACAGTTGTTATTGTTTGTGCTATGCTGTATTTTATGATGAGAGTTAAACAAAATTATATTAGGGCTGTATGTTCATTTATGATAGGTGGAGCAATAGGGAATTTTATTGATAGATTATTTAGAGGATATGTGATAGACTTTTTAGATTTTTATATAGGGTCGTATCACTTTCCTACTTTTAATGTTGCAGATATTTTTATAACAATAGGTACTGTTGTGCTTTTGTATGAAGTTTTTTGTAAGGGGAAGATAAAAAGTTATGTGTAAGTTTGATTTTATTTCTGAAGTGGATGGGATACGAATAGACAAATATATATCAGAGAAATTTAAAGATTATTCTAGAAACTTCATACAAAAATTGATTGATGGTTGTAGTATAAAGGTAAATGGTGATATTGTTAAAGCAAGTTATAAAGTGAAGCTAGACGATATGATAGAAATAAATATTCCAGAACCCGAAAAATTAGATGTGGTACCACAAAATATAGATATAGAAATAGTATATGAAGATTCAGATATTATTGTGGTAAATAAGCCTAAAAATATGGTTGTTCACCCTGCACCAGGTAATATGGATGGAACATTGGTCAATGCACTTTTAGCGCATTGTGAGGGAAATTTATCTAATATTAATGGGATTATACGTCCAGGCATAGTTCATAGAATAGACAAAGATACCACTGGAATATTAGTGGTTGCAAAAAATAATTATGCTCATAAAAAATTATCAGAGTTATTTTTGACTCATAATATAAAAAGAAAGTATATAGCGATTGTGTGTGGAGTAATAAAGAATGATACAGGTAAGATTGATGCTCGGATAGGACGACATCCAAATGATAGAAAAAAGATGGCTATTAACTTAAAAAATGGTAGGAACGCTGTGACACATTTTAAAGTTATAGAGAGATTTAAAAATGCCACATTGATAGAGGTAACGCTAGAGACAGGACGAACTCATCAAATACGTGTACATATGTCTAGTATCGGTTTTCCAATTATGGGTGATTTGGTTTATGGAAGAAAAGATGACAAGTATCATTTAGATAGTCAGGTGTTACATGCAAAGATGTTGGGATTTATTCATCCGAGAACTGGTGAATATGTGGAGTTTGACTCTAACTTACCAGAATATTTTGATAAACTAATAAAGAAATTGAGAGAAGAATAATAAAATGTAAAGAAAATGACGATATACATGTATACGTTAAGTTTTTATATGATATAAAGGGAGGTTTTGCAATAATGAAGAACATATTAAAAAATATTTTGTTAGTAGTAGGATTTTTTTTATATTTTGGGAATAATAGTGTTTTTGCGAATAATATAAATGTAGATGTAAATGGTGAAATGATTCAGCTAGAGCAAGAGGCAATTAACGAAAATGGTAGAGTATTAGTTCCACTAAGGGATATATGTGAAAATATGGGTTATAATGTACGGTGGAATGAAGAAACAAGAAAAATATATATAAAAAAGGATTTTGCTAAAGTTATATTTAGTATTGATAAAAATAATATCATTGTAAACAATAGAGAAATTAATATAGATGTTGCACCAAGGATAGTAGCCGGAAGAACATATGTTCCAGTAAGAGCTTTAGTAGAAGCATTTGATGGAGACATAGAATATATTGAAAGTGAAAATAAAGTTAAGATAAGTTGTAACATGAATGGAAATAAAAATAAGGTTATATTTTTAGAAAAGGAACAAAAAAGAGAAATAGATGGAAAAAAAGTCACTTTTTTAGTAAGTATTCCGCAAATATTAAATTATAAAGATGAATTAGCTATAGATAGAATAAATTCATATTATAAAAAAGAAGGTCGCAATGCTGTAGAAAATTTAAAAAATGTTGAAGTTGATAATACTGTGAAATGTGAAGGATTAGTATATAGATTACATCATAATAATGATAATATAATATCGTTTGTATGTCTTAATTATATTGCTGTTGACGGTGCAGTAACCCCACCAGTAAATAAGATTTATTCAGGGGATGTTTTTAATATAAAGACCGGTGAGAAGTTAAGGATTCAGGATATTTTAAAAGGAACACAAAAAGAAATAGAACAGTTTTTGATCTCGCAATTGAATAAAATTGATGGATGCAAGAGAACGTTTTATTATAATATTAGTGCAAAAGATATAGAAAATTGTGTTAAAGAAGATAGATATTATTTTTATATAGACAATGGGAAATTAGTTTTAGATACGTATTTTGGTGAGGCTAGTATAGACATTAGTAGAAACAAAGAATTATTTAATGAAAGATTTTTAGATGCTATGTTTGGTAAGGACACTGATGAAGAATATAGAGTTATAGAATCAGCACATAAGTATTTTAATAAAGATGCAAAGATTGTAGATAAAACAATATTAGGGCAAGACGAATGTTATGTATTCGATGGAAAAAATGAAATTATTGCAATTGATAGAAGTGGAGAAAAGATATATATTGTAAAAGAAGTAGGCGATGTATATAAGATATTAGAAACTAAAAAAGTAAACGATGAAATAGGAAATTTAACTGCATTAAAGTTAGTTATGGAAAAGATGAATTTGAAAGACTATAGTTATGAATTAGGTGGAGTTTTGAGAGAAAATGATGAAGAATATATTATAGTTACTATGCGTGATTTGGAAGAAAAAGTAGAGCCAAGCTTGGCGGTTGATAAAAAAACAGGTGCTATTTTAGCGTATTATTTTGAATAAAAAAAGACCTTTGTAGAAATAAGCAAATTGTGATTACAACTTTTTTGCTTATTTCTTTAATATTATTTAGAAAGATTTAGTGAAGATATGATCTTTGTCACCGTGTTTTAATATGCCATCTATTTTATCCACTAACATAGAATAGGCGACGTGGTTTAATCCGCCTTCAGGAATTATGATATCTGCGTATTTTTTACTAGGTTCAACAAAAGCTTCGTGCATAGGTTTAACAGTACGAAGATATTGATTAATAATACTATCAACGCTTCTGCCCCTTTGATGAATATCTCTAGAAATTCTTCTTGCAAATCTTATATCAGAGTCAGTATCTACAAACACTTTTATATCCATTAGATCTAAGAGCTGTTTAAATTCAAATACTAAAATGCCTTCTAGTATAATAACACTCCTAGGCTCTTCAAGAACAGTATCTTCAAGACGATTATTTTCGATAAAAGAATATACTGGCCTATTTATTGGTTTCAAATTAATTAAATTATTCAAATGCTCAGACAAAAGATCTATATCAAAAGCTGAAGGATGGTCAAAATTTAATTTTTTTCGTTCTTCATGAGTAAGATGAGAAAACGATCTATAATAATGATCCTGACATAATAATGTAACATCATTATAAAAATGGTCTTTAAGTTTTTTGGCAAGAGTAGTTTTACCAGAACCAGACCCGCCAGATATGCCTATCACTACTGATTTTTTCACAAAAAATGCCTCCCATAACAAAATTAATATACTTTATTTAATATACAAGTCAAAAAAGTAAATGTCAAGAGGGTTTTAAATCATTTATTATAATTATGTAAAGTTTAGCGAGAACACACGTATAGTCAATACGAGCTTGCGAGTATTGCTGCGCCGGATTTGTGTACCCGGCAGGGTACAACTTACCATTCAAATCCGTGTGCATC
>JBGUYI010000124.1:0-2587 GCA_045118635.1 Acetivibrionales bacterium
TGATGAAGATATTATAGATTTTGCTAGATTTATATTAGAAGTAGAATATGAAGATAGAGAAGAGTTAATTGAAAAAGCAGTAAAAAAGATAAATGAAATAAAGGAAAAGCCAGAAAAAGTAAAAGAATTAATAAACAAAGCTAGTTCTGATGTTCAAGATATGCAGATGGAAGAAGAAACTAGAAATGAACTAAATGAAACGTTTGAGGATTTAAACAAAATAAATGAACAAAAAGAAAGTGGTAAAATAAGTGCGGATGATGCAACAAGATCTATTAGAACTATATTAGATAATACAATTGAAAAGATAAAGAATATTAATAAAGAATTATTGGAGAAGATAAAGAAGATATTTGATAAATTATTGGAGGGAATAAGAAAGGCATGGAATGTTACATTTAATAAAAAAATTGATATTTCTTCAGAAAATGAGAAGTATCTGCCAAAAAGTTATAATCAAAAATCAATAAATCATTAATTTGGGTGTTATAGAAAATAGTAAAGAATTGGTATTAGTAAGAGAGGGTACACTTTATGTGAGTGTTTCCTCTTTTTTTATTCCATTTTTTGAAAAAAATTTTTATTTTTTTGTTGCGAAACTCCAAAGATGATGATATACTCGTAGAGGTGAAAAAAACACGTCAGACGATTTAAAAGAAAGTGCCTTTAAAAGAAGGTTTCTTTTGAAGATGAATTTGGCGGAAGAAAAAACTAAAATTTATGGAGGAATGAGAAATGTCAGTTATTTCAATGAAACAATTATTAGAAGCGGGGGTTCATTTTGGTCATCAAACAAGAAGATGGAATCCTAAAATGGCGGAATATATATTTACAGAGAGAAATGGTATATATATTATAGACCTACAAAAGACAGTGAAGAAGGTAGAGGAAGCATACTTTTTTATAAGAGAAGTAGTGATGAATGGTGGAGATATATTATTTGTAGGTACAAAAAAACAAGCACAAGATGCTATAAAAGAAGAAGCAGAAAGATGTGGACAGTACTTTGTTAATGCCAGATGGTTAGGTGGAATGCTAACTAATTTTAATACTATTAAAAAGAGAATAGAGAGATTAAAAAAATTAAATGAAATGGAAGAAGAAAGAGTATTTGAGGTTTTGCCTAAGAAGGAAGTTATAAAGTTGAGAGCAGAAAGAGAAAAATTAGAAAAATATTTAGGCGGAATTAAAGGTATGAAAGGTCAACCTGGAGCATTGTTCATAGTGGATCCAAGAAAAGAAAGAAATGCAATATTAGAAGCTAGAAAGCTAGGAATACCAGTTGTCGCTATAGTTGACACAAACTGTGACCCGGATGAAGTAGATTTTGCTATTCCAGGAAATGATGATGCTATAAGAGCAGTAAAACTTATATCAGCCAAGATTGCGGATGCAGTAATTGAAGCAAAACAAGGAGAGCAACTTGCGGCATCAACAAAAGAAGAAGTTAGTGAAGATAGCGATAGACAAGAAGAAAATTCTAATGAAGATAATTCAGAAGAAGTAAAGAGTGAAGAATAATTTTTTGAGGAGGATAAATTTAATGATTACTGCAAATATGGTGCGTGAGCTTCGTGAAAAAACAGGTGTAGGTATGATGGATTGTAAAAAAGCACTTACTGAAACTAATGGAGATATGGAAAAAGCTGTAGAATTTTTAAGAGAAAAAGGATTAGCACAAGCGGCTAAAAAATCAGGAAGAACAACAGCGGAAGGTATTATCGGAAGTTATACACATGGGAATGGTAGAATAGCTGTTTTAGTGGAAGTAAATATAGAAACAGATTTTGCTGCAAAGAATGATATATTTAAAGATTTGGTAAAGAATATAGCTATGCAAGTAGCAGCAAGTAGGCCATCATATGTAAGAAGAGAAGAAGTACCAACAGAAGTTTTAAATAAAGAAAGAGAAGTTTTAAAGGCTCAAGCTATTAATGAAGGAAAGCCTGAACATATAGCAGAAAAAATGGTTAATGGAAGGATAGAAAAATTTTATAAAGAAAATTGTTTAATGGAACAAGAGTACATAAAAGATCCTGAAAAAAGTATTACTCAATTAATTAATGAAACAATTGCTGTAATAGGTGAAAATATTTCAGTAAGAAGATTTGTAAGATTTGAAGTTGGTGAAGGAATGCAAAAGAAAGAAGAAAATTTTGCAGAAGAAGTACAAAAGCAAATAAATGGTTAATATACTGTTTGGATAATCGAGGGATTGGCGTGAGTGCTATAAAATATAGTGCAAAATATTTGTCCAACTGGGATTGTGAATAGTTATTGCAAAATAGGAGCATAGATAAATTATGTTCCTATTTTTAGGATGTATACTATAACTAAATAGCAAAAAGTTCATATAAAAAGATGGTGAGTGTATGAATTCAAAAAATATCTTGAAAGTATGTTTAAATTATGATATGTTTTTAAGTGTTGAAATGACTGAGGGTACTTTGTGACGATTAAGAAAAATACTATTGTTGATGTAGAGAAAAATTTGTTTAGTAATATAACGTAAGTACAGAGATGTCCCCCGCCTCTAAGCTTGAAAAAGCGTAGGCGGTGGGTACATATTTACAATGAAGACGAGAGT
>JBGUYI010000125.1:0-6129 GCA_045118635.1 Acetivibrionales bacterium
TAAATTTAACGCGTCCTTTAGGATGCACACGGATTTGAATGGTAAGTTGTACCCTGCCGGGTACACAAATCCGGCGCAGCAATACTCGCGAGCTCTTATTGACGTGCTTTTTTACTCATTTGTTTCATTTTTAAAAAAGTATACTGAAATTGAATATTTTTCCTTGCTAAAATTTTGGTTAGGTAGTAAAATATTGAGGTATAAAAAAATATAATTATCTAAATGAGTATTGTTTTAAAAAAAAGGAGTTTTATATTATGAAAAGAAAGAAGAGAGTGGCTATAGTTTTTGGAGGACAGTCAACAGAACACGAAGTTTCTTTAAAGTCTGCTACAACAATTATAAGCAATATAAATAAAGAAAGGTATGATTTAGTACTAGTAGGTATAACAAAAAAAGGACAATGGTTATTATATGAAGGTTCAGTAGATAATATAGCTAGTGGTGAATGGGAAAATATAGCCATAAATAATTATAAAAGAATGAAAGTTTTAAATAAGCATATAAACTCAGTTAGAGATATATTTTATAAAATAGGTGCAGAGACAGATGATAGCCCAATAGATGTTGCCATTTTAGCAGTCCATGGAAACAATTGTGAGGATGGAACTTTGCAAGGTGTATTAGAACTTAGTGGAATACCATATGTTGGGCCAGGAGTATTAGCATCATCAGTGTGTATGGATAAAGTATTTGCAAAGATTATGTTTGAAAAAGAAGGTCTACCAGTTTGTAAGTATTTGTACTTTATGAGAGATTATATAAAGAATAACGAATCAGAAGTAATAAGTAAGGTAAAGGATTATTTAGGTTATCCATGTTTTGTAAAACCTGCGAATGCCGGTTCATCAGTTGGTGTATCCAAAGCATACAATGATGATGAATTAAAAAAGGCATTTATAGAAGCAGCTTTGTATGATAAAAAGATTTTAGTAGAAGAATTTGTTGATGCAAGGGAAATAGAATGTGCAGTTTTGGGAAACGATGATCCTAAAGTAGCTGTTGTAGGAGAAGCAATATCTGGTGGAGATTTTTATGATTATGATTCAAAATATAAATCACAAGAATCTAGAACTGAGATACCAGCTAATATAGATAAAGATAAGAGTGATTTAATAAGAGAATATGCCAAAAGAGCATTTTTGGCGTTAAATTGCGAAGGATTATCAAGAGTTGATTTTTTTGTAAAGAAGAAGACTGGAGATATATTTATAAATGAGATTAATACGCTACCAGGTTTTACAAATATAAGTATGTATCCTATGATGTGGGAAAAAACAGGATTATCGTTAGAAAATTTAATTGATAAATTGATAGAGCTTTCTGTAGAGCGTTTTGAAAAAGGAAAGAAACGTATTGTGAGATAGATTTGCATAATTTTATTTTTGAGAGGAGATTATTATGAATAAAGATGTTATAATATCAGTTAGAGGAATTCAAACATCTCCAGACGATAAAAAAACAAGTCAAATTGAGCTAGTGACAGAAGGAAAGTATTATAAAAAGGGTAAAAATTATTATGTTACGTATAAAGAAAGTGAAGTAACTGGAATGGAGGGTACAACTACTACAGTTAAAATGTGTCATGATGGTTTAGTTACTCTTACGAGGTTTGGAAAAGTTAATACACAATTTATTTTTAGAAAAGGTGAAAAGCATACATCATATTATGATACGGTGTATGGAACTTTTATTGTTGATATATTAACAAAAGAGGTTAGTGTTGATATTGATGATAGTGGTGGAGATGTTAGAGTTGATTATAACATAGAAATAGATGATAAAAGAACAGGTGAAACAGATTTTCATATGAGAATTAGAGAGGTGGAAAATTAAGAGAAATGATTAATTGTATGAAAAACAAAAGAGAAGAAATTTTATATCTAATAAGTGATTCGATTAAAAAATCAATTAAAGCTGGAATTTTTGAAAATTTAGATTTCAGAGAAGAAGACGTTGTGGTAGAAGTCCCAAGAGAAAAAAACAATGGAGATTTTTCTACTAATATTGCAATGAAAATAGCAAAGAAAGTTAGGATGGCTCCTAGAGATTGTGCTAAGATAATTATTGACAATATGGATCTAAAAGAAGCTAAGATAGCTAAGGTTGAGTGTGCAGGAGTAGGCTTTATAAATTTTTATTTAGAGCTTGATTGGTTATATGATGTGTTAAAGGTTATTCAAAAGGAACAAGGGGATTATGGTAAATCAGATATAGGTAAAGGAAAGAAGGTTATGATTGAGTTTGTTAGTGCTAATCCTACAGGACCTTTGCATATGGGAAATGCTAGAGGGGGAGCATTAGGAGATTTAATAGCTGGAGTTTTTGATTTAACTGGTCACCAAGTGACTAGGGAGTTTTATATAAACGATGCAGGAAATCAGATAGAGAAATTTGGTATATCATTAGAAGCTAGATATATTCAGCAATTAAAAGGAGAGGATGCCATAGAATTTCCAGAGGATGGATATCATGGAGAAGATATAATAGAACATGTCAAAAATTATATAAAAGAGAATGGAGACAGTTTGCTTAATTTATCTAAAGAGGATAGAAGAAAAGCTTTGGTTGATTATGCGTTACCAAAGAATATAGAAATGATAAAATCTGGTTTAGAAAGATATGGGATTACCTATGATGTTTGGTTTTCAGAGAAAACATTGCATGATAGTGGAGAGATAAAGAAAGTTTTAGAAATTTTAAAAGATAATGGTTATTGTTTAGAAAAAGATGGGGCAGTATGGTTTAAGTCACCTAGTTTAGGAGAAGATAAAGAAGCCGTACTTGTAAGGAATAATGGGGTTGTTACCTATTTTGCAGCAGACATAGCATATCATAAAAATAAATTTATTGATAGGAAATTTGACAGAGTTATAAATTTGTGGGGAGCAGATCATCATGGCCACGTAGCTAGGATGAAGGCAGGTGTTGAGGCATTAGGTATAAATCCTGATAGATTAGATATTGTTTTATTTCAGTTAGTTCATTTGTATCAAAATGGAGAAAAAGTTAGGATGTCTAAAAGGACAGGTAAGGCAATATCATTGATAGATTTATTAGATGAAGTAGGAAAAGATGCAGCTAGATTTATATTTAATACTAGAGCATCTGGAAATCATTTGGATTTTGATTTAGATTTAGCGGTGAAGAAGTCTAATGAGAATCCGGTTTATTACGTGCAGTATGCTTATGCTAGGATATGTAGCATATTGAGAGTATGTGAAAGTGAAGGTATAAAGTTTTTTGATATTAATGATATAGATTTAAAAATGTTGAAAGAAAAAGAGGAAATAGAATTAATAAAGGAATTAGCAAAATATCCTGACGAGATTGAATTGTCAGTAAAGACTTTAGAACCTAGCAGGTTGACAAGATATATATTAGATGTTGCAGGTTTGTTTCATAGTTTTTATAATGCTTGTAGAATAAAAGAAGAGGTAGAAGAAATTAGGCAGGCTAGGCTTGTTTTAGTAAAGAGTGTAAAAGTAGTTATGAAAAATTTACTTGATTTATTAAAAATTTCAGCACCAGAAAGAATGTAGTATAAAAAATAGGATAATAAAGGAATAGGTGATAAAAGGTGTCAGTGAAATATATTTTTGTTACAGGAGGAGTTGTTTCTGGTTTAGGCAAAGGAATAACGGCAGCATCTTTGGGGAGGCTTTTGAAGTCTAGGGGAGTGAGTGTGACTATTCAGAAGTTTGACCCATACATAAATGTAGATCCAGGAACTATGAGTCCGTATCAACATGGAGAAGTTTTTGTAACAGAAGATGGAGCAGAAACAGATTTAGACTTAGGTCATTATGAGAGATTTATAGATGAGAATCTTACTAAATATAGTAATATAACAACAGGTAAGATTTATTTATCAGTTATAACAAAAGAGAGAAAAGGAAGTTTTTTGGGTGATACAGTTCAGGTTGTACCAAATATTACAAATGAAATAAAAAGTAATATTTATAAGCTAGCGAAAGAGCAAACAGATGTTGTAATAACAGAGATAGGTGGAACAGTAGGAGATATAGAGAGTTTGCCATTTTTAGAGGCAATAAGGCAGGTTAAAGCAGAGGTTGGTAGGGATAACGTAATGTACATACATGTTACATTGGTTCCATATATAGCAAAATCAGGTGAGTTAAAGACAAAACCAACACAACATAGTGTTAAAGAGCTTAGAGCTTTAGGGATACAGCCAGATATTATTGTTTGTAGGACTGAGCATGAATTATCTAGGGAATTAAAAGATAAGATAAGTTTATTTTGTAATATAGATACCAATAGTGTTATTCAAAATTTAGATGCAGAGAGTTTGTACGAAATTCCTTTGATGTTAGAAGAAGAGGGATTAGCTAAAATAACTATAGATAAATTAAAATTAGAATGTAATGAGCCAAATTTGACAGAGTGGGAAAAAATGGTTAACATGCAAAAGAATTTAGAAGAGAAAGTGAAGGTGGCGCTTGTTGGGAAGTATGTTCAGTTGCACGATGCATATATAAGTGTTGTTGAGGGGCTAAAACATGGAGGAATTTGGAATAATTCAGAAGTAGAAATTAAGTGGGTAAATTCTGAGGACGTTAATGATAGTAATTTAGAAGAAATATTTGGCGATGTAGATGGGATAATAGTGCCAGGAGGTTTTGGAGGTAGAGGCATAGAAGGCATGATATTATCAATAAAATATGCCAGAGAAAATAAGATACCGTTTTTTGGAATATGTTTAGGTATGCAGATGGCAGTAGTTGAATTTGCGAGGAATGTATGTGGACTAGAAGATGCGAACAGTTCAGAGTTTACTGATAGCCAAGAAAATTTGGTAATAGATTTAATGCAAAGTCAAAAAGATATTGATGAAGTTGGGGGAAGTATGAGACTTGGCGTTTATCCTTGTAAATTAAATAAAGAATCTAGAGTGTATGATATATACAAAGAAGAATTGATTTATGAAAGACATAGACATAGATACGAATTTAATAATGAGTTTAGGAAATTGTTAGAGAAAGAGGGATTAAAAATAGCTGGAGTTTCGCCGGATAATAGACTAGTAGAAATTATAGAAATTAGTGAGCATCCTTGGTTTGTTGCGACACAATTTCATCCGGAATTTAAATCAAGACCAAATAGAGTGCATTTGTTATTTAAAGATTTCATTAAAAAATGTAAAGAATAAATAATAGTATAGATAAAGATCTAAGATTCTAAAAAAGAATTTTAGGTCTTTTTTTTGAATAAATTTTGGTATACATGTCAATAATTAAAGCAAGAGAAAAAAATACAAAATAAGGACAAGGAGAAAAAATAATGAAAAAGATAATTTTAGTTTTCATTACAATTATAGTATTTTTAGGAAGTCTTGCTTTCAATTATTCAAGAAGTATAAACACAGGTTTAGCCAGTAATATGATACGGTTACATGTTGTGGCAAATAGCAATTCTAAAAATGACCAGTTATTAAAGTTACAAATAAGGGATAAAGTATTAGAGTATACCAATACTTTATTAAAGAATAGCAAAAATATTGATGAGACGAATTATATATTAAGAAAAAACATGGACAGTATATCAAATGTTGTTAAAGACTATATGAGAGAGAAAAATATAAATTATGCGGTTAAGTTATCGTTAGGAGAATTTTCATTTCCAACAAAAACTTATGGTGATGTAGTTTTACCAGCAGGTAAATATCAAGCATTAAGGGTGTTAGTTGGAGAAGCAAAGGGTAAAAATTGGTGGTGTGTTTTATTTCCGCCGTTATGTTTTGTGGATGCGACACATGGTAAATTATCACAAGCTACTAAACAAAAATTAAGTCAGCAATTAACAAAAGAGGAATATAATATTATATCTAAAAAGAAAGATGATATTCAAATAAAGTTTAAGTTTAAGGTTGTAGAGTTATTTCAAATATCTAAGATAAAACTTGCAGGGCTATTTAGCAAAAACTAAAATAACGTAAGTACAGAGATATCCCCCGCCTCTAAGCTTGAAAAAGCGTAGGAGGTGAGTACATATTTACAATGAAGACGAGAGTTCAAGCTCCGACGTAAATTTAACGCGTCCTTTAGGATGTACACGGATTTGAATGGTAAGTTGTACCCGTCGGGTACACAAATCCGGCGCAGCAAT
>JBGUYI010000126.1:0-5347 GCA_045118635.1 Acetivibrionales bacterium
GAACTCCCACTGAATTGTAAATATGTACCCACCGCCTACGCTTTTTCAAGCTTAGAGGCGGGGGACATCTCCGACTGAGTTATATTACAAATTTATATTTCTGTACTTTTATTTTTTAACAGGGAGGAATTTGCTATGTTAACTGGAAAGCAGAAAAAAGTTATTACAGATTTTGATGTAAAACGCAAAGCAGTTAAGCTTGTTATTTCTCATTTGAAAAAAAAGTTATCCTCAATTAGTAACAACAACAGATCGAATATAGACTTATGGATTGCCCAAGTTGAAAAATTATTATCACAAGACGAATTTGTTTTACGTGATTATGTCGAAATTAGAAAAGATTTGAATGATATTATTGAACGAACAATGGATGAAGAAACTCGATTTAAACTTCGTGATTCTTGGTATAGTTTTGGTAAAGCTTTGGAAAAAAAAGTAAAAATACATTGAAACATGAAAAAGAGATACTAAAAATGAGTATCTCTTTTTTCTATAATTACTACTTTTACCATACATTACGTCTTCCTTAGCACCAGCTATAACATTTTTTACTAACTACTACTCAAATCTTTAGTTAAGCCCCACTTACGGGGCTTACGTACCGGATTGGTAAAGTTTTAGCATTATAACTGTTTTATCTTTTGTGTATACCTTGGAAAATCTTTATCAAATCTAAAATTTCCTTTATATTCTTTTTGTACCTTACCATTTATTTTAAATTTAACCTTATTTATATCTTTTAACTCAGTTAAAGAATTAACTATAGCAAATATTGTCGCTTTTTCACCGTCTTTCCCACCTTTATGATTTTTCACAAATTCTTCTGATAAATCAACATATGCTACGTTATTTTGCACTTTAACTGGTTTCCTTAGTTTCGTCCCCTGTGGTATTACATTATAAAGTCCAACTTCTTTTGGATTCTTCATTAATTCTTCCATAACAATTGTTGCAATTTTATCTATATCTTGCTGTTCATTTGATATATATCTTACAACTAATTTTAATTTATTTTGCTTCGTCGCATAATATAGATGTATTGGAACTTTATCCTGTATTTTTTTTGCGTCTTCTTCACTAATAACTGTACAACTTACAGGATATACTTTTTCTGCGATATCATTTATTGATATATTTTTAAAACTTCCACATCCAGCTAAACCACAAACACTTAATAAAATTATTATTAGTATAATTGTAATTTTGTTTCTGTTCATTTTTATCCTCACTTCATGTCCTTTTTTATATTTTTATGAACATGTTGTAAGTTTTATTCCTTAATTCGAAGCTTTTCCCTCACCTTCAATTTTACCTGTTTCTTCTATTGCTTTTAACATATTTTTAGCGACATTATTATAATATCTAACAAACTTCTTAATTCTTGGTATTTTTTTATGAGTTTTCTTAGTTATTATTTCTATTTTTTCTCTAAATTTCTGATTATTTTTTAATCTCACTCCTATCTTTGGTTGTGTACTACATTCTAACATCTTATAATTTTCTGCATATATATTACCTCCAGCACCAAATAAAGACATCAATGCCGACCATATTATAAAAAACTTACTAACCCTTCCTTTTAACACCATTAACCATTACCTCCATTTTTTTACTTGTTGTACAACATCTTCATTATATAACCATAGGAATATTTTGTCAATATATTTTTTGTTAAAAAATGTATTTTAATGTATTTTTTTATAAATTTATATTAATATTGTAATTAAAGATATTTTTATGTATGTTTCATAAATATGTTCTTGCAAAACTAAAATTTTGTGATACAATCATCTTAGATTTTTTTTAGGAGTTGATGTGTTTTGGAATTCGTTAAAATGCAAGGTTTAGGAAACGATTATATTTATATTAATTGTTTAGAAAAATGTGTTGAAAATCCATCTTCGCTCTCCATAAAGTTAAGTGACAGACATTTTGGTGTTGGAAGTGATGGACTTGTTTTAATTTTAAAATCTAAGATGGCTGATTTTAAAATGAGAATGTTTAATTCTGATGGCTCTGAAGCAGAAATGTGCGGCAATGCTGTTCGTTGCATCGGAAAATACGTATACGAAAAAAAACTGACTAACAAAACTTATTTATCTTTAGAAACTTTAGCTGGAATAAAATATTTGAAACTAAATATACAAAATGACATAGTTAAATCTGTCACAGTAGATATGGGGGAACCTATTTTAAGTAGTAATCTTATTCCTGTTAATACTAACTTAGAAAGATTTATTGATCAAGAAATATCTGTGTCTGACAAAAAATTCAATGTAACTTGTGTTTCTATGGGAAATCCTCATGCAATTATATATGTATCAGATGTGGCTAATTTCCCGGTTTCTTTTTGGGGGAGTCAAATTGAAAAACATAATATATTCCCTAAAAAAACAAATGTGGAATTTATAGAAATCTTGGATGAATCAGCTCTAAAAATGAGAGTATGGGAACGTGGGGCAGGCGAAACTTTAGCTTGTGGTACTGGTGCTTGTGCATCATTAGTAGCATCATATTTAAATGGACTTTCAAAAAACTGTGCAACCATAAAACTTACAGGCGGTGATTTGTTGGTGGAATGGAATCAGAACGACAAGCACATATATATGACTGGTCCTTGTGAATTTGTCTTTGAAGGAACTCTATTATAAGAAAGGATGATTTTATTATGGCATTTTTAAATGAAAATTATTTGAAACTCAATAAAAATTACTTATTTGCTGAAATTGCTAAACGTGTTAATACTTTTAAAACAAACAATCCTGGTTGTGATATTATTTCTCTAGGCATTGGTGATGTTACAAGACCTCTTGTACCTGAAGTAATAAAAAGTCTTCACAAAGCCGTCGATGATATGGCAAATCCTGATACTTTTAAAGGTTACAGTCCTGACGCTGGATATCCTTTTTTGATTGATGCAATTGTTTATAACGATTATAAAAAAAGAGGTGTAGATATCTCTTCTGATGAAATATTTTTAAGTGATGGTGCTAAGTCTGATACTGCTAATTTTCAAGAACTTTTTAGTGCTGATTGTACTATAGCAGTTACTGACCCTGTTTATCCTGTTTATGTTGACAGTAATGTAATGGCTGGTCGAACTGGTTTTTTTAACAACAACAAATTTGATAAAATCGTTTATTTACCTTGCTTAGAGGAAAATAATTTTGTTCCAAGCTTACCAAAAACTCCAGTCGATTTGATTTACCTTTGTCTGCCAAATAATCCTACTGGTACAGTTTTAAACAAAAATGATTTGAAAGTTTGGGTGGACTATGCTATAGAACATAATTCTATAATATTATTCGATGCAGCTTATGAAGCTTTCATTACAGAAGATAATATCCCTCACAGTATTTATGAAATTGAGGGTGCAAAAAAATGTGCCATTGAATTTAAAAGCTTCTCTAAAACTGCTGGTTTTACAGGTGTTAGATGTGCTTATACTGTAGTCCCTAAAGATGTATTTGTTTACTCTAAAAATCTTGAAAAAACATCTTTAAACTCTTTATGGGCAAGGAGACAATCTACCAAATTTAATGGAGTATCTTATATTTCTCAAATTGCGGCGCTTGCTACTTATTCCCAGGCTGGTCAAAGAGAAATAAAAGATGTTATCAAATATTATATGAACAATGCTAAACTTATTCGTGATGCTTTAATTAAAAAAAATTTCAAAGTATTTGGTGGCGTCAATTCCCCTTACATATGGCTAAAAACTCCTAATAATATGGATTCTTGGGACTTTTTTGATATGTTGCTAAATCAAATACATGTTGTTGGAACTCCAGGTAGTGGCTTTGGACCCAGCGGGGCTGGATATTTTAGACTTACTTCGTTTGCAAGCTATGAAAATACTTTAAAGGCTATCAAAAGATTTGACAACTTAAAAATCTAAGTTAACATTTTTATGTCCTAAACATACTATATAATGTATTATGTTTAGGAGGTGTCTTTATGAATAGATGTTCTGGTCTTTTTGGTGATGATTGCAGCATATTATTTTTCCTTTTAATATTCTTACTACTTTTCTGCAATAATTGGAACCTAGATAATTCTAATTGTGGCTGTTGCTAGTTTTTTGAGGGATACTTTTTTAGTATCCCTATTAGAAATTGGCACTTCTATTTTTTTAATATATTCACATATCACTGAGTTTAGTATATAATATCCTTATTAGATTTTGGAGGGATTTTTGTGAAAGATTTATTAATTCTTGGGATAGAATCAAGCTGCGATGAAACGTCAGCTTCAGTTGTTAAAAATGGAAGAGAAATATTATCTAACGTAATATCATCTCAAATAAATATACATAAAAAATATGGTGGTGTTGTGCCAGAGATTGCATCTAGAAAGCACGTAGAATCAATTATACCAGTCGTTTCAAAAGCACTTTTAGATGCTAAAAAAACTTTAGACGATATTGACATAATTGGAGTTACAAAAGGACCTGGCTTAGTTGGTGCACTGTTAGTTGGGGTGTCTTTTGCAAAGGCGTTATCTTTTTCTAAAAATAAGCCTTTAGTTGGAGTTAATCACATAGAAGGACACATATACGCAAATTATTTGCAACACAAAGAATTAGAACCACCATTTATTTGCTTAGTTGTATCAGGTGGACACAGTCATATTGTTCATGTGTGCGATTATAAAAAGTTTGAAATTTTAGGTCAGACTCGTGATGATGCCGCAGGAGAAGCTTTTGATAAAATTGCAAGAGCCTTAGGTTTAGGATATCCTGGAGGCCCTGTCATTGATAAAATTTCTAAAGATGGTGATCCTTATTTTGTAGATTTTCCAAGAGTATATTTTAAAGATGGTACTTTTGATTTCAGTTTTAGTGGACTAAAAACAGCAGTTTTAAATTATATAAATACTATGAATCAAAAAAATGAATCCATAAATATACCTAATACATGTGCAAGTTTCCAAAAAGCAGTTGTCGACGTTTTAGTGAAAAACACTATAGAGTGCGCCAAAATAAAAAATATATCAAAAATAGCTCTAGCAGGTGGCGTTGCATCAAACTCATGCTTACGTCAAACATTCTTAGATACCTGTAACAGCTTAGGGTACAAATGCTACTACCCTAGCCCAATTTTATGTACAGACAACGCATCTATGATAGCATGTGCATCATATTATGAATATAAAAATGGTAATATATCAGATTTAACACTTAATGCTTATCCATCTTTGAAACTAGGACAAACTATATAAGGCTTTCGCCTTATATAGTTACAGATATTTCCTCTTTAGAAGTCAATACGAGCTTGCGAGTATTGCTGCGCCGGATTTGTGTACCCGGCAGGGTACAACTTACCATTCAAATCCGTGTGCATCCTAA
>JBGUYI010000127.1:0-6354 GCA_045118635.1 Acetivibrionales bacterium
TAAATTTAACGCGTCCTTTAGGATGCACACGGATTTGAATGGTAAGTTGTACCCTGCCGGGTACACAAATCCGGCGCAGCAATACTCTCAAGCTCGTATTGACTTTTTTGACTTAATTCTTAAAAAACATACTTTACCATATTATTTTTTGTTCTAATTGCATTATAACACTCTCTTTTTGATACTTGAATAAATTATATATTTTTTTCTAATAATAGATATGCATGTCAAAATTTTTATTGAAAGGAAGTGATTAATAGTGCAAGATAATTATAGCGTTTCATCATCTGATGCATCTCCTTTTCTTCATTTTTTTATTAGATTTATAGTTGCATCAATTGTTCTTGGAATAACAGCCTTCTTTACGCCAGGATTTTCGATATCTGGGATTTTCCCATTAGTTATAGGTGCATTAGTTATTTCTGCACTTGATTTTTTAGTTTTAAAAGTCGCTGGAATCAATGCTTCAGCTTTTGGTAGAGGTTTTTCTGGATTCGTTCTATCTGCGATAATAATTTATGTAACTCAATTTTTTGTATCAGGATATTCTGTTTCTTTTTGGGGAGCTTTAATCGGTGCTGTTGTTTATGGAATTGTTGACGCAATTATACCAGGAAAAGCTACATTATAATATTAGTAGGGGGAATCCCCCCTCACTAATCATTTATATTATAACAAACAGTTTCTCCTGCAGTATTTTGATTTGAACATTTTGTACTACTACTTGCATTTAAAAATGCTTCTTCTTGTTCTAGTGCACCTGGAAAATCAAATATCTGAGGTGGATAGAATTCGTTATATGGAAATTCTATATTTTCAAATATTTCACATGGGTTTTCATCTGTAGATGCTATACAATCTTTATTTGGATAACAAAAATCAAATGCTGGTATTAATAATTGTACATATCTTATAAGTTTTATTATGCTAAATATTCCAACTGTTACGTACACTCTTCTTATTGGCAATTGTCTTGTTTCTTCGCAATCATCGTTATCACAACAACAACAATCATCGTTATCTTCAAAGAATTTATCTAATATACCCCTCACTTGTGCGTTAAGTGCTATTGGGTCTGCTACTTCTATTTTAGCAATTGGTAAATTATCTTGTTGTAATGATGTCTTTATTGGTCTATTATTTTGTCCTGATTCAAAATGTGATTTAAATATTTTTATATTTCCTTCTGATCCAAACAATATAACTTTTTTATTAAATGTTATATCCCCTACAATTGGTACTACACATATACTTCCTGGCTCTCTCACGAAAAAGTCCAACTCTACTTTCATTATATATTTTACATCTACTGTGTAAAAACCTCTTTTGAATGGTACTTCTTCTATATCTGTTATAACATCTTTTAATTTTACTTCTCTTAATTTAACGTTCATTGCATTATTTATAGCTTCTCTTTGTTCTGGTGTTAAATTTCTAAACATTACCCTAACATTTTCTACACAATCTTTTTCTCTACATGAATCATATATTTTTTCTACTTGTACACATACAGCTTCTCTTATCCTAGACATGTCTTGTGGTGATATAAGACCTGCAACTACATTTTCATTACATAATGCCATTTTTTTACCTCCTTATTTTATTATTTAATTACATAATATGTTGGTTTAATATTTTGGTTACTTATTAGCATATATTTTAAAATAAACATTTTATATGAGGTATATTTTATGTATAACCAAGACAAACAACAATTTTTGTTAAAATCATCAACTGACGACGTATTTAATTTTTTTGTAGATTCTTCAAATAATCTATGTTATTCTTCACTTAACAAAAAATTAGTATGGAGCAAACCTATCGTAATAAAAAAACAAATTCATCCATGCTTTTATGCAGACATTGATTCAAAAGACAAAATTCATATAATATTTCAAAACCTAGATGGAGATATATTCTACACATTTATTAATTCTAGATCAATTAAAACTATGCAAATATTAAAATCTAAAACTTCTTCATCTTATAATAAATATTTGCGTTTGATTCCTTCAAAAGATAGTGTACACTTTTTCTATATATTACATCACAAAAATTCTATGATTTTATCCCATCAAATTTTAAAACACACCACATTATCAAATCCTCAAATAATTGCATCATCTTCTAAAAATATATATCCTTATTCTGTTGTATCTTCTGATATTGGAAATATTTATCTTTACTATAATTTCTTTGACGGAAAAGTTTTTCAATTAGGATACAAAATTTATTCTCCATTTGAAGCTATGTGGACTAAATTTTCGCAAATAACAAATTCTAATTCGGATATTTTATTATTAGATGCTTTAATAGATTCATCTGATTTCATACACATCCTATATAAAGAAAAAATTAATAAAAACTCTTACAAATTTTATTATGCTAAATTAGTAGACGACAAAACAAAAAATGTAATACCTGTAATTCCTGCATCTAATCCTACTTTAGCATTATTACAAAAATCACTTATTATATTCGGAGTAAAAAACAATATCATATATTTTACACGATCAGATGATTCTGGTTTGACTTGGTCAAATGTTGAAAAATGTACAATGAATAATGATTTTTTTTGTGTTGGATTCTCAAAAAGCAACTCTAGCACAGTAATGAAACTACCTATATCATTTTCAAATGGTTACACTATTGCATCTTTTAATAATATATCACTAAACTTAAATAATGTTAGCTCTATTTCATCAAATGACTTTAAAACTATTGTATTAGAAAGTTTGAATTTACTAAAAAATAAATTTGAAACTTTAAATCAAGAAGTAGCAAACTTAAAACTCTTATATAAAAAACTAGAAAAAAAATCCGCTTCTACCACCACACCAAAAAGATTAGATTATATGAATAACAATTTATTGGATACTCAAGCCGAATACGAAAAATTTTTAAAAGAACTTAAATCTTCATATGGATGTGATATATCTTCTAACTACAACATTAATAAATATTCTAGCAATATAATTAAAAAAAACAAAACTAAAAAAAATTATGTATCTATAAAAAAGCTACATAATAAAAAATTCAAAAAAGCCTCAGACTAAACAGTCTAAGGCTTTTTACCAGGATGCCGTTTACCTATATTTTGACACCTAGCCCTCAAACTAGGTGGGTGTTCTGTTTTAAGCTTTAACCTTCCACTAATTGAAAAAACCATAAAACAAATTGAGGCCTGATTGCCACTTAAAAACTATCAAACTCCCTTATATTAAATGTAGGTTCAAAATAATAGGATATATTTTTCCGTACATTCTAGTTCTTTCCTTAACAACTCCCATTATAACACTTACTCTTAAACTACTCAACCTAGCGCAAATCCTATTAATTTATTATATCTTTAGTTTTCTCCTTCTTGCTTTGTCTCTTTTATCATTTGCGCTCTAATTTTAATATATTCATTTTTATTATTTTTTATACCTATTTTGTATAATTCTCTTACTACAATTTTTGAACTTGCACTCTCATTTAACAAAGCATTTAAATCTGAAATTTTAAATTTTATGCACTGGCCACATCCGTTTTTAGCTATTTGACATGGTATTGGCACAATCTCGCACTCATACCCTTTTTGTTCTAATATTCTCGCTAAATTATATGCATAATTCCCTGAATCAAATATAGCTAATCCATACATACATAAACACCACTTATTCTTAATCTACATAATTTATAGTATTCTATAGATTAAAAAAAGTTACTTTGCACCTATTCTTTTTTCTCTAGCATAATAAAATAAATATTGTTGTGCAAAACCTGCATACTCTCCAAAATAATCCTTAACAAATTCTTGAATTTCTTTTAAAGAAGCCTCTCTTTTAAAATATAATTCCTCCATAATTCTTTTTATCCAAACATCTGTTGGAAATACATCTCTCTTTGTCCCACTAAAAAGCAAAACACAATCTGCAATTTTAGGACCTACCCCGCTAAACTTCATTAAAAGTTCTCTTGCGTTATCTGTATCTTTATTCTTAATCATTTTCAAATATTCTTTTTTCATTTCTATTCTAGCACTTTCTTTGATATACTTACCCCTAAATCCAATTTTACATTCGGACATTTCTTCTAAACTAACACAAGCAAGCTTTTCTATACTAGGAAATGAATAATATATTTTATCTTTCACATATATCTTTCTCCCAAATTTTTCAGATAAAAAATCTATAGATTTCGATATCCTAGGTATTCTATTATTAGCAGATATTATAAAAGATATGAGCAATTCTTGTATATCCTGATTCAATAATCTTATACCACTTCCAAATTCAATTGCCTTTTTCATTATATCATCTTTACTTATACATTCTTTTATCTTGTTGTAATCTCTATCTAAATCAAAATATCTATACCATATATTTTTAAAATCTTGATTATTAGTATTTTTTATCTCTATGTTGTGTCCTATCTCTCTGATATTTATTACTTTTCCGAATGCTACACCTGTGTAACTATTATCTTGCTCTTTTTTCCATCTGAAACACTGTCCACATTCAAATATCTGCTTTAAATCAAAATTTTCCACATTTTTGATTATAACCTTCTCACCTTCACTAAAAAACTTCACTCTTTATCCCTTCTCCTCATTCCTTAATACCAAACTCTTAACTTCTATATTGAGCCTCTTTATATTTAAATCTGTAAGCGCTTCTATCTCATTTTTTATGTCTAATTGTGCTTTATATAAAACTGGTTTTATTGTACATCCATAAAATAACACAAAATCCATGTCTATATAAACTCCATTTAAATCTTTTTCTATTCTAAATCTAGATATCTTTTTTATATCTGGGATCCTAGAAACAACATGTTGTACTATCTGATAAATTGTATAATCAGATATAGTATAACTTCCCAAATAGCTAAACGTAGGTCTTACAACTGACTTCTCATCTACTATCTGATATCGCCCTCTTCCCTTCTTCTTAAAAATTTGCAAAGGATCCAAAAAATACCCAGAAAATTCTTTTTTTATTTCAAGCGTTGGAACAGGTATAACATGCTTCCCTTGCTCTCTTCTTATTGCTAAAGCCTGCGCTATCTCAGCTTTGGTCGCTACATCTTCTATATAAATTCTCTTTTCTATCTCTGGTAAATCTAATTTTTTTGCAATGGTATCTACCATCTTATCTGATGTACCTAATATTAATATAGACTCTGGATTTATATCACTTATTATTTTTTTCATTCTTCTTGCATCTTCTTCTCGTGTAAATAAGGCTTTCTTTATAGAACCAATTTTAGTTGGTTCCCTTTTTGCTGAGGTGCCTCCTAATATGACTGCACCTTTTATCAATAAGCCATCATCAATAATACACTCTATATTATTTTCATTAGCAAGCCATGTCGCTCTATAGCTCTTCCCTGAGCCACTTTCTCCAACAAAACTTATTACCCTCAATGATATATCCTCCATAACTTTTATTCATTTACTGCTTTAATCCCCTTTTCCTTAATACTAAAAACATAAATCTAGGTATATCAAGCATCCTTATAAATCTACTAGGCTGTTTATATAATCTATAAAACCACTCTAATCCATTATCTTGAAAAAATTTTGGAGCTCTTTTAACTTCTCCTGCCATTACATCAAATGACCCTCCAACTCCTATGCTAACTTTTACATTTAGCTTATCTTTATTTTTATAAATCCACTTCTCTTGTTTAGGTGCCCCTAACCCCACTAACAGTATATCAGGATTTAATTTGTTTATTTTATCTATTATATAATCTTCCTCTTCTTCTTTAAAATAGCCATCATTATATCCAACAAATTCTATGCCATCTAATTTAGAATAATTTTTTGATGCTTTTTCTGCAACTCCTGGCTTCCCACCTAATAAAAATACTCTAATCTTTTTATCCAATCTTAATTCAAAAATACCTTGCACTAAATCATATCCAGCTATTCTCTCTTTTAACGGAGTTCCTAAAATTTTTGATGCCAAAACAACACCTGCTCCATCTGCTACTACCATATCTGAATCATTTAATATATTTTTTAATGCATGGTCTCTATGACTTTGCATCATAATCTCTGCATTCGGCGTACAAACTATATGATTTTTATCTTCAGACAAAAACTCTACTATTTTTCTAATAGCAACATCCATTGTTATATCATCTATTCCTACATCTAATATATTAATACATTTTTTCATGTGCTTCTCCTTAAATACATTCTACATCATCAGTCAAATGTCGCTTGCTGGTCTTGCGTGCCGGATGTTCGTGCTATGTAACATGACACAAAATACAAATGTCAATACGAGCTTGCGAGTATTGCTGCGCCGGATTTGTGTACCCGGCAGGGTACAACTTACCATTCAAATCCGTGTGCATCCA
>JBGUYI010000128.1:0-9510 GCA_045118635.1 Acetivibrionales bacterium
ATACGAGCTTGCGAGTATTGCTGCGCCGGATTTGTGTACCCGGCAGGGTACAACTTACCATTCAAATCCGTGTGCATCCTAAATGACGCGTTAAATTTACGTCGGAGCTTGAACTCTCGTCTTCATTGTAAATATGTACCCACCGCGTACGCTTTTTCAAGCTTAGAGGCGGGGGGCATCTCCGACTAAATTATAAATTATAAATAGAAGGAAGAAGTGTATTTTGTGAAAAAGAGTATAAGAGTAAAAGATTTAATTATTGGTGGTAATTCTAATATTACTGTACAATCTATGACAACAACTGATACAAGAGATGTAAAGAGTACTATAGAACAAATAAAAAGACTAGAGGATGTAGGCTGTGATATTGTAAGGGTTGCTGTTTTAGATTTAGAAGCAAGTTTTGCGATATCACAAATAAAGAAAAATATAAAGATACCATTAGTTGCTGATATACATTTTGACTACAGATTAGCTATAGAGAGTATAAAAAACGGAGCAGATAAAATAAGGATAAACCCAGGTAATATAGGTTCTATAGATAGAATAAAGAAAGTAGTTTCTGCGGCTAAAGAATATGGAGTTCCAATAAGGATAGGTGTAAATGCAGGTTCATTAGCGAAGGATATAGTGCAAAAATATGGCGTTACACCAAAGGCAATGGTTGTTAGTGCATTAGAAAATGCTAAAATTTTAGAAGATTTAGATTTTTATGATATAGTATTTTCATTAAAGGCATCAGATGTTGTAAAGACAATTGAAGCGTATACTCTTATAGATAAAGAATCAGATTATCCTTTGCATTTAGGTGTAACAGAATCAGGAACAAAGTGGAATGGAATTATAAAATCAAGTATAGGTATTGGAAGTTTGCTAGCTCGTGGGATTGGTGATACAATAAGAGTATCATTAACAAGTGAGCCAGAGGATGAAGTTAGAGCAGGCATAGAAATTTTGAAAGCTTTAGGAATTAGGAAAAATGGTATACAGTTTATTTCTTGTCCAACATGCGGAAGATGTAAGATAAATCTTATAGAGATAGCAAATAAAGTGCAAGATAGTTTAGCTAATGTTGATAAGAATATAAAGGTTGCTATTATGGGTTGTGCTGTTAATGGGCCAGGTGAAGCAAAAGAGGCGGATATTGGTATAGCTGGAGGAGATAAAGAAGCATTATTATTTAAGAAGGGCAAAATAATAAGAAAGATTTCCGAAGATAATATTGTGAAAGAATTATTAGATGAGATTTACAAAATGTAGTGTAAGGGGTTAAAATAATATGCAAAATATAGCGATACGAGGCAAGAAAACTCTTCTTTCTGTTTTCCCTGATTTAAAGGAAAACGAAGGAAGAGGTAAGTACTTAGATAATGTAACATTAGAGTGTATCAATGTTTATAAAAAAAGTAAAAGAATAGAGCTTAATATGCTAGCAGAAAATTTTTTACCTCCTAGTGTAATATTTTCGGTAAAGAGGAGTATGGAAAAGTTTTTTGAACAGTTAGATGTTACTGTAAAATTCTCATATATAAGTGAATTTACAACTAAGGATATTTTGGATAAATATTGGAATGACATATTATTTGTTGTGTCGTGCAATTTTATAATAGCTAAAGCTATGTTAAAAAATTCCAAGTACGAGATTACAGAAAATAAATTAAAGATTTTTGTGAACAGTCCAGACATATTTAAAAAATGTGGTATTGTCATTGAGCGTATATTAAAGAATTATTATGCCAAGGATGTGCGAGTTGAATTTTGTGAGTTGATAAAGAGTGACAGTGAATTAGAGGATTATATAAAGAAAAAAGAACGAGAAGAGTATAAAGCTGTAACAGATACTCTAAATGATGTCAAGGTAAAAGAAGAGAAACATGATAATGTTCGCAAGAAAGAAGTAAAAAGGGAAATAAGAAAGAAGAAAATTAAAAGTGATATATATGGAAGTGAATTTAATGATACACCAACTAAAATAGTTGATATAACACAAGATTCAGGTGACATAGTATTTGAAGGAGAAATTTTTAGAGTAGATGTAAGAGATTTACAAAATGATAAAAAACTATTTATATTTGATGTAACTGATTATACGAGTTCTATAACATGCAAAATGTTTATAAAAAAAGATGAATTAGATAAATTGAAAGAAAATGTCAAAGCTGGTGTTGTTTTAAAAATAAAAGGATTTGCCCAATATGATAAGTACATAAAAGAGACTTCTGTTTTAGTTACAGATATTTTAAAAGGAATAAAAAAAGAAGAAAGAATGGATAATTCAGAAGAAAAGAGAGTGGAATTACATTTGCATACTCAAATGAGTGCAATGGATGGAGTTTCTTCTGCAGGGGATTTAATAGAACGGGCAAAGAAATGGGGACACAAAGCAATAGCTATAACAGACCACGGAGTTGTACAAGCATTTCCAGAGGCAATGGATGCAGCAAAGAAAAACGGAATAAAGGTTATATATGGTGTGGAATGTTATTTATTAGAAGATAATATACCAATAGTTGTTGATACAAAAAAAACATCTATAGACGGAGATTTTGTTGTATTTGATATAGAGACTACTGGTTTAAATAGTAGTAAAGATCAAATTATAGAAATAGGTGCTATTAAAATAAAAAATGGAATAGAAGTTGATACATTTTCTGAATTTATAAAGCCTACAGTTGAGATATCGTCTTTTATAACAGAACTTACAGGTATAACAAATGAAATGGTGCAAGATAGTGAAAGTGTAGATGTGGTTTTACCTAAGTTTTTAGAATTTTGTAAAGATTGTGTTTTAGTTGCACACAATGCATCATTTGATGTTTCTTTTATACGAGAATTTGCAGTAAGGTTAGGACTTAGAGTTGATAACTCAATTTTAGACACATTAGGTTTATCAAGAGGAATGTTTCCAGAATTAAGGAGACATAAATTAGACGTTGTTGCAAAACATTTAAAAGTAGAGCTTTTGAATCATCATAGGGCAATAGATGATGCAACAGCAACGGCAGGAATACTTTTAAAATGTTTTGAATTATTAAAACCTAGGGGAGTAAAAATATTAGATGATATAAACGAATTATTGCAAGGTAAAATAGATATAAAGAAATTGAGAACTAATCATGCTATAATTCTAGTTAAAAATTATGTTGGACTAAAAAACTTGTATAAAATAATATCAAAATCGCATTTAGATTATTATTATTTAAGGCCAAGAGTTCCTAAGAAACTGGTTTTAGAATATAGGGAAGGATTAATTTTAGGTAGTGCATGTGAGGCTGGTGAGTTATATAGGGCCATATTAAATAAAAGGAGCAAAAATGAGATAGAAAATATTGCAAAATTTTATGATTATTTAGAGATACAGCCATTAGGTAATAATGAATTTATGATTGAAAAAGGTGTAGTAGAAAGTACTAAAGATTTAGAGAATATAAATAAAGAGATAATAGCTCTTGGTAAAAAAATGAATAAGCCTGTGGTTGCGACAGGTGATGTACATTTTTTAGATCCAAGAGATGAAGTTTATAGAAGAATATTAATGACAGGAAAAGGTTTTAAAGATTCAGACAATCAAGCACCGTTATATTTTAGGACAACAGAAGAAATGTTAAAAGAGTTGAGTTATTTAGGGGATGATTTGGCGTATGAGGTAGTTGTTACAAATACAAATAAAATTGCAGATATGATAGATGATATATTGCCAATACCTGATGGTACATATCCACCTAAGATAGATGGAGCAGAAGAAGAGATAAAAGAGCTTACATATAAAAAAGCACATGAGATATATGGAGAGAAATTGCCTATAATAGTGAAGGAAAGAATAGAAAAGGAGTTAAACTCTATAATAAAAAATGGTTTTTCTGTTATGTATATAATAGCACAAAAATTAGTTTGGAATTCCTTAGAACATGGGTATTTGGTTGGATCTCGAGGTTCAGTGGGATCTTCTTTTGTTGCTAATATGGTTGGTATAACAGAAGTTAATTCGTTGCCACCGCATTATATATGTCCGAATTGTAAATATTCAGAATTTGTACATAATACAAATAGCATATGTGGATTTGATTTACCGCCAAAAGATTGTCCTAATTGTAATAGTCCATTAAAAAGAGATGGCTATGATATTCCGTTTGAAACATTTTTAGGATTTGACGGAGATAAAGAGCCGGATATAGATTTAAATTTTTCTGGAGAGTATCAAGCAAAAGCTCATAAATATACTGAAGTACTTTTTGGAGAAGGGAATGTATTTAAAGCTGGTACAATAGGAACAATAGCAGATAAGACTGCATTTGGTTTTATAAAAAATTATTTTGAAGAAAGAAATAAAGTAATACCATCTGCAGAAATGAATAGATTAATAAAGGGATGTGTTGGAGTAAAAAGGACTACAGGTCAGCATCCTGGAGGAATAATGGTTGTGCCAAGGTATAAAGATATTTATGATTTTTGTCCTATACAAAGGCCAGCTGATGATGTAAAATCAGACACAATAACAACACATTTTGATTATCATTCAATAAGTGGACGTTTATTAAAGCTTGATATATTAGGACATGATGATCCTACAGTTATAAGGATGTTAGAAGATTTAACAGGAGTTGATGCGACTAAGATACCAATAGGTGAAGAAAAAACAATGACATTATTTAGAAGCACGGAAGTATTAGGCGTAGAACCGAGTGATATAGATAGTGTAGTTGGAACATTTGCAATACCAGAGTTTGGGACAAAATTTGTAAGACAGATGTTAGTAGATACAAAGCCTACTACTTTTTCAGAGCTTATAAGAATATCAGGGCTTTCGCATGGTACAGATGTATGGCTAAATAATGCACAAGATTTAGTTAGAAATAATGTTGCAACATTAAAAGAAGTTATATGTACAAGAGATGATATAATGCTTTATTTGTTAAATAAAGGATTACCACCGAAAGTGTCATTTAAGATAATGGAGGATGTCAGAAAAGGTAAGGGATTAAAACCAGAGTATGAGGAAATAATGAGAGAGAATAGTGTACCAGATTGGTATATAGATTCATGTAAAAAAATAAAATATATGTTTCCAAAAGCACATGCGGCGGCGTATGTGATGATGGCTTTTAGAATAGCATGGTTTAAGGTGTATTATCCTTTAGCTTTTTATATAGCATATTATACAGTTAGAGCAGATTTGTTTGATGCAACCATTATGATATATGGTAAAGATAAAGTGAAGAGAAAAATAAAGGAATATAAAGATTTAGGAAATAACATAAAACAGACTGAGAAAAATATTTTAACAATATTAGAGGTTGTAAATGAGATGTATGCTAGAGGATTAGAATTTTTACCTATAGATATTTATAAATCAGAGGCATTAAAATTTAAAATAGAGAATGATAAAATAAGGCCACCACTAAATGCATTTCAAGGACTTGGTCAAACAGCTGCACAAAGTATAGTTGAAGCTAGAGAGTATGGTAAATTTTTGTCAGTAGATGAATTAAGGATGAGAGCAAAGCTTAGTAAAACAGTTATAGATATTTTAGAAAAGAATGGTTGTTTAGAAGGAATGCCAGAAAGTAATCAAATAAGTTTATTTTAAAAAAAATTATAAAATTAAGTTGCATTATAAATAATTTGATTATATAATAAAGCTTGGAAAAATGAGAATTTTGTCTAAATATGAAGGAAAAGGAGGATTTTTTAAAGAATTTTGTAAAAAATAATGATTGCTTGATGTTTTTGGCCTGAAATAATAAAATATTGTATTATAGGGAGTTTTGGTTATGAAGTTAAAAAAATTAATATTTTATTTCACATGTGCGTTTTTTGGTATGTTATTTTTTTTCGGGTTTGTTTTTTTAAAAAATAGTGTTGCTGGTAAAAAAAAGAATGCGAGTAACGGATTTATAGCATCTAGTATTAGTACAGATTTATCTGAACCATTTTTAGATGATGAGTTTAAGGAGCCATTTAATGTTTTAATTTTAGGTGGAGACAGAGTAAATAAAAATACAGACACAATAATTGTCGCGAATGTTGACTTATTAAAGCCTAAGATTACTTTATTGTCTATACCAAGGGATACAAGAGTTTTAGTAGATGGTAAATTAACGAAAATAAATTCAGCATATCCTAGAGGGAAAGAAAAGCTCGCTATAAAGACAGTCAGCGATTTTTTGAATATTGATATAAAGTATTATGTTTATTTAGATACAAAAGCTTTTAGAGAAATAGTTGATTTGTTTGGTGGTGTAGAATTTAATGTACCGGTAGATATTGATTATGATGATCCAGGTCAAGATTTGCATATACATCTAAAAAAAGGACAACAGCATTTAGATGGAGATATGGCAGAGCAGTTTATGAGATTTAGACATTATAATAAAAATAAGGTTAATAAGTGGTATGATGGAAGTGATTTAAAGAGGATAGAAGCACAACAAAGTTTTATAAAAGAGTTTATAAAACAAAAGTTTAATTTTAAATATTTGTCTAAAGCTGCTAAATGTATGGATATTATTTATGATAATATAGATACTAATATAGATGTAGATAAAGTAGCTAAAAGTTTATCATATTGCTATGATTTTGATTTAAACTCAATAGATATTATTACGCTTCCAGGAGAGGCAGCTTATATAAATAAATTGTCATATTATTTATATGATAGAAAAAAGACCTATGAAATAGTAAAAGCTAATTTTAAGACATCGCAAATTAGTTTAGCAGATTTTTTAAATTATGATAATTATGAAAATAGAAATAGAAATTATTTAAGAAATAATCCATCGAATGCAGAATCTAGCATTATCGCATCTAGTGAAATATAAAAAAGACAACCACCTTTTTAGGTGGTGCTTTTTTTAGAATAATAAGGGGGAGTTTTATATAATGATGGAGTTAATTAAAAGTATTGCGTCAGTAGTGACGGTTATAATTAATAAGCTTGGGTATTTTGGTATAGCACTTGGCATGTTTATAGAAAGTGCTTGTATACCACTACCTAGCGAATTGGTGCTACCTCTTGGAGGTTTTATGGTAGCAGAGGGAAGACTTACATTAATTGGTGCAAATATTGCGGTTATTATTGGAAGTCTTATGGGCTCTATTTTAGCATATTGGATAGGTTTTTATGGAGGTAGAACATTTATTTTAAAGTATGGAAAGTATTTTTTTGTATCTTCTGATAGTTTTTATAAAGCAGAGAAAACATTTAATAAATATGGAGTTAAGGCAGTATTTTTTGGAAGGCTATTGCCTGTTGTTAGAACCTTTATATCTTTGCCAGCTGGTATAACTAGGATGAATTTTGTTAAATTTATTGTTTATTCAACTTTAGGTATGTTACCTTGGAATTTCACATTAATATTTTTAGGATATAAGTTTAGTGAAAATTATGAAACAGTTGTAAGACCTATATTTAAAAGATTTGAGCATGTAGTTATTGCAGGTATTATTCTGTCTTTGTTAGTAGCACTGTTTTTGTACATAAAGAAACAACACAAAAAGAGCATAAGCGAATAGGCCTATGCTTCTTTATTTTTTTCCTTAATACAGTATCCTCAAAATTTTTAACAAGTTGATGCCTCAAAGTCTTCTTTGATTTCTTTTTTCCAAGCAATAAATCCTATGAATGCAAAGAATAAGAAGACCAAATATTGGAATGATATAAATTTTACATCTTTATCAAAGAATATTATAAGAGATACAAAATCTGCAACAAACCATAGATACCAATTTTCTAACTTTTTTTTGGCTGAAAAATACATAGCAACTATACTAAGAGTTGTAATAAAAGAATCAAAAAAAGGTGATGACTCAGGTTGTTTAAATATTTGAGGTAATATAGTATGAATATTTTTTAAGAAAAATCCAAGAACTATAAATCCCAAAAAAGATATTATAAAAGCCTTTATATTATACTGTTTTGAATTAGTTGATACTTTTAATTGATGGTCTGTGTCAGAACTTCTAGACCACATCCATAATCCATAAATATTTAACACAAGGTAATAAACCTGTAAAAACATAGTAGAGTACATTTGCACATTATAATAAATAAAAAACGATAGTATTACATTCAAAATTCCCCAAAAATAGTTAGATATTTTGAGTTTTGCAAGTAAATATACGTTAAATATACCAGCGATAGTTGCTAAAAATTCCAAAAATGATAATTTATAGCCTAATATAGTTACAAATGTGTTATTAAGTAAATCCATATAAAAAAACCCCTTTAAAAAATATTCTTCCACGAGTATACAGCGTTTTTTTTATATTTTCAAGTATACAAATAATCTATTTAGTTTAATCACATTGTAATTTATTCTAGTTTAAGTAAAAAAATGTAATATTTTATCTTGATTTTTTCTTACAAACATGATATAGTGTTAGCGTAATTTGTCAAAAGAAGGTGTTTATTGAGTTATGAAGAAATTTTTTTTGTGTTTGTTAGTTTGCATGATTTTATTTAAAGTTGATGCCTATTGTTATAAAAATATTATTGATATTGATTTATGTAAAGCTTGTAAAGCTGGCAAAATAGATAAAGTAGAAATGATTATAAATAAAGGGGCAAATGTTAATGCTGTAATTGGTAAGGAGGGGCAAACACCAATACATTATGCTGTAAGGTATGGCAATAATGAAAAAATAGTGAAATTGTTATTAGAAAATGGGGCTAACGTAAATAATAAAACTAGTAGATTAGAAGGTTATAATACGCCGCTTGATTATGCATGTATTTATAGTAATAATGAAAAAATAGCAGAAGTATTATTGGAATATGGAGCTAATGTAAGTGAAAAAAACAGAGCGGGTAGAATGCCGCTAGATTTAGCATGTCAGTATAATAATAATCAGAAATTAGTAGAAACATTATTAATGAACGGAGCGGATATTGATTATACTATTAGTGAGTGTGGTTTCACAGCACTGCATTATGCTTGTGAAGCTAATAATGATAAAATAGTAGAAGTATTAATTAATAAAGGAGCAAATGTTAATGCTAAGACTAAGGATGGAAAAATACCGTTACATATAGTTTTTGATAATAGTAAAAATATAGATTTAATGAAAATCCTAATAAATAATGGATCTATTTTTAATATATCAATTGATGATGATGATACAACGTTGTTGCATTATTTTTGTAAGAATAGTAATGAGGAAATGGTGAAATTATTATTAGAACGAGGAATAAATGTGGGTGCAACTATTGCAAGTGATAAATCTACGCCATTACATTATGCATGTAAGTATAATAAAAATAAAAACGTAGTAGAATTATTGCTAAAAGAAGGAGCGAATGTCAATGCAAAGACAAATAGCGGCTACACACCACTACATGAAGCTTGTGAGTATAATAATAGCGTAGATATAGTGGAATTATTGATAAAAAATGGAGCAAATACAAATGCTACAAATAACGTTGGGAAAACACCATTAAGGATAGTTTTTGATAGTAATAAGAATGTAGACTTAATGAAAGCATTAATAAAAAACGGGGCTAATGTTAATATT
>JBGUYI010000129.1:0-17219 GCA_045118635.1 Acetivibrionales bacterium
ACTCCCACTGAATTGTAAATATGTACCCACCGCCTACGCTTTTTCAAGCTTAGAGGCGGGGGACATCTCCGACTGAGTTATATAAAAATAGAAGAAATAAATAATAACTATCCCACCTTCTTTACAATAAGATGGTGGGTTTTTTGTCACAAGTCTTTGTACATCCTACTTTTCTCTATCGCTTCTAACCGTAGAATACCATACCAAATCAGTTGCTCTACCATCATTAGTCCTTCCTGATTGTCTTAGTATTCCCTCTTTTTTCATTCCAACTTTTTCCATAACTCGTCCAGATTTAGGGTTGTTTGTATCATGACAAGCAGCGATTCTATTTAGTCCAACTTGGTCAAACAAATAATCTAAAACTGCTTCCAATCCCTCTGGCATAAAAGCTTGTCCCCAACAATCCTTCCTCATACAATATCCAATATCACAAGCTTCTATGTCTTTATTTAATCTAACAACTGTAATGCTGCCAATCACTCTCCCCGTACTTTTTTGTTCCATAGCCCAATTAAAACAATCTCCATTGATGTATTCTTTAATCCATTCATTTAACAAATCTTTGGTAACATTGATATTCTGGTGTGATTGCCATGTTAAATATTTTGTTACATCATGGTCAGATGCCCAAACATACATATCATCTGCATCTTCTATACTAAACTTTCTAAGTATTAATCTTTTTGTTTCTATAATTTTTGTCCCTAACTCATTCATAATAATTCTCCTTTCTCATAGATTCTTATATACTTTAAGCAATCTTTTGGTACACATCTTAGATATATTATAATCTCTAAAATCTATATCTTGTTCCTCTAATTTTTTGTATCTTTCTTTAACATATTTTTCTACCTCAGTTTTTACATCATTTTCTGATGTATTTAAAAGTCTTAAAATCTGTTTTGTTGCATCCGCTCCTGTTGATATTTTTAAGTACTGAAAATCTATTTTGCCTGTTTTATAATATCTATCCACATTCCTTTTTGCTATTATATTATCAAAATTTGCAAAATTCATACATAAATATACGCATATCATAATATAAAAATATGATTTTGCCAAGTTTATCTTTCTATTCAATATATACAATATTGTTGGGATGAACAAAATGCTTTCTGTTAACAAAACACAATAAACTAATAATCTTAACAATGTATATCCATAGGCACTTTCGTAAAAATGCATCCTCATACCCGCTGATATCACTATCACAAAAGTAAACATAATCATTATTATACTCATCCAATTAATAAATCTATTTGTTTTTATTTCGTCTTTATTTTCTCTTTTCTTTGCTATCAAAATTGTAACTAAATTAATAACAGAGACTAGCATCAATTGAAAAAATCCTTGTCTTGCATATTCTGCATAGTTTAATGTGGTACTTCTCATAAATAGTGCTTTTATCTGTATAAAGCAAAATACAACATATATAATATTTAGCGAACTTAACAACATTTTTATTGTAAAATTATCATGCACTTTTTCTTGCAAAATTTCTTCTTTATCTTTTATGTCATACTTTACACAAGCTAAATAAAACAATCCTATTAAGTAAAAAAACGCAATTTCCATGCAAATAAGTTTGTTGAATAAATTGACTGAAATCATACTAAATATGTCTTTAAAAATGCCTGCAAAAATCACATCCGCAGTTGACAAAAGCACAACAATTATAAGAACAACTGGAAGTGTTATTACCATAGCTCTAATTATTTTGTTTGTTTTCTCTTTATTTTGTGTATTTATATTTAGTTTTTCTTTTATTTTGTTTACAAAATTTATTACTCCTTCTCTTATAAAACTTAATGGACTTATAAAGGAACTTAAAATTTTTGCCACTGTGTGTAGATTCATATCAAAATTTTCACCAAGTAATCCCAAAATCATAAAGCTATACAAAGTAGGTATCACCAATAGATTAATTTGCCTAAAAAATAAATTGTCAAATATAAAATATGTACTAGCCAAAGCTATTATTGGTATAAGTAACCAAACAACCATTGGATTTTTTATCTTATTATTCTTTTTTAAAATGTAAACAAGAAATAACGAAAATGGCACCACAAATAATAACATTGACAACCCAATAGCTTTCTCAAAAAATAATATTACTAACCATACCGCAAAAACTAATGCTCCTATTCCTAAACTAATCATTCTCTTCTTTTTCTCCTTCATCTTTATACTCTAATATATCTCCTGGCTTACACTCAAGTACTTTACATAATTTATTTAATGTTGAAAATCTTATTGCTTTCCCTTTATTGTTTTTAAGGACTGATAAATTTGCAGGTGTTATTCCTATCTTTTCTGCTAATTCAATCAATAAGATTTTTCTTTTTGCCATCATCACATCTAAATTAACTATAATCATCTAAACTTCCCCCTATATTGTCAAATCATTTTCTTTCTTATACTCTGTTGCTTGTCTAAATAATTCTGATAGTATATATAAAGCTATTGCAACACCCAAAAATAAAATACTCAAAAACAACAATGTACCGTTTAAAATTACTTCTTTTGAATGCAATAAAATCAACTCAAATAAAAAATCAATCAACCAAAATACAGAACCAATTAAACTTACAATACCAGTCGCCTTTAATAATTTGACATTTTCTTTGCAAAAAGGATTGTTTAACCTTAAACTATCAAACATCGCAATAAAGTTATGTATTATCATTAAAAGTATAATTCCATTTGGATATATTACAAACATACTAGTTGCCAAATTAAATCCTATTGCCTTAAATATGAATGGTAATCCTGCCAAAACAATTATTCCAACATAAAAACATAATTGTAAAAATACTTTTAGAACTTTTCCAATTCCTTGCTCTCCAACTATTTTCATAAAAAATAATCCCTCCATAATTTATTATTATAAAGAGATTATACAATGCTTTTTATCGTTTGTCAATATATCATTATTGTTTTTCAATTGTTGCTGGCTTTAATATTTACAGTAAACGTGTTCTATCATGTTGGTATAGAATATACAAGAACCAATTTATTGCTTTGTGTCCAAATATCTAAATTGTTAATTTGTCAAACTAAATGCAATATTTTTTATCTTAGAGGGACGTTTACTTTACTACTGTTTTCCCCTATGATACAATAAATGTAAGAGTCGGTGTAGTCGCAGAAATATTTTACTTTACTACTGTTTTCCCCTATGATACAATAATAAAATAAAATTCGATAAATCGGAATTAATTTTACTTTACTACTGTTTTCCCCTATGATACAATACAAGTGAAAGTATGCTATCTGTATCGGAGATTTTACTTTACTACTGTTTTCCCCTATGATACAATCACATCGAATCTTGTGTTGGCGTCAATATAATTTTACTTTACTACTGTTTTCCCCTATGATACAATATACATTGCTATATATAACGCAAGATTGGTATTTTACTTTACTACTGTTTTCCCCTATGATACAATTCGCATATTTGATGGGTTTGGCTGGCGGAGATTTTACTTTACTACTGTTTTCCCCTATGATACAATTAATGTTGTTAGATTCTATGCATTCAATGGATTTTACTTTACTACTGTTTTCCCCTATGATACAATTATGTCACGTCTCTCAAATTATCCTGGTTCATTTTACTTTACTACTGTTTTCCCCTATGATACAATACAAGATTATACCGGATGCATACAAGGTGAATTTTACTTTACTACTGTTTTCCCCTATGATACAATAAGTTTGGCGACGTTGTTTAAATCTTGATTATTTTACTTTACTACTGTTTTCCCCTATGATACAATCTCCTTCTTTTTGCACATTGTGGGCATAATATTTTACTTTACTACTGTTTTCCCCTATGATACAATATTATTATAGAAAATACCAAAGCGCTCTTATTTTACTTTACTACTGTTTTCCCCTATGATACAATATATCGGTCGATTATCAAAAAAGCCGCCGTATTTTACTTTACTACTGTTTTCCCCTATGATACAATTACGGTGATTGAAGAATACCCCTTGACTTCATTTTACTTTACTACTGTTTTCCCCTATGATACAATATGACAAACAATTTGCAGGGGACGAAAATTATTTTACTTTACTACTGTTTTCCCCTATGATACAATGATAGGGAAATTTTTTGTTGCGTCTCTTGAATTTTACTTTACTACTGTTTTCCCCTATGATACAATTACATAGCAAGGCAATAACACAACTGCCATATTTTACTTTACTACTGTTTTCCCCTATGATACAATTCCATTATCAGAATTAAGACTTGTGGTATTGATTTTACTTTACTACTGTTTTCCCCTATGATACAATTCAGGAGGAGTAATCAAAGAAACAGTTTCTGATTTTACTTTACTACTGTTTTCCCCTATGATACAATAATAAATATCTAGATGACAGCGATGGAATCATTTTACTTTACTACTGTTTTCCCCTATGATACAATATACATTGCAATGTACAACGCTAAGTTTGTATTTTACTTTACTACTGTTTTCCCCTATGATACAATAATAATAATCACGCTCAGAAGATGCAGCAATTTTACTTTACTACTGTTTTCCCCTATGATACAATACTTTATACGCAGTATGGACTGCACAATTAATTTTACTTTACTACTGTTTTCCCCTATGATACAATGCAGGTTACGCAGATATGGCAATACGTAACATTTTACTTTACTACTGTTTTCCCCTATGATACAATTGTGGTATCATTGCTATTAACTGCGGCATTATTTTACTTTACTACTGTTTTCCCCTATGATACAATTGCTATTACAGTCAACGTCCGTTCCAAATGATTTTACTTTACTACTGTTTTCCCCTATGATACAATCAAAATCAAAATTACAATCAGGAGTATATAATTTTACTTTACTACTGTTTTCCCCTATGATACAATCATTGTTGGTGCAAAACGTCAAAATCGTTTATTTTACTTTACTACTGTTTTCCCCTATGATACAATATTGATGAATTAAAGAAAATAAATAATAATATTTTACTTTACTACTGTTTTCCCCTATGATACAATCAAGTGATAAAATGCTGTCTGTATCGCTGTATTTTACTTTACTACTGTTTTCCCCTATGATACAATTACACCTACTTTCACTCCTAGGGGCTCATCATTTTACTTTACTACTGTTTTCCCCTATGATACAATCTCTATTTTTTTGAATCTGTAAGGCATAAGATTTTACTTTACTACTGTTTTCCCCTATGATACAATAGTATCGCCAATTATTAACTTAGCCATTATATTTTACTTTACTACTGTTTTCCCCTATGATACAATATAAATTTTAGTTTATTTAATAACATGAGTATTTTACTTTACTACTGTTTTCCCCTATGATACAATAGTACAAGTTAAAGCCCTGTAATTTAGCATATTACAGGGCTTTTTTGTTGTTAAAAAAGAGTTAATTGACCTTTTATTTGACTACTATTTTTATTTTTTTTACGAATTTTTTTACTTATTTCTGTTTTCTCACCAACTAAATATTTCATGTCTTCAAATTGTTTATTTGTGACTACAAGCATCAATGCTCTCCCTTGCTTAGGTGTATTATTCTTTATTCTATTTGCATGTTTTTCAACATCAAAATCTCCATTACAAAGTCTCACATATACTGAATATTGTAGCATTTGGAAACCATCTTTTAAAAGAAATTTCCTAAAATTAAAATATATATCCCTTTCTGGTTTTGTTTTAGTTGGTAAATCGAACATTACAATTATTCTCATAAATTTATTCATAAATTGAAGGTAATTTCAATTTTTCCTCTTTTTTAACACAACATTTTTGGTATGATACAACTAATTCCTTTATTGTGTCTACCAAATCATATTCTTTTTCGTCAAATTTAACAACAACATATTGAATATTAATTAAATAATGTTTTAATTTTGTATTTAATTCTGTGAAATCATTTTCTTGCAAAATATTTAGTACCTCATTGTCTATAATTGCCCTATATGGTTCTATTAAGTCATCCACCAAATTAAATGCATTATATGTATTATGATGCCAAATACCTAAAGCTGGTTCTAATCCATATGCTACTACTGTTCTCGCTATAATTGCCCTAACTATTGCATAGGCATAGTTTAAACTTGCATTAACTAAATTTTCATCTCTTCTTTTAAATTCGTTTCCAAACAAGTACATAAAATATTTCCTTGCCGCTTCACTTTCCATATTAGTATTATCATTAGTTTTTACATTTTTAGATAAATTAATCAACTCATTAAAACCATCTATTAGTCCCAATTTTTTTAAACAATATGCCTGATTTTTTATTTTTTGAATTATTATTTGTTGCCAGATTTGTTTTTTTCTTGTTTGTGATAATTCTATTTGTGCAAAAAGATAAGCTGTTTTCCTTACATTTCCGTCTATTGGCAACAAACATCCACATGGAAGATGTTTACTGTCACAAATCAAGATATTCATCTTATTTGCTGTTATTTCTGACAACAAATAAGATGTAATAATACACTGTCTATTTTCTATTATAATTGTGTTAATATCCTCTAATGGATATATATTTTCTCCGTCTATATATAATTGATTATTTTTAGTTGATAATTTCCTTGGGTCTCGTATCAAGATATTATGATAACCCATTATCTTCTATCACCCTTCCTAACTTTGATAATTTTAAAATATTAATTTGTTTACAAGCTGTTCCTGTTATTCTAATCCTATTATTATTACCATTTTTCACTTCATTTAATGGCAATAAAACAATCACGTTATTCGAATCATTTGTATTATATATACCAACAATTTCTTCTCCATTTTTTTTCTTCACCTTCAATAGTGTATTTTTATAAACCTTAAACAATATTTCTGCTCCTTCTGGCATTTCACCTTGCTCTCCATTTATATAATGTGGTACAAAATAATATTTTCCATTCTTTTTTACCACTTCTTGATATAAAATAGTATTTGATATTGCATATCCTCCACGAACCTTCATAATTTTATTAGGTGAAACATTTGTATCTTCTAAGTACACCGATTTTATTTTATTACCTTTTCCTTTTTCCGATTCTTTATAAATATTATCAATAATCTTCTTTTTCTCTTTTTGTTTTTCTTCCTTCAGCAAACCACTAGCCTCAATTTGTATTAATTTTTTTATAGCTTCCACCACAGGTCTTTCTACTCGCTCATCTCCTGAAATATAATCTTTCAACCTTGTCCCATTTTCACACAGTAATTTTTCCAATTTATCCTTATTAATTAAATCTTCCATATTCAGTTTCTGTAGATATATTGTCGTATCACCTTTTTTTATCATTCTACGTATTGTATCTTCATGTAAACAACCTTTTTTAAATTTAAATTCTTTCTTATATGTTATAAACGGATGTACTAATTTTTCCACTTCTTCTTCAGTATATGGATGCTCCATGTTATTACTTCTTAACCAACTTTTTTCATCACTACTTAATTCAACATCTTTTATCCTAAGTCGTAATTCTTGTACAAATCCTATATATGGTTGTTCTTCTTGTATCACGTCTCTCCTAATTTGTTTTTTTAGCTGTAAATTCCTAATCTCTTCTATTCTCTGTTCCATCCTCGCAACTTTTTGTATTATACTATCATTTATACAAGCTATAATTACTGCATCAACTGCATGATGCCAAGTTTTTATTCTATTCTTTTTCCTTATATCATATATATTTATAAAATTCAAATTTTCATCATCAGTTTCATAATGATATATCCACCTATCTCTCATTATTGAAGTTGTAGCACCATTTATTAATCTAATAGCAATTTTTTCTTTGTCCTTATTTTCTTCATAATATCCTAACTCTAAATTACTAAGAAGTTTACAGACTTCTATACATGCATATTGTGTATTTTTTAAATCTATATCCTTTTGCCAGTTATTACTGTTATCAAAATTTTCTTGCAATAAATAATTTCTCTTTTTGTACTTTTCTCCTCCACCTTTGTATATATCATTTATTCTAGTACAATATCCTTCCCAATCTCCTATTGATGAAAAATACTCATATGGCGTATTATTTCCTTTGTCTTGATTACACTTTACACAAACCAAAACTTTATTAATCCTCGCATCTGTTCCACCTTTTGACCTAGGCACTGCATGATCACTCTCATAATATCCATCCTCTAAAAGATTTTCTATTTTTATAATTTTACCACAATATGGACATCTTTCTCCCTGTTCTTTATATAATCTATATTTTTCAATATCTTTAGATGTTATATCCTCTCTTGATTTAATATTAAATTCATCACAAATTTCTATTTCAAATTTTTCTTTTTCATTTTTCCTGCTATCTTGACTCTTTTTAATTTTATTTGCTTTATCTTTTGATATCGCTATTTCCCTTGCTACTTCTAAATTAATATAATACGGTGTACCATATTCTTTTATAATCTCATTTACAATCTCATAAACATTTTTCAAAACATCTTTCACTATTGGATTCGATATATCATCTAATTGATTTTTTAAACATTTTTTTGTAATATACTTATACTTAGGTTTGTTAATATCAATAATAGATTTTGTTCTATATCCAGCTCTCGTTTGTGCCATATAATTATTAATATTTTCATTTGTATCTGACACATATCTTGGTAAAATATTCTTTAATGCTTTTTCTGATAATTTATTAAACCCTTTCTTTCTTTTATTAAAAAGTTCTAATATTATCCCCAATAATTCATCATTTACTGTATCTTTATCAACATATCTTTCACAAATTTCATTAAATTTATTTACTGTTCTTTCATCAGCTAATACATTTAATAAACTTTCTTCAGTAAATGTTGTACTAAATATATTAGCCAAAAGATTAATCAATTTTATAAAATCAGGTTGGTCTTTAGCCATAACAATCTGCTCAAATTTAATATCTTCAATATTCACAATATCTTTTAATTTTTTCTTACATTCATAATAAAATGACATCTCTATCTTGTTGTTTTTTTCAACTTTTTCCCAATTATCATCTTTTTCATTAGAATAAATGTATGATTGATATATTCTATCTTTACAATCCTCATATCCAAGAATCTTTCTAATATCAAAATAACTAATTTTACCTTTATCTAATATCTTGTTTATTATTTCTTGTTTTTGTTCATATGATAGTTCCTTATCATCGTCATACTTTAAATTAGTTAAACTTTCAAAAGCCACCTTTAATTCGGAATAAAAGTTCATTTTTGATGCCCTTAGTTCATCCTCTTCAAATGTACACTTACCTATCATTTTATTTATATTATAATGTTCTGGATCATCAAAAGGCTTTTGTTCATTCAATATTTTTAAGTACTTTTCTTTAAATTTTTCTATATCAATATCTTTATAATATTCCTTTTGTTTATCTAATATCTTATTTACTTCATCTATTATTAAATAACGTGTAACACATCTCAAATAGCCACCCCCATTATTTCTTGGAGTATGCTCGTTGTAATCATCTTTATAAAAATATTTATCCCTTAAAATTTCTTCACCTATTGTTTTATAATTATTTTCTTTAAACTTTGTTAATGTCGCTATTAATCCCGCATTAACTCCATCGTTATTATTTTTAGAAATTCTTTGTATGTATTTTTCATTTTTATATTCTCTATCTTCATTTAAACTCATATAATCATTTTTATATCCTCTATGATTTAGAAAATAATATAAAATATATGCTAATTCTATTTTTGGCACTCTCTCATAAATTGCTCTAACTCTCATGCTGTACACATTGGCAAACTTACCCAAATTATTAAAATAATCATTTTTATTAATAGTCGAATCATCATTTTGCATTGAAACTAAAACATCATTGACAGTACATTTCTTTATATCAAAATCATCTTGTAAGAATTTGTACTCCTTTAATAAATTAATTCCTTTTATCATACGTTGTTTCTTTCTTCTAAGCCTTCTTGAATTTCCTTTTATTTTTCTATTATTATTAGCCCTTGTTTTCTTTGTTTTCATATCATCATACGTCTCTGTTGCATCCCACAAATAACTACCCATGTCAATAATCTTTTTTGGATTTTTACCCTCATTTAATTCCATCAATGCCCATCCACATGAAAACTCTCCAACATCTAAACCTAACGTATACCTTTTATTGTAGTCCATCATAAAACACTCCCTTTCTTGTAATATAAAAACGAGGATACACTCATACAAGTGCCCTCGTTACTCGATTTCTCTTGTTTTACTAGGTACTGTTTTCCCCTATAATACAATATCCTAATAATACACCAAGCAAAAAATTCACCTGGTACGATGTCATTATATTACATACACAACATATTGTCAACATGTTTTTTCATCATTCTGATTATGTATGAAAGTGTTAATTAACAAAACAAAAGCACACTCACACAGCATGAACTAACCAAAATGGGCTGTCCAGTCGTTATATGGATAAGCTAGTGCAAATTCCCTAATTTTATTGTGGGAAAATGTCAATTATGTGTCATATATTCTTCTATGACTTTTGAAATTTTACTTACAGATATTCCGTTCTCTTCTAAAAGTTTTTCTGCTTCAAAGTCTGTATGAAATGCTTTAGATACACCATAATTTTTAACTTTCATATCTGTATCTCCATAGAATGATGCGATATTTTGACCATATCCTCCCATCAATTCTCCATCTTCTATTGTAACTACTAAATTATGATTTTCTTTTAAATTATCTAATAATTCTTTATCCAATCCTGTTAAAAATAATGGATTTACCACCGTTATATCTAATCCCATATCATCTTTTACTCTTTTAGCACTTTCCATTGCCATAGGTACTAAAATTCCTACTGCAAATATAGCAACTTTTGAACCTTTTTTCATTACTTTATTTTTATTATATATTGAATAATCTGTATTATCTTCCACTCCACTTGAAACCATATTTCCAGGTACTCTTATCGCTACTGGATGCTCTTTTTGAGTAGTTGAAAATTCAAACATTTTCTTATATTCTTCTGTACTTGATGGTGCTAGATATATTAAATTAGGAACATGAGCAAACTCTTGTATATCACATAATGCAATATGTGTATTTGAGTTCATTCCATATACTCCAGGACTTAATACTAAAATAGTAGCTGGATTATCATTTAAGCATAAATCATGAGATAACTGATCATATGTTCTTTGTAAGAATGGTGCAAAAGTTCCAAATACCGCTGTCCCACCATTTCTAGCAATACCAGATACCATCGCCATAGCATTTTCTTCTGCAATACCTACATCTATAAATTGACCTCTATTTACGTATTCTTCCCTTACTCCTTTTATCATTCCAAGTCCCATTGGTGTAGCTGCATTTACAACAACCGCTTTTGGATTAGTATCCATTAAATTCTTAATAGAGTCTGCTACTACATCTTCTCCACCTTCAAATGGAAATTTAGGACTTCCATCTTCTACATTAAATGGTCCTCCTGCATGCCACATTTCACGATTTTTTTCTGCATAAGGTAATCCTTTTCCTTTTATTGTATGAATATGGAGTACAATAGGGTGCTCTATATCTTTTACACTTTGAAATAGTTCTACTAATTTCGAGATATTATGTCCATCTTCTAAATATCTATAATCCAATCCAAAAGATTTGAATATATTATTAGTAGATTCCCCATTAGTTTCTCTTAATTCTTTTAATGATCTATATAATCCTCCATGATTTTCGGCTATACTTTGATCATTATCATTTGCAATAATAATCAAATTTTTATTATATTCTCCTGCATAATTTAATCCTTCTAATGCTTCTCCACCAGAAATAGAACCATCTCCAATAATTGCAATTATATTATCATTTTGTTTATTTACATCTCTACCTTTAGCCAACCCTAAAGCTAAAGACACTGATGTTGAAGTATGCCCAACTGTAAATATATCATGTTCACTTTCATTAGGATTTGTGTATCCTGTTACATCCTGGAAATGTTTTTCATCCAAAAAAGCTTCTTTTCTTCCTGTTAAAATTTTATGAGGATAACATTGATGAGAAACATCAAATACAAATTTATCTTTAGGAGAATTAAATACATAGTGAAGTGCAACTGTTAATTCAACTATCCCTAAATTGGGGCCATTATGACCTCCTGCATTACTTATTTTATTGATTAATGCAGATCTTGTTTCATCTGCTAAAACTTTTAATTCTTCCAAATTTAATTTTTTTATGTCCTCTGGACCATTAACATTTTCCAAATACATTTTCTTATCATTCCTTTCAAGTTATTCCTTATATATTGAATGTGGCACTAATATATGGAAGTTTTATGTTGAATTTAATCTTTTATCTATCTGCTCTAACTACCCATTAAATATCTAAAAATTTAGGTTGTCTATTTTCAAATACGGTGTAGTACTTAAACCCAGCACTTTTTAATAATTCTGGTACATCTTCAAATTTATACCCTAAATGTTGACATGCATGTGCATCACTACCTATGGTAATTATTTCACCTCCTAAATCTTTGTATAACTTTAAGATATCTTTATGGGGATGTGCATATCCCAAACTCTTTCGGACTCCTGCAGTATTTATCTCTATTCCTTTACCCTTTTCAATAATAATTTTTAAAATCTCGTAAATTACATCCTTATAATCTTTTATGTCAAAATGCTTGTTTTCATACGGACCATATCTAACAACATAATCTAAATGCCCATACACATCATAATTATCAAAAATTTTCACATTTTCTAGTATGGATTTAAAATATTCTCCATAGGCTTGTTTTTCGCTTTTATCACCAAAATATTTACTCACGTTATGACCAATATCTATCCCATTTACCGCATGAGAAGACCCTATCACAAAGTCAAAATCTAACCCATCAAGAAAATTATTGATTTTTTCTTTGAAACTTGGCACTAATCCCATCTCAATCCCAAGTAAAAGCTTTATTCTATTTTTATACTTTCCTTTGAGTACGTTTATTTCATTAACATAACTATCTACATCTAAAACGTATTCTTTTTTTGAATACAAATTAAAATCACAGTGATCCGTAATACAAAGAAATTCTAATCCTAATTCTATAGCTTTATCTATCTGATTTTCAACTTTTTCTAAACTATCACCAGAAAATTTAGTATGTACATGAAAATCTTCTTTTATCATATAATCCACCTCCATGCTCCTCACAAAGAATATTATACAAAATACAATATCTTTTTTCAATTCTTTGTTTATAACTCAGTCGGAGATGTTCCCCGCCTCTAAGCTTGAAAAAGCGTAGGCGGTGGGTACATATTTATAATAAAGTTATTATACCCCTTAGGATTTACTCTTGGTCTTGTTCCGTTAAAAAAATGATTTCACTTTGGCTCTCTTAAAGAGAGTTTTTTTCTTGTCAACATCTTTTTAAAAATCGCATATACTAAAATATTATACTAATTACATGAGGTAATTATTTTTATGTGTGGAATTGCAGGTATTATGAATATTAAAGAAGACATATCAAGCCATAAGTCTATTATAAAAAATATGGTTAATGCATTACGTCATAGAGGTCCCGATTCATCTGGCTTTTGGGAAGCTCCTCATTTATTGTTAGGGCATACAAGACTAATAGTGGTGGATCCCGATAATGGCAGTCAGCCAATGGTGATACAAAAAAATGACAATACATACGTAATTACTTACAATGGCGAGTTATACAATACCCAAGAAATTAGAAATGAGTTAACAAAGAAGAATTATTCATTTAAAGGAAGGTCAGATACAGAAGTTTTGTTAAATGCCTATATTGAATGGAAAGAAGAATGCGTTAATAAACTAAACGGCATATTCGCTTTCTCAATATGGGACACTAACCAAAATAGGCTTTTTTTAGCAAGAGACAGATTTGGTGTTAAGCCTTTGTTTTATTTTTTCCACCAAGACTTATTTGTTTTTGCATCAGAGCTAAAAGCCTTATTATGTCATCCTAGCATAAAGCCCATAATTACTAAAGACTCATTATCTGATATACTTCTTTTAGGGCCATCTCGGACTCCTGGTTTTGGGATATTTAAAAATGTGCATGAACTAAAGCCGTCACATTATTTGGTTTTTGATGGCAAAAATATCACCACTACTAAATATTGGCAGCTAAAAAGCACTAAACATACTGATAGCTTTAGTGAAACAGTAGAAAAAATACGATTCCTAGTGACAGATTCTATCAAAAGGCAATTAGTCTCAGATGTACCCTTGTGTACATTTTTGTCAGGTGGGTTAGACTCTAGTGCCATTTCGTCAATAGCTTCCCAAAAATATCAAGATGAAGGGCGTACTCTTCACACATACTCCATAAACTTTACTGACAATGATAAATATTTTAAAGCTGGCAAGTTCCAATCAAGTATTGATGATACATGGATTAATCTAGTATCAAAGTATGCTAAAACAAATCATCACCAAATAACGCTAGGTGTATCTGAACAAATTGATGCATTAGAAGATGCGCTAAATGCCCGTGATTTACCTGGCATGGCTGATATTGATGCATCCTTACTACTGTTTTGTCGCGAAATAAAAAAAGATTTTGTTGTGTCATTGTCTGGTGAGTGTGCAGATGAAATATTTGGTGGGTATCCTTGGTTTTTCAATATGTCAAATTCAAATGAGTTTCCTTGGATAAAAGAAAATAACGACAAATTAAACATATTGTCAGATGATCTACTAAAATTGCTTCGTCCAAAAGAATATATAAAAAGACGCTATTTAGAGACAATAAATAATATGCCAAAATTGGATGGGGAAGATTCTGTATCAACTAAAAGAAGAGAATTGTTTTATTTAAACTATACTTGGTTTATGGCGAATTTATTAGAACGAAAAGATAGAATGAGTATGGCGTGTGGGCTTGAAGTGAGAGTACCTTTTTGTGACCATAGAATTGTTGAATATGCTTGGAATATACCATGGGAAATGATGAGCTATAATAATTTTGAAAAAGGCCTCCTAAGAGAAGCTTTGCACGGCATATTACCTGATGAGGTATTATACCGAAAGAAAAATCCTTACCCTAAAACATATAACCCTGAATTTGAAAAAAAATTAAAAGAACGACTAAATGATATTTTACATGATAATACTTCTTCCATATTATCTTTGGTGGATTATAAAAAATTGAAGCAATTAATTAATATGGATTCAAACTATATTTCACCTTGGTTTGGTCAACTAATGGCAACACCACAATTATATGCTTATCTTATTCAATTAGATTTATGGTTTAAAAAATTTAAACCTATATTTATTTAAACTAAAAGATAAACTAAAAGAAATTTGTTCACATTTCAAGCGTGAACAAATTTCTTGTCTGTTTTTGTTTCTTATAACCGCGTTGTCATATTGTACTATAATCAGCTATAATATTACCTTGGGAATCTGTTATTTTCCATATTCCTGAATCTGAATCCGTAACATCTATAATATATTTACCTTCGCTGTATCTTACACTATTTATCACTGGCGCCATAGAATCCGTCATTATTGTATTATTTGTCTCATTCACTAAACTATAGTTACCAGCAAAATTATACACCCTGAATTCTGTTGTGCCTGACGATGTTGGTATATTATATGTTCCCGATGGCCCACCTATGGCTCTAAAAACACTATTCCCATCTGAACTTGTTGCCATAAGTATACCATTACTATCTGTAGCTGTAAGTCTATAATACGACCCATCTCCCTTTTTATACACATTTGATATTGTTGGACCTGACCCTGCTGAAAGTGATGACTGTATTGTTATTGTTAATGTTATCTCATTAGCAGATCTTCCTTCATTTGTTTTATATGCTGTCCCATCATTTGTTTCGTTATACATTATTAGCTTATACGTACCTGTTGTTAAGCTTGGTAAGTCCATTATTATATATCCACTAGCATACGATGATGTTATATTTGTTGTATTGCTTCCATTTGGAGCAAATCTTCCATGATAACATTCGCTATTATCGCTCTTTTTTATTATCCCACATATATATTCATTAGAGCCTGTATTTGCATTTGTATAATGTACAGCTATTTTTGATCCTGGTGTCGCTGTTATGGATGATGGACTTACGCTAAAAGCTGGCCTACTTGTGTTTTGTATAGTTAATTTATACCCATCAGCTGATACCGGTGACGAAATTCGATCTATCGAATCAATTGCTTTAAATGTAGATGCGCTCGCACCTGTGGTGCTCGCGTTAGATGCATAGATGATAGATGATAGATGTACATTTAAAGCAAAGCGCACAGCGACACCCGTACTGGAGGAAACAGTGAGACTGGACCCGCCCGAAGAATCCACAACGGCGACACGGCCGTCACAGTGAGAATACGCCGACCGGAGCCACCAATAGCTGTTATTGGTAGAATTTCCCAGTTTACATAAATCGTTACCAGTAAATGTATACGCATAACCATCATTAGTTCTCGAGCTATTATCTGCAAAATTAAATCCATATGCTGTATTCGTTACCTCTTCGGCTGATAATAAAAATAATCTGTCATTACTTAGATTGTTTATATTTGTTTTAGTACTGTACTGTCCTGCAACGTACCAACTACCACTACGATACCAATTTTTTGCTGCACTTGTTACATTTGTTGTTGTATATGCTATCGCACCTCGTTCAACTGTCGTAAAACAATCCTTCAATGGTCCACTACTTTCACTATTTAACCATGTTTGTATTGAACTATTTTTCCACGTTTGTCCAGAATTACTATCCCATACATGATTACACAACCCATACTCTGACATCATAAATAATGCTGCATTAGAACATGTTGAACCTCCTTCTGATGCTCTTAACGTTCCATTCGCTGTCGTTGACAATACTCTAAACTGTATTGGTCCTGTAATACTATAACTTGAGCTTCCATTCCCAAAATACACATACTGATAGCTTGTTCCACTTGGATTTACTATGTTACATGCTCCTAATGCTCCTGCTGCAGAATCCACTGCATAGGTCTTTGTTCCAAAAAAAAGCATAAAAAAAGTCAGTACCAAAAAACATACTAACCCTAATTTATTTTTATCTATATAAATTACACTATTATTCCCCTTGCCACCTCCCTTCTGTAGCTGAAATCTAGTACTCATACATTTTCTGGGTATTCTTACATTATTTTGTAATAACATTTTACCTTCTCCTTTCATTATATCTTTAGTGTTCACTGAATTTCTC
>JBGUYI010000130.1:0-5624 GCA_045118635.1 Acetivibrionales bacterium
AAAATTATTCCTGGAATTGCATTTAGGACTGCGCCTGCCATGAACATTTGAAATGTAAATGCTTGGCCATTTATTCCAAGAAGAATCATCTGCACAAAGCCCCACACTAATCTTCCTACAATCATTGCAATTATTAGTGATTCGTAAAGTGCGATGATGCATTTCCATCTTGAGTTTTTGTAAATGTAGCCAACTACGAAGCCGTAAGTTGCAAGTTCAAATGTCATTGAAATTGCTGTTGGAAAAAGTGGTGGCATGCCAAATGTAAAGTGTCTTAGTATAGGAAGAATTAATCCTACAATTAGTCCGTAGACTGGGCCGACTATAAGGCCGCAAAGAAGGACTGGAAGATGCATAGGTAAAAATGCATTGCCGAGTGCTTTTAGTTGTCCTGTTAGAAGTGGAAGCACAAGGCCTAGTGCTATGAATAATGCCGATAGTGCTAATTCTTTTGTTTTCTTAAACATAATCTTTCTCCTCAAAAACTTATTTTAATAATTCTGTTAAACATCTATATGTTAGGTCATAAATTGATTGATAAATAAAATCTATTCCTGCTTTCTTCATTGCGCTTTTTTGTTTTTTTGTTACATTTGTGTACGGATAAATTCCAAAAAGAAATGGGAAGAAGATAAAGGTGAATCTATCAATTCTACCGCTTGTCATTTTAGGGCAAAACTTTTTTAAAATTCTTTTGAAATTGCTTAGAGAATCTCCATATGCTACTTTGAATGAAACTAGTCGCTCTTCTCTGCTGTTTGCTTCCATATCATAGTTATTCATTGCAAGAAGTTTTAGGAGCTGTTCTCTGTTTGCAAGTGAGCGAGAAATTTTGTCGGCAAGTTTTTCTGTGCTAAGTGTTTTGTTGTCGTTATAAATATTGTTTAGCTCTTCGTTCCATCTAACATACTCTCTTTCATATAGAGCAAGAAATATTTCTTCTTTTGTTTCAAAATAATTGTAGATAGTAGGTCTAGAAAAAGAAGTTTCTTTACCTATGTCTTTAAGAGTTATCTCTTTAAAGCTAAGCTTTTGGTAAAGCTTTTCACAAGCATCAATTATTTCTTCTCTTCTTTCTGCAATAAGCTTAGGTGTTCCCTTAACCATAAATGCTCCTTTTAAAAATCACCACATTGACACCATGTCAATAACGCCACCATAATATAGCACCTTGTTGACACCGTGTCAACACCTAATTTTAAAAATTTTGCCCAACAAAATGAGGCTTTTTAGAATTTCTTATCCTATAAAGGCTTTCTTCCTAATATACATCGTCATTTGCCTAAGCACTAAAAAAGAGACCAAGACAGGTCTCTTTTTGATTTAGTGTCCTAGGGTTTTATTCTTCCCCGGGGCTCTTATGATGCTGCACCTTGCATAGCTGCTGGTAATAATCCGCCTACTACTGCGCCACCAAATATTACAGCAAATACTACAGTTATAACTACAGAAATTACAAGATAAAGAACTGCACCTTTTAAAGATTTAGTCCAAAGAGAACCATTAAATCTGTCTGTGCAGAACTTAGCTATAGCTACACCAATTACCGCATCTACTAACCATTGTATTGCAACTTCTAATGAAAATGCTGGTACACCAGTTTTATTTACCAATGATATTATATAAGTAATTACAATATTTACAGCAAAACAAATCAAACCAGTACACAGTATTCTTACAAGATTACTTCTTTTTGGAGCTATGTTATTATACACAAACATAGTAAATAAGAAATCTAAAGCATATATTATAACTATAAATAAAAGTATTAAGATCGCTACTCCTGCACCCAGCGCTGCAGTTCCTGCGTTAAATCCAGATGTTAAAAACATATTTTCATCCTCCTTGATAATAAATATTTTAACAATTTTATTCTATAACAACAAATTTTATTTGTCAAAATATAGTTTATATTGGGGCGTGTTAATGGCGGTGAACAAAGGTTGAAACTTTTTTGTAAAGAATGAGGGCGATAATACTCTTTATTGCCATCTTCATTAAATTAAATGGGAGGATAGTCTCACCTCCAGTGTTCCAGCAACTTGTATGAACTTCTGAAACTAATACAATTTTATCGATATGATACCCACATGACCGGTCTTATGCCGTCGTTTCTGCTTACGGAATCACCTTCCTTGTTTAATCTTCCATATAAACCGACGTATTTTACATAGGTTGATTTTGAACCCGCATCTCTTAACCAGAACGATGAATTACCTTTATACCACATGTTTTTATTAGAAACCGTGATGTTTGTTCTTGTTGCTTTTAAAAACTCTGTTATGTGTGTTGCTATTCTTTTGTTGTATTGGTTGGCGTCTTCGCGTCCGAAGAATTTTCTGCATTCATTTTCATCTAGCATATATATTTTGTCATTCGTATATACATCTTTGTTATTTATATCCTTGGTTGCAACTTTTGTTTCTACTATCTTGGCTTTTTCACTTTCACTGAACCATGCATTATAGCAATCATTATTTATAAACTTTCTTATATCCGAATTTTGCCACAGACTATCAACACCATTGCTGTTAAAAATATGGTTTTCTATAATTATTCTTGACATAAGAAATACTTTGCCCGTGCTCTTATCTCTATCAAGCACTATCCAGTCTATAGCTTCAGAACCATTATTTATGTTACCGTCTTGCTCATATGTTCCAAACGATATAGTATCCATCTGATCTATATCTGTATCAACTGAATATTCGTTAATTGTTTTCATCACTTCTAGTCTTTTATTAAGTGATATTGTTGTGTCATTACCAATTTTTTGTGGTAATACTGGAATAAATGAAGTTTCAAACTTAATAGGATACATTCCGTCTGTTATATTTAATTCAATGTTTCTTATATCATATTTTTGATCGCCCGAAATATCTGTTTCATATTCTATATAGTAAGTTGATTTTTCTGTGCTGTATATTTCCATAAAGATTTTTGATAAGTCAGTCAAATCCTTTATATGCCAATATTTGCCATTGGTTTTTTGTGCTATGTTCTTAAGTATTGATTCAGATACAGAACTTCCCACACCTATTATATATACAGGAACTTGTTGCTTAACTGCATAATTTATAACATCTTCACTATTATAATGGCTTTTGTTGTCGGCACCGTCTGTAAAAGCTATAACACATCTTGCACCACCTTCATTGGATGCATGTAATATTCCAGAATAGATTCCATCATATAGAGCTGTGCTTCCACCTGGAGTTATTTTGTTAACTTCTGCTACAATCTGGTTTAAAGGTCTGCCATAGCCGCATATAAGATCCACATCATCATTAAAAGCAATAATTTCTAATTTATCTCCTGGAAGCATTACAGGCATATTATTTTGCCAAACAATTTCTTCAAACTTCATTGAGCCTGCAAACGTGTTAACCACTTGTTTAATTTTTTGCATATCTGCCTTACTAATACTACCGCTTTTATCAATTACCATACTTGTGTTAAGACCATATTTATCGCTGAGACTTTCACTTACTTTTACTTCTCTTGACAAATACCTTCCACCAGATAGTTTTTCTTTAAGTTCTATTGATTTAATTTGATAATTATTTACCACTCTGCCGTTTGAATCTGTAATTTTAAAATACAGTCTGACTCTTGGGTAATTATTCATATCACTACTTATAAATGTAAGTTTATAGTTGTTGCTGCTAGCAAACGCAACATTCCTTGCACCAGTTCCAAACAGAAAACTCAGTATACAAACTATAGCCAAAAACATTGATAAAAATTTTTTAATTATTTTTGTCATTTTTTTAACCTCTTTTTTGTTAATTATTAATGTGTATTTTTTTCGTTGTTGATCATTGCTTATTCTATCTAACATTTATTCTGCATTGCTTTCATCTATTTTAGTATCTTTAACAAGCACGCAATTTTTCAAAATTTAGTCATCAAAGTCATCATCGTCATCACTTTCCTCTACTCTCCTGGCATAAGATGCTTCAATTTCTATAACATCAAAGGCTGGATTAACACATTTAAGAACTAAATTATATATTATTGGATACTCTTCTATCTTTTCTCTTAATGATTCTATTTCATTGTACAAAACCTTAATTTCTGCTTCTGTTGTATAGTTTTTATTATTATATCTCCAAGTAATAGCCTCTGAAGGTTCATCTATGTTGTGTTTAATCCACTCTTGTAGTGTATTCTTTGCTACTCTGTCTATACCTCCCCATGTTACAATACTAGATACACCCATTTTACTGTATTGGAGAAATCCTGATTCTTTCGCCTTATTTATATATTCTGCTCTTTCTTCTTCGGTTAACACATCTCCTTTTTCAGAAGAATATTTAATTAATTCAGTAAGTGCCGCTTGTTGCTCACTAACTCTCTTTGAAAAATCAGCATTCATTTTCAAAAAATTCAAACTGACAAATACTACAAAAGCTAAAAATGTAATAATTGGGACGATACATGTTACTTTTTCATATAAATTACGGACATCTGCCATAATATTATGACTTTTTTTGTTTTCTGCAGCATTTTGTCTGTTTTCACCTTGCTGGTAATTTGTGTAAAAATCCTTATTCATCGTTTTTCCCCTTAAATTATTTTAAATTATTTTTTATAGAAATCATGAGCCTTGCAAGCAAGTAAAAAACTATAATGAATATTAAAATTATGTAGAACACCCCTATCCCTAGTGTGGCTTCATTGACATTACCTAAATCAAAACCAAACCAGCCGCATGGAGCGTAAAAATTTAAAAAATTGTAAGGGGCTTTCATTTCTACCGCACCAGGTTTCCATGTTACTCCGCAAAGTCCAAGAATTATTATATAGATCTCATAAATTAACGGTAGTAAAACTGCATAAATAGCATCTTGTTTTTTATATCTATAATCATACTTTGTAACAAAAAAATCAATCAAGGCAAATATTGGTGAAATCACATGAAAAGCTAGACTACCATAACTATCTTCGGCTAGTGATGCAAGTATACCTCTTTCATATGTTGGAGCAAGGATGACATTGTATACAACAAATGTAACTGTTATAAATACTATTGCAAGAAGACGCATTATGTGAAATATAGGTGGGATATTTTTTATACTCTTTATTTCTATATATAGAAATATCGCTGTAACAATTCCTAAAAATAATGTGGAAAGCATAGTAAAATAAGTCATTTTTACTGGATCTTTTGTCATAACAAAAAACCCATAGATTATGGCACACAGTGATATTAGTTTAAATATTATATTTTTAAATCTTATATGCATTTATGATTCCTCTTTTAATAATATTTTGATTAATAACTCATCCACCTTGTTCCTTACTGGTGGCGGTGGACAAAGGTTGAAACTTTTTTGTAGAGAATGAGGGCGATAATACTATTTATTGCTATCTTCATTAAATTAAATGGAAGGATAGATATGAGCATTACTTGCCAGACGCTATCTACAAAAGGAAACAACGCTTTGAATGGACCTACGATTGCATTTCCTGAAAGTCCATAGAGTGGGAATATCATATATACATTAGTAAAAATTGCTATGAGAGATGTGGTGATTGAAAAAATTATCATAAGTATGATTGCTGTCTTTTTGGTTTTGTTCTTGCTATAAAAATAACTCATAGGAAGAATAAATGAAATA
>JBGUYI010000131.1:0-3717 GCA_045118635.1 Acetivibrionales bacterium
TCTTCTATTTGATTTTCTCTGCAAAGAAGAAAAAATAGAGGCGTTTTAAACCTCTATTTTTTACTATATAACTATTTTTTTCTAAGTTACGGTAATTGTATTAGAAATAGACAGCACTTGATGTTCATCGCCGACCACCATAGTACAAGTGATAACAACTGTTCCGGTCCTTAATCCTTTAATGTAGAATGGGCTCTTAGCTGATGGTGTATATACACAAACAGGATCATCACTACCATCATCACTAAATGTAATTACAACAGAGTGTACTTCACCCGCCCAAGCAACTTTCATCCAATAATATTTTCCAACTTTAAAACTATTTGTGCCATTAAATAAACCCAATTTTGTAGATGCTGCTGAACTAAACTTTAAATTGTCTATAACAATAAATGCTGTAGTTGAATTAAAATCATAAATATAATCATCACTAATTTTTATGGCATTTACTATTTGTGTTTCACTTATTACAGTATCCCCATGGTCACCGAATGTTGGAGCTAGCGCCGTAATAAAATATTCTAAGTGCCACCACCCTTCATCTATATTTGTTACTGTAAATGGAGAGAGTGTGGCAACAGTTTCTCCACCACCATAATTATTACCTACTTTCTGATAAGTACTATTTGCAGGATTATAATAGAATAGTTGAACTTTTGGAAAACCCTTACCTTGTTGTTGTCTTTTGCTAGCATAATAATAGTCAAATGATACCTTTTGGATTTTAATTTCTCCAACAGTATAATCTCTATCCAAATCAACCATAAAGCTATGGGTCTTACCTTGAGTACCAGCCGTATTTGTAAGTCTAACTGCCTCAGCACTACCACGAACAATAGATGTTTCTTGTGTTGGTACTAAATATGCACAATTAGTATCTTGTATATTCCCACGCAATGCAAAATCCGTATCTTCATCAAAGTTCCATTCTGGAACCATAAACCCGATATTTTTATTAACAATTAAATCATCATCATATATCCATGTGGCATATGCGGCTCCACAGGTTATTCCAGAAATAAGGATACATAGTATAACTAAAGTAAGTGCTATTTTAAATTTGTTCATTTATAACACCTCCTAGTTGATTAATCCTTTGGTCGTTAAGCTTCTTTATTTTTCGTAAAACAACATCAGCACAAATGATAATACCAATCACACAAATTAAACACCACATTCCAAAATAAGATTGAGCAAATAATAATAAATATCCAATATATGGGATTTTGTTTCCAGTATAATGATATAAAATTTTGTCAGAAGTAACTAATGCTTGATCTCTTGATTGATTATTATCACCTCTAAAAACATAATATGTTTTTATTATATTTCCTTCACTATCTTTTACTTCTTCTATATCAATCAATCTATGGGTCACAATAACATTTTTATAAGAATATGCGTATACCTCGCCTATTATTAGTTCCGTGCCTGGTTTTTCAAAGAAACAAATATCTCCTTTACTAAATTGCAGATTTTTATTATAACCCAAGTCTTCATATCTTTCAGCAAGCCTATTGTCATAATAGCCTGACATAGAACCAGACTTAATAACCAATGTCGTGTTGCCATTTATTGAAAAACTATTATTGTTAGATATAAAGATGATACCTGTAATAAATAGACCAATTAAAACTATTAATATTATAAAAGTTATAGTATAGCTAATAGCCTTACCTACAACTTTTTTATCTTTTTTATTATATAGCTCGTTGCACAACTCTATATCATGCTTACCCTGTTCGAGTTCTATCTTGTATTTTTTAATACATGATGTATAACCGATCCAAGCTAAGCCAAATATAGTTACTGCCATTATCGCAACTACGACTATTGCCATAATCGTAATTGAACCCATTTATTACCTCTTATGCTACAGATGTAACCCTGAAACCAATTGTAATAGTTAAGCTTAATGCATTTACCTCTGTGTGTAATGCTGAAACTTGTGTCATTGTTTCTGGTGTTTGTTTATAACTTAACTCAGGTAATGTATATGTGTAACATACATCATCATCTTTGTCTTCGGATGTAACTGATGCTTCTAAATTAAAAACTGGAAGATTAATCCAATTTGTTGAATTAGGTGCTCCTGTCATAGTAGAAGTAAATGTTCCAGTATATGTAGAAAAATCAAGATAATCAAAATCATTTTCATTTACTGAACCATATAACTTAAGTACTGCTATACGATCACTTCCATCGGAAGATGTTGACCAGTACATATCTTCATCATTTGGTGAAGCACAAATGATATATAGATCTGTAATTGCATTTCCATCAGCATCTTTAACAACAACATTTGATGCTTCGATAGCAGCCATTACTGATCCACCACCATTAACATCACTGGTTTTTTCTGTTGCAAGTGTCCATGTAGCATAACCTACTCCTACAAGAGCAACGATTGTAATCAATGTAATAATAATTATTTTGTTTCTTAAGATCATTTTTTGTTTCTCCTTATAAAAAATATCTTATATTTTATATACTTATGTGTGCGTTACTCTTTTATTATTCTTCGAATTTACTTGCACTTAAGGGCAAAAACGCGAAGATTTTCATCGCACAAGTCCTATCATAGCATCCAAAGTGCAACAAAGTTGCCACAAAAATACTGTTTAAAAGTCAAAATTTGTAAAAATGTCATGTTTTTTGCGAAAACATAAAAAAATAGAGGTCTTTTGGACCCCTATTCTTTATTATGTTAAGTAAACCATTAAAATATTATGCGAGTACAACTCCTTCCATACTGTATCTAATGGTATAACTTTCAAACGTACAATAACACATTCGAGGACATTGATATGTCCACGAATATGAGGTTACTAGCTCCGAAAACGTCATACCATCACAAGCCATATATTTGTATTGATCGCTTGTACTCTTTGTATAACCGGTGGACGCTACTACAACCACGTGAAACTTAACATTCAAAGAAACATCTAATCTTTTTATTGTTACTCCATTTTTTGGAACAACTTTTATTTTGAATGGCATTCGAGCATCGTCACGTCGTTCACCATAGTGTATTTTACTACCATCAGAACGACAAACCTCACCGCATTCAACTTGAATAGAAAAATAATCTACGTAATTGGAAGAATTAACGCTTATTTCTTTTTTATCTTGCGATGTTGAACATGCTGTCAAAACAAATAATAAACACATTATTAACAAAAAAAATATAAGTTTTTTCATATTTTTAACCATTCCTATCTTATATGCCATAATAAATATATCTCAATTCTATCCGCATAGAAACATACTGTCAACATAACACTTTTCAGTAATAAACATATTATATTTTTATTAATCAGAGATTAATAACTTCTTATATCTTGTCAAATTTAACAATGCCCACTTACTAAAGCGCTCCATTTATCTTTAATTGTTGTCAAATTTAACAAAGAAATAAAAAAATAGAGGTCTTTTGGACCCCTATTCTTTATTAAACTAAATAATATATATTATTTAAAATACCTATCCAAGAGACCTTTTAATGCTTTACCATGTCGAGCTTCATCTCTTGCCATCTCATGGACTGTATCATGGATTGCATCTAATCCTTCTTCTTTTGCTCTCTTTGCTAAATCTGTCTTGCCTTTTGTTGCACCATTTTCTGCTGCAACTCTCATTTCTAGATTCTTCTTTGTTGAATCTGTTACTACTTCACCAAGTAATTCTGCAAATTTTGCTGCATGCTCTGCTTCTTCA
>JBGUYI010000132.1:0-4141 GCA_045118635.1 Acetivibrionales bacterium
CAATAACAGATACAATGCAATACTCAAACAATATATACTATAAATAATAGTATTACACGAACAAGTATAAAAAACTAACCCTCAAAAATTTAAGGAGTAGAAAAAATACAAAAAAATTATTAACACAAAAACTTCTATTCAATGAAAAAAACCGAATACAAAATCTTTGAAAAATTTATACCACCAAATATTTCTATTCACTACCACATAAGCCAATAGAAAATCTTTGAAAAGTTTTTAACAATAAATTTTCTATTCAACAGAATACTACTGAATAGAAATTCTTTGAAAAGTTTATCATCACAAATTTTCTATTCAATGAAAAACTACCCAATAGAAATTTAACAGCAATCTTTTTCGATTTTATCACTATTCTTTTTCTATTCAACAGAATAGAAAATCATTGAAAAGTTTTATACTCCTCTTTTTTCTATTCACTGAATCTATCGGAATAGAAAATTTATAAAAAGTTTATCCTTTATTGTTTTTCTATTCGCCGAATAGAAAATCTCCTATCCCCAATTAAAAGATTAACCATTATAATTTTTCTATTCAAAAGATAGATAAAACCGCTTGACAAAAAAATAGAAAAATTAGGATACCCTACTTATAATGAATTCCCCCGCGTCAATAGATTCATCAACATCAAGAACAGATAAAATATAAAATAAATTATCCAACTTCTTAATATTATCAATAAATAAGACCCATTTCTCTATTGACGATTCATTATTAGAAGAACATCCTGGTATTTCAGACATTAAATTATTTTCATCATCATAGTATAAAATATTCTGTTCAGGATTACCCCAATCCACCTTAACACCTAACTCATGACTTGAATTCTTATCCTTAAGCTTATACGAAATCTCCCTACCCTTGAGTTTCGTATCCAACAATCTTAAAAGAATATGATCAAAAGTTTCAGTAGATGTTAAAGCCAGACCCTTTATCCTAGACTTCGTTGCATGAGACACTCTTATACTTGTATAATCTTTCATAACATTCCTATTTAATTCTAACAGACTATTATTTTTTTTATAGACACCCATAAAAAAAGGAGGTGACCTAAAAAAAATATTATGATAAAAAAAATCCGGTGAAAAAAATAAAACTTTTGAATATTTGATAAAAAAGTATTGTCCTGAAGATCTCAATATTTTTTTGGAATATTTGCAATTATTTAGGAAAAATATTTTTTTTGCAACTTTACAAAAATATTTTAATTAGTCAGATATAATAAAAATTTTATCTTCAATGATACAAAAAAAAATTTTCCCCCATATAATTTATCTTCCCTAAATAATATTTTTCTACTCCATTTATAAAATAATAAAATCTTAAAAGAATAATCCTCCTTTTATTAGTACTCAAAAATTATTCTTCTCCTTTATTTTTCTTATCTTATATTTTTTTTATCCCTCTCATTTTATATTTAGTCTATATTAATAATATATTAGAAGAACCATATTATATAACATACAACGATATTCTTTTTAAACAAAATATTTTAATATAATACTATTCACTCCATTTTTTTAGAATGAAACTAATTTAATTTTGTCATCACAGAGGTTTAACTCTCTTTTCAGCATTGTTATTTCATTAGCTACTAATTCTTTTTCTCTTTTGAGATCATTAGTTTCTCTTGAAACGTATGCTCTTCGGGTGTCTTCGTTTGTGTAACCTAATGTTCTGAAATCAGTTTCTAACCAGATTTGGTTTTCTTTCTTTTTGAGTTCTGATTTCTTGTTTGTGTGCCTGTCTTCTGCGTCTTTTAATTTTGTTATTAATTCTTGTTTGGTTTCAAATAAATTTTCCATAGTTTTTCACACTCCTTATAAATTTTTTTTATTTGAAATTTTTTTGGTATGTACTGAATGTTCCGGTGTTTCGGAACAATCATGTACATAAAAGTATATCTGTCATACTATATAAATTTATCGGTTGTAAGTTTAAAAAAAATATAATATACAACCAAAAAAAAATAGACCCACCAAAAAACCCCAAAATAGGGTTATTCAGTGGGTCATAAACAAATATACAGTCAAATTTTATTGTACAAAATCACCATTAACAAGATTATTACCATCAGGAATGTTTAACTCATTCCTTTTCTTATTCAAAGCAACTTGCATCTCAAGGACTTCATCAGTCAAACCTTCATCAGCATACTTCTTATCAATAATCTTCTGCTGTTCAGCCAAATCCTCTGCATTACTTGCTTCAATAACAATAGCATCATCTTTGTTTTCTCTTTTAAAAAAATCTTTAATTTTCTGTAAAATAGACATTTAAAAAAAACTCCTACATTTAAACAGTTAATACTGCAACACTTTTCTGACTTATACCATTAATATAACTTCTTTGATCTGATTTGCTACGAGTTTCAATGTATCCACAGTAAGTACCTGAACCACATTGGTCACCTAAACTATTCAGTATCTTCAAACTACTGTCCCCAACACTTTTAGGAACTTCATAATGACCCCATTTATTCCTATATAAAATATGGCAGAATACTGCACCTTTTTTAATCAAACTGGATAATTTACTCCATCTTTCACTATCATTTTTACCAAGGTCGCTGAAATTATACCAAGTTATCTTAACATTCTTATTATACTTCTTATTAAACCAAGCTACAGTAGTGTTAAGTCCTTGATGATCAGTACCTGAAGTAGTGGTTCCGGCAACACCAGCAATTGTTTTCTCATCTACCTTAATACCAGTAAGTCTGTAGAAACATTGCTGTAGACTATTACACCCGCAGTAATACCCAGTGCATTGGCCCATACCACTACATCCTTGATTGGTTAGATAATCCTTTAATTTACTTGTAGTTGTTGCTTTTTTAGCAGTTGAAGTGTTAGTAGTGGTTTTAGTGGTTGTAGTTGTTGTTTTAGGTTTGGTGAATACACTATTAGCTATTACAACTTCTGACTGGAATTTTCCTTTTGCATCATATTTAACTAATACTTTAGCAAAATCATATGTTAATAATCTTGGTGCAACTTTTTTGCCTTTGAAAGTAAGATAATTAGGTAATCTTTTTTTAGGACCTTCAACAAATGCAACTAAATCTTTAGCTAATTGAATATATTCTGCTTTAGTAGCTTTTGTTTTTATCTTATCTTGTGTTGGTTTTGGATTATCTCCAAAACTTATTTTTTTAATATCTTTTTTAGGATTCAAAATGGCTTTAGCGAAATAATATGCCCATTTATCCGTCATATCTAGTTTATATTTGCTTTTTACGTTAGTTTGACAAGTTTTCGCTTGTTTAATTAATTGTTTATATGTATAACTCGCCATAATATATCACGACAATTCAAATTTTTTATTTTTTTTTATTCGAAAATTTTAATTTTTTAGAAAATGAGAACGACTTCTTTTATACTCAATCTAAACTCTTACCAAACAATAGAAAGAGGGAAAAAAATAATATTCAACTAATACCAGTAAAGTGCAAGTAAAAGTTAAAGGTTTTAAAAAAGTACAAGATGTAAATAATAATGTTAAACTGTATTCTAATGGAATTTTAGGACACATTCAATTAACCGGTAGTGTTAATCAAACAACAACAGAGCATGTTCTTGGAACTTTGAATACAAGTTATGCTCCATTAATTGATACTTCAGCTAATTTCCATACATCTACAGATAGGACAAAATGGGTTAGTATCAGAACCAATCGTAATGTTGTATTATATGGAGCTACAGGCAGTACTAATTTAAATAATTCAATAACATATGTACTTGCAACTCCATTATACTAATAAATATTATTCAACTAATAATAATTCTACCCAAGTACAAGTAACTGGATGGAAAACACATTTTAATACAAGTGATTATACTGTAAGATATAATGACTCCACAGTTGAAGTAAGAGTACATATAGGAAGTAGTGTATCTGCACCGGGAGGAGGTTCAGAATGGGGGGATATCCTATCATCAAGTAATCCTGATTTAAGACCTGCAACACCTCATTTGTTCTATGATACTCAAGGAAAAGTACAACTCCGATTATCAGACATTAGTACTAAAATATGGGTTCGTAGTGCATCAGGATCCAATGTAACTCAAAGTATCTATGGTATGGGTTCATACCCTCGAAGATGAACTGTATTCAACTAATA
>JBGUYI010000133.1:0-17455 GCA_045118635.1 Acetivibrionales bacterium
CTTACCATTCAAATCCGTGTGCATCCTAAAGGACGCGTTATAATTTACGTCGGAGCTTGAACTCTCGTCTTCATTGTAAATATGTACTCACCGCCTACGCTTTTTCAAGCTTAGAGGCGGGGGACATCTCCGTACTTACGTTATATTTTTGTGTTATAGAGAAGTTGTGATAAAATATTATTAAAAATTTAGTGTATTAATAAAGAAGAGTAAGTATTGATTATTATGAGGAGAAGAAAAAAATGAATAATGAAGAAATTTATAAATTAGTTAGGATTTATTGTTTAACAAATAAAAGAAAGGAGATAGAAGAATTATTAAAAGAAAATGAAGATTTAGATTTAAATAACAAAAATGATAAAGGATTTACTTTTTTACATATAGCATGTGCTTGTGGGAATTTAGATATAGTAGAATTACTAATAGATAAAAGTGTAAATGTTGGTGTAAAAGATAACGATGGTAATATGCCTATACATTTAGCATGTTCTAATGGACATAAAGAAATAGTCAAATTATTAGTAAATGAAGACTTGGGAGAAAAATTGAAAAAGAGAATAAAATTATATGGTAATACAAGTATTCCATTAAAAAAAATAGACAGAATATTAAGGATTGTGCCACTTAGAAAAAATTTTTTAGAAAATTTAGGACAAAAAAATAAAAATAGAATGAATTATGAAGTATTAGAATATATAAATATGACAAACCAGTCAGGGGATACTCCATTGCACTTAGCTTGTAAAAATAACAACCCAGATATAGTTAAATTGTTATTAAATAATGGAGCTAAGTTAGATATTAAAAACAATAAAGGAATTACCCCGTTAGGGTTAGCATGTATCAACGAAAATATAGATATTGTAAATTTATTAGTTGATAAAATGTACAAAGGAAAAATTGAAGAAGAATTTAAATTCGCTTGTGAATATAATAATAAAAGGAAAGTAGAAGTGTTGTTAAAATCAAATGCAAAGTCGATAATTTCGGAAAAGGTTTTAAATATGGAATTGTTTAAAACTGTTGTTAGTGAAAATATAGATATTGTAGATTTATTATTACAGAATGGAGCAAATGTAAATGCTAGAGATAAAACAGAAAGAACGCCTGTATTTTGGGCCATAAATGAAAACATACTATTAAAATTAATAGAATATAATGCAGATTTAAACTTAAAAGATAGAAGTGGAAATACAGCCTTGTTTTATGCTTGTGTGCTGGGGTCTTATGAGGAAATAGTTAAGATATTATTAGAAAATGGAGCAAGAATAGACGAAAAGAATGGTTCGAATAAAATTACGGCTTTACATGCCGCTTGCGAAAATAAAAATTTTAATATAGTGAAAATATTGTTAGAACATGGTGTGAGCTTAAAAGAAGTAGATCTTTATGGAAATAATATTATTCATATATGTTGCAAAGAGGGATGTAATGATATTTTACTATATATAATAGAAAGAGAAAAAGATGTATCAATAAATGAAAAAAATGAGAATGGATTTGTGCCATTGCACTTAGCATGTTTGTTCCAAAATGAAGATTCAGTAAGAATATTATTAAATAAAAATGCTCAGGTTAACCAAAAAACTAAAACAGAGAAAAAGACACCATTGCATATAGCGGTTACTAAAGGTAATAAAAAAATAATTGAAATGCTAATAGATAATAATGCTTATATAAATGTAGAAGATTCAGAAAAAATAACACCATTACATATAGCAGCTATCAAAGGAGACATCGAAATGGTCAAACTTTTGATAGATAATGGTGCTAATGTAAATGCAAAAGATTCAAATAACATGACACCTATATTTCATGCATGTACTAAAGGATTTAAAGATATAGTGGATGTTTTAATAAATAATGGAGCAAAAGTGAATATAAAAAGTAAACAATCAGTAACACCGTTACAATGTGCTTGTTATTCTTTGGATTCCGATATAGTAAACATGATATTAAATATGGATGTTGACATAACTGTTGTAAATGATTTTGGAGAGGATGCATTAAAAATTGCCATTGATAAAAATAGTGAAGAAATAGAAGATATGTTATGGCTTGAAATTTTAATGAAATTACAGTTAAGTTGTGAAATTGGTGATGAGAAAGAATTAAGAGAATTATTGAATGAAAGAATATATATGCCAGAAGAAGTTTTAAGTTGGCTTTGTGTTGTTGCATGTGCTAATAATAAAAAAGATATACTTGGTATATTAATAGAAAAAGGTGCTAATATAAATCAAGATATTTATGAACCAGAAGATCTATTAGATAGATTAGAAGATTTAAGAACAAAAAATAAAGGGGAAAAACTTATACATATGGCATGTAAAAAAGGTTATACAGATATAGTAGAAATATTATTGGATAAAGGCGCTGACGTTATAGCAAAAGATCAATATGGTAATACTCCAATTGAATTAGCGTCACGTTTTAAAAATATAGAAATTATAAGAATTTTAGCTAATAAGATTTTTGAAGAATTAACATGTGCGTGTAAAATGAAAGAAAGCGATATAGAAAAAATAAAAACATTGGTAGAGCAGGATGTGAATATAAATTTAGAGGATAAATATAAAAATACGCCGATAGTTTATGCTTGTAAAACTGGACGTTATGATATAGTGAATTATCTTTTAGAAAATGGTTTTAATTTAAGGAAAGATAGGCATATAAAAAAGATGTTAAAGTATGCCTGTAACAATGATACCAAGGATGTATTAGAATGCCTTTTAGACAACGGAGCTGATATAGATGTTTTATATAAAGGAAGAGAAACATTATTGATGTATGCATGCAAAAAAGGAAAACTCGACATAGTAGAGTATTTAGTTGAAAAAGGTATTGAGTTAGATTATGAAGATAAATTTAAAAAAACAGCTATAATGTATGCAATACAAAGTAATAGCTTAGATATAGTACAATATCTAACAAAGAAAGGTGCAAACATAAATCACAAAGATGTAAAAAATAAAACAGTAGCAAGGTATGCTGTAGAAAGTCAAAATTCAGAAATTATAAAATATTTGATTACAAGGGATAATTATAAAGAGTACATAGATGAAAAAGATGGGAAGACATTGTTGATGTATGCCGTAGAAACTGGAGGATTAAGCTCAGTAGAAGCGATAAATATAAAAGACACAATAAACTGTGTAGATAAAGATGGCGAAACAGCTTTAATTAAAGCGTGTTGTTTAGGATATACAAACATAGTAACAAGTTTATTGAAAAAAGGCGCTGATATAAACATAAGAGATAATTTTGGGAATAATGTACTAGCGTATGCGTGTATTTTTGGATACAAAAATATAGTGAAGTATTTAATTAAATATTTAGGAAAAAGTAGTGAATCATTTATAAATAATGAAAATCAATATGGTGTGACAGCTTTGATTTATGCATGTGATATGTTTCAAGCGCATTGTAAAAAAGATGAGTTATGCGAATATGATGAATTACAGGATAAAAAAGATCAGATGTTTATAATAAAATATTTAATTGAAAATGGTGCTAGAATAAATGAAGATGCAATTTATTTAGCATCAAAGAGTAAAGATAAAAGTGTATATGAGTATTTATTAGATAAACAAGGTGGAAATAAAAAGAGACGAAAAAGTATGATACCAGAAGAAACATCGTACGTAAATAGTAAGTCTATAGAAAGTAATAGAAAGGATGAAACGGGGATTTTAATGAAATAGATACAATTCAGTGAATGAGTACGTACATTTGGCGTGCAAGATTGATCTCAAAAATCTTCACTGATTTATAGATATCTAAAAAAAAATATGTTAAAATAGTACATGTAGTAAATTTGTACAAAAAGAGGGATATTTTATGTACTTAAAAAGAATTGAGATACAGGGATTTAAATCTTTTGCTGAAAAGATAGGGATGGATTTTGAAAGAGGTGTTACATGTATTGTAGGGCCTAATGGGAGCGGTAAAAGTAATATTTCTGATTGTATAAGATGGGTATTAGGTGAGCAAAGCGCTAAAAGTTTAAGAGGCGGAAAAATGGAAGATGTTATATTTGCAGGCACAGAGAATAGAAAATCTATGGGCTTTGCAAGGGTTAGTATTATTTTAGATAATCAAGATGAGAGTTTGCCAATAGATTATTCGGAAGTTATTATAACAAGAAGATTGTATCGCTCTGGTGAGAGTGAGTTTTTGATAAATAATAATCAATGTAGATTAAAAGATATTCATGAGTTGCTTATGGATACAGGAATTGGAAAAGATGGATATTCTATAATAGGACAAGGCAGAGTAGATGAGATTTTAAGTACAAAATCAGAAGATAGAAGGGCTGTTTTTGAAGAGGCAGCTGGTATAGTAAAATATAAAACACGTAAAAATGAGTCATTAAAAAAGCTAAAAGAAACAAGTGATAATATAGAAAGAATAAATGACACAGTAGAAGTTTTAAAAGGTCAACTAGATCCTTTAGAAAAGCAATCTATAAAAGCTAAAAAGTATTTAGAATTGAGTGAAGAATTAAAGGAGGCGGAAGTTTTATCATATATTGATAGAATAGGAAAGGCATATGAACAGAAGAAACAAATAGAAGTAGAGTATGAAGAATCTCTTTCTTTAGTAACGAAACAAGAGATGGAATTAAAAAAAGAAGAAGATACATATAATAGTGAAAATCAAAAATTGCAGGAAATAGATAAAAGACTAGAAGAGACTAAAAATATATTTTATAAAAGTGAGGGAAAGCTTAGTGAGTTTGCGTATCAAATAAAAGTAGATGAAGAAAAAATAAATAGTGCGAGTTTAAATATTTTTAGGTTAAAAGATGAAGTGCGAAAATTAAATGATGAAGTTTTAGACAAAGAAAAGGACCAAAAGAGTAAAAAAGATAAATTAAAAAAAATGAAAGAAAAGGAAAGTGAAACAGAAAAAAAGTTAGAGGATGAAGAAAAGAAATTAAATAATGTATTAGATAACTTAAATGACAAGCAGAATGAGATGGAAAGATTAAATAATAGTTATTTAGAAAAATTAAATGAAAAAACAATAACAACTAATTGTATAAGTAATGCGGAAAATTTGTTGCAGAGTATTAAAGAAAAGAAACAAGAACTAGAAAAGGAGTTAAATCAAGATAAGGATAAAGTTTCATTTTTTAATAAAGATTTAGAAGCTGTTTGTAATAAGATAAAAAATAGTCAAGATCTTTTGATAAAAGAAAGTGATAGAGCAAAAGAAATAGAACTTTTGGTAAAAGATTTAGAAAAAAAATATGAAGACAATACCAAGCTTTTAAATGATACTGTTGTTAATATAAATAGTAATATTTCTAAATCTAAAATTTTAAAAGATTTAGAAGATAATTTTGAAGGTTATACAAGGAGTGTGAAGAATGTCTTAAAACTTATTGAGAAAAATGATAAGTTTAAAAAAGGTGTTTATGGTGTGTTATTGAAGTTGATAACAGTTCCAAAAGAACTAGAGACTGCAATTGAAGTAGCTTTAGGAAATGCACTTCAGTACATAGTGACTGATACAGAAAATGAAGCAAAAAATATAATAGAATATTTAAAGAAAAATAATTTAGGAAGAGCGACATTTTTGCCAATATCTTCGGTAGAAGGAAGAGAATTTGAAAAGGATTTAATGAATAAAATAGAAAGTACAAAAGGATTTATAGGATTTGGAAGTAAAGTAATATCATATGATTACAAATACTATAATATTATTTTAAGTTTTTTGGGTAAAGTTGTGATAGTATCTGACTTACAGTCTGGTATAGAAATGGCCAAGAAATTTAAGCATAAATTTAAGATAGTGACTAAAAAAGGAGAGTTTTTGAGTGTAGGAGGAGCAATAACAGGAGGAAGTCTTAATAAAGAAACAGGAATTCTTGCAAGAGGTAGACAAATAGAAGAATTAGAAAAAATTATATTAGATAACAAACAAAAAGAGACAGAATTAAGAAATGAGTTAGAAAATATTGATATTGATTTATCGAATAAGAAACAGGAGTTATTGCGTTGTAGGAAGGATCAAAAGGATTATGAAATAGCATTGTTAAAAGACATGAGCTTAAAAGAACGTATAGAGGATGATATGAAAAATCATAAGAGTAATTTAGAGAAGAAAATAAAAGAGAAAGAAGATATATTAGAAGAAGAAAATAAAACTAAAGAGAAATATGAAAATGATAAAAAAAGGCTTTGTGAATTAGAAAAAGAAATGGAAGATATACAAATTGGGGTATCTAAAAATAAAGAAAAGCATAAAAGTAAATTAAGAGAGAGAGAAAATTTGCAAGGTAGAGTTATGCAAATGAAGATTGATTTAAATAAAGTTATAGACTCTATACAAAGTGTTAGTAATTTTATCCAGATGGATGATGATAACATAAATCGTTTAAAGACTGATATAGCTAAAAAGACAAAAGAAAGGGAAGAATATCAAAACACGACAAAAGCTTTAAATAAAGATATAGAAATGTTAAGGAAAAAATTGGAAGATGAAAGTAAAAATAAAGATGGTATGAGTCAAAAGATACAAGAAATAGAAAAGGAGAAAGAGGATAAGGCCAAATATATAGAAAAGAGTTTTTTAAATCTTAGCAATATAAATAAAAATATAGTTGTATTAAAAGAGGAGTTTACTAGAGTGTCTAATAAGAAAGAAAAAGTAGAAGACGACATAAATTGTTTAAAAGATAGGTTATGGGAAGATTATGAACTGACTTATCAAAATGCGATTAGTTTGAATAAAGATTCAAGCAAAAAAGTATCTATGAAAAGAATAAATGATTTAAAGACTAGTATAAAGGATTTAGGGGATGTGAATGTTTTAGCAATAGAAGAATACAAAAAAGTAAAAGAGCATTATGAATTTATGATAAACCAAAAAAGTGATATGGAGAAATCTGTTCAAAACTTAAAAAAGGTTATATCAGAAATTACACAAGTTATGAAAGAACAATTTATAACGCAATTTAAAATTATAAATGAGAATTTTAATGTGGTGTTTAATGAATTGTTTGAAGGAGGAAGAGCGAAACTTGTATTAGAAGATGAAAATAATGTATTAGAGAGTGGGATTCAAATACAGGTTCAGCCGCCAGGAAAGAAACTTCAAAACATGATGTTATTATCTGGAGGAGAGAGAGCATTTACAGCAATAGCGTTGTTATTTGCAATAATAAAGCTAAGGCCTGCACCATTTTGTATATTAGATGAAATAGAAGCGGCTTTAGATGATGCTAATGTATATAAGTTTGCAGAATACATAAGAAGGCACGTAGATTTTAGTCAGTTTATATTAATAACGCATAGAAAAGGGACAATGGAAAGTGCAGATACTATATATGGTGTAACAATGAAGGAAAAAGGGGTATCTAAAATTGTTTCATTGAAATTAGATCAACTAAAAGTTAGAAAATAGATAAAAGAAAGGAAAGAGTAGTATGGGTTTTTTTGATAAGTTAAAGAATGGACTAAAGAAAACTAGAGATAGTATAGCAGAAAAAATAGATGGTGTTTTAGGGATGTTTACTAAAATTGATGAGGATCTTTTTTCAGAATTAGAAGAAATTTTAATTACAGCTGATATAGGTGTAGAGACATCTATGGACATAATAGAAAGATTAAAAGAAGAGGTAAAGAAAAGAAGAATTACAGATGCATCAGGAATAAAGGATATTTTGAAAGACATAATAGAAGATATACTAAATCAAAGAAGTTTTAAACTTGAGATACCTGAAGAACAATTGGTTTTAGTTATTATAGGGGTAAATGGTGTTGGTAAGACAACATCTATAGGTAAGATTGCCAATTTATATAAAAGCAAGGGCAAGAAGGTTTTACTAGCAGCGGGGGATACATTCAGGGCAGCGGCAATAGAACAATTAGACTTGTGGGCTAATAGAGTAGGAGCTGATATAATAAAACATCCAGAAGGAAAAGATCCGGCTGCAGTTGTATTTGATGCATTGGGAGCATTAAAAGCTAAAAAGTATGATGTTTTAATATGTGATACAGCAGGACGATTACACACAAAGAAGAATTTGATGGAAGAATTAAAGAAAATATATAGAATTATAGATAAGGAGCTTCCTAACGCTAATTGTAAAACTCTTTTAGTTTTGGATGCAACAACTGGTCAGAATGCGGTATCACAGGCAAAGACATTTAAAGAAGCTGTAGGAATTGATGGATTAGTTTTGACAAAACTAGATGGTACGGCAAAAGGTGGTATAGTTATATCTATAAATAAAGAACTTGATATACCTGTTTGCTTAATAGGTGTAGGAGAAGGAGTAGATGATTTACAAGAATTCAATCCAAAGGATTTTGTTAATGCATTATTTTAGTAAAAATTGAAGAAAGAAGGTAAGTTAAAAATGTATAGTATTATTGAGAAGAAAAGAGATAAAAAGGAATTGTCATATTCTGACTTAAAATTTTTTATAGATAATTATTGCCAAGATAAGATATTTGATGATCAGGCAGCAGCATTAATGATGGCTATTTTTCTAAATGGAATGACAGAAAAAGAGACAGCAAATTTAACAGAGATAATGTCCAAGTCGGGTGATATGATAGATTTATCAAAGATAAAAGGAATAAAAGTTGATAAACATAGCACAGGAGGAGTTGGAGATAAAACCACTTTGATATTAGCGCCAATTGTTGCATCATATGGAGTGCCTGTTGCAAAAATGTCAGGCAAAGGATTAGGGCATACAGGTGGTACTATAGATAAATTAGAATCAATACCAAACTTTAATACACAGTTATCTATAGAAACTTTCATAAAGAATATACAAGATATATCTATTGCAATAGCTGGTCAAACAGGTAATTTGGTACCTGCTGATAAAAAGCTTTATTCATTGAGGGATTTAACAGCTACAGTAAATAGCATACCTCTAATTGCTAGTAGTATAATGAGTAAGAAGATAGCGGCAGGTGCTGATAAAATAGTCCTTGACGTAAAAGTTGGAAGCGGGGCATTTATGAAAGACCTAGATAGTGCGAAAAAATTAGCAAAAGCCATGGTTAGCATAGGAAGTCATGTTGGAAGAGAAACTGTAGCATACATAACTTTGATGGATAGACCTTTAGGAAAGGCTATAGGTAATTCGCTAGAAGTTATAGAAGCGATAGAAACATTAAAAGGTAATGGTCCTAAAGATTTAGAAGAAGTATCATATACATTAGCAGCTAAAATGCTAGAATTAGCTAATGTTGGTACGTATGATGAGTGCTTTGATAAAGTTTTAGACGCAGTAAAAAGTGGTAGAGCGTTAAATAAATTTAGAGAATTAATAGAAAGGCAAGGTGGAGACAAAAGGGTAATAGATGATTATGACTTGTTTGAAAAGGCAAGAATAGAGAGTAAGGTTTTAGCAAAAGAAGACGGATATGTTGAAAAAATAGATACTAAAATAATAGGAAGAGCTTCTATGATTTTAGGAGCAGGCAGAGAGACAAAACTTAGTGTAATAGATCATAGTGCAGGGATTTTGTTAAATAAAAAGACAGGAGATAGAGTTAAAAAAGGTGATGTGTTAGCTACTTTATATACAAATAGAGATGAAAAGCTTGATTTAGCGAGGGAGGTGTTACAAGAATCTTATATATATGGAAAAGAAAAACCAAAAGAAGAAAAACTCATATTAGCGTATGTTGATAAAGATAATTAATAACCAGAGAGGGGACAGTTTACTGTGACGAAAAATAAAATTGCGAGTGTTATTATAGCTATATTTTTATTACATTTATTTTCGGTAGTAGCACAGGCCAATGATGTTAGTAATAATGAACTAAACAAATTGACAGCAAAAGCAAGTTTATTAATGGATGGAACTAATGGTACAGTAATATTTGAGAAAAATAGCAGAGAAAAACTTCCATTAGCTAGTATAACTAAGGTTATATCTATGATTATTGTTGTAGACGAGATAAGAAATAATAATCTTAGGATGGATGATATAGTTACAACCTCAGCTCATGCATCAAGTATGGGTGGGTCGCAAGTTTATCTAAAAGAAGGAGAAAAATTTACAGTAAAGGAAATGCTAAAAGCTGTTGCAATACATTCAGCAAATGATTGTACTGTCGCACTTGCAGAAAAGATATCAGGTAATGAAGGTGCATTTGTTGATAGGATGAATGAAAGAGCAAAGAGTTTGGGTATGAAAGATACAAAGTTTTTGGATTGTACAGGATTAACAGACGAAGGTCATTATTCTACAGCCTATGATATAGCACTTATGGCGAAAGAGGTTGTGAATAATTATCCTATTATACTGGAGTTTTCGTCTATATGGCAAGATACGTTTAGAAATGGAAAGTTTTCTTTGTATAATACAAATAAGTTAATTAATAAATATGAAGGCTTAGATGGATTAAAGACAGGTTTTACTAGTAAGGCTGGATATTGCTTGGTTGCGACAGCTAAAAGAAATAATGTAAGATTAATATCTGTTGTATTAGGGACCCCAGCAAAAAATATAAGATTTAGTGAAACAAGAAAACTTTTAGACTATGGTTTTGCTAATATGGAGAGTTATGATATAGGTAAAAGTGGAGATTTTGTAAAAAAGGTTAATGTAAAAAAAGGTGTAAAGAAGCAAGTTGATAGTGTATATAAAGATGATATAAAATTAACGTTATTAAAAAGAGATAGAGACAAGATACAAAAAAATATAAAAGTATTTGATAATATAACAGCACCTATTAAGAAAGGAAAAGTTTTAGGTAAGGTAGAATATAAAGTTTATGACAATGTAGTATTAAGTAGAGATATAGTAGCTAAAGAGGATGTTGTAAAAGCATCCTTTATAAGGCTTTTTTTTAGGGCTATATTAAATTGGTTGGGTATAGAATAAGGTGATTTTATGAATAAAAAGGTTTTGGTAGTAGTAATTTGTTTTATTTCAAGTTTTGTGATTACAATGCAGTTTAGGACAATAAGTTCTGAAAAAAAACGAACAAAGTCCATTGAAACTAGGATTAATGAAATGGTTTTAGAATTAGAAAAAGAGAAAATGATTACAGAATATTTAAATGAGAGAATCAATTATAATATAAAAGAAAAGGAAGCCTACTTAAAAAATTTTAAAACAGAAGAAGGGCTAAAAAAATATTGGAAATCAGCGAATGAAGAAGCTGGATTAACAGATATTTCAGGAAGCGGTATAATAATAAAATTAAATGATGCAAATTTAAAAGTAGATTATAACAACATTGCAAAAAAAACTTCATATATGCATGACATAAGAAATTTTATTGTACATGATATGGACATAGTAAAGATTTTAAATGAGTTAAAGATATTTGGCTGTTATGCGATGTCAGTAAATGATGAGAGAATAATATCGACGAGTGAACAAATATGTGTAGGAACTACAGTTAGAATAAATAAAAGAAGACTTGCACCACCTTATGTAATAAAAGCGTTAGGCGATTGTGATAAATTATTTAGTGGAATCAATAATAGTAGTTATTTGAAAGTTTTAAGAAGTAATAAATTAGAGGTTGATATAAAAAAAGCAAATAATATAATTGTTCCAAAGTATAGATACGATGTAAATAAAATAGTTACAGGGCTTGAGGTGTTAGAAAGATGATTAAAAAAGAAAATTTTTTTGTTGCATTAATGTGTATGATTTTAAGTATGATACTAGCTTGGCAGTTAAAAAGTACATATAACAATTCAAAGATTAATGAAAATATATCTGTTAGAATGGAAGTATTAAAAGATGAATTAATAGCTACAAAGAATCTTAATGAGGGATTAAGGTCGAGAAATCAAGAATTGGTAAATCAGATAAAAGAATACGAGAATGATAAAGGTAATTATACTTTATATGAAAAGAATTTAAGAGGCGAATTAGAAAGAGCTAGAATGATTGCTGGATTAACTGACGTAGAAGGAAAAGGGATAATAATAGAAGTAGATAATGCAGATGGAGAAGTTGAGCAAGATGATATTTTGAAGTTATTGAATGAATTAAAGGCGAGTGATGCACAAGCATTATCAGTAAATGGGGAAAGAATAATATCTACAAGTGAGGTAAGAAAAGCTGGTAGATATATAATAATAAATGGAAAACAATGTTTGGCACCATTTGAAATTAGAGCTATAGCACCAAAAGAAAAAGTTGAGAATGCGATAAGTATGATAGGCGGTATTTTAGAAGAGTTAAGAGAACTTTATAAGTTAAGTATTGATGTTAAAAAAGTAGATAGAGTTGTTATCCCTAAGATAAAGGATGATGGTTCATCATTTAATGTAGATATGTTAAAGAAGGTGAAATGATGGCAAATGATGTGAGAAAAACATTAATAAAAATGGGAGATTTGGAGTATAAACTTTTTCATGAAAAGCTTATGCCCAATGTAAAAGATGAATTAGTGATAGGGATTAGGGTTCCTAAGTTACGGGAATTTTCTAAACAATTTTTTAAGTCATCTGATGTTTGGGATTTTTGTAATGATTTGCCGCATAAGTATTATGAGGAAAATAATTTGCATGGACTTATAATAAATCAAATAACAAATTATGATGAATGTATAAAAGAATTGGATAAATTTTTGCCATATGTAGATAATTGGGCGACTTGTGATTTGATATCACCTAAAATATTTAAAAAGAATTTAGATAAGCTAAGTATTAAAGCAAAAGAATGGATTAAAAGTGATAAAACGTATGTAACACGATTTGGGATAAGAGTTCTTATGAATTATTATTTAGGGGATAACTTAAAAAAAGAGTATTTGGATATTGTAGCGTCTGTTGATAAAGAAGATTATTACGTAAAAATGATGGTTGCATGGTTTTTTGCCACAGCACTTTTTAAAAATTATGATGATGCTATTTTATATTTAGAACAGAAAAAATTAGATAAGTGGACACATAATAAGACAATACAAAAGGCAATAGATAGTAGAAGAGTTAGTGAAAAAGATTATTTAAAGAAACTTAGAAGATAAGTTAATGTAAGTACGTAGATATCCTTTGACACTTGACCAGCAATATTACTCTCGAAAATCTTGATGTAGTATTATTATGACATTTGTGGTAATATATATGAAAAGAAATAAAGGAGAATTTATGTATGATTAGATTTGGTCCATCGGGTAATTCAGATTTATTTTATAGTGAAGGATATAAAAGCTCATTACAGATGCCGAAATGGTTAAGAAATATGGGGCTTAATGCTTATGAATACCAGTGTAGTAAAGGCGTTAAGATAAAAAAAGAGAGTGCCACTCGTTTAAAACAAGAAGCTTTGGAAAATGATATATTTCTTAGCATACATGCGCCATATTATATAAGCTTATCAAGTATTGATGAAATAAAAAGAGATAATTCGGTAGGTTATATTATAAAGACGTTAGAGGCAGCGTCATGGATGGGGGCAAAAAGAATAGTGGTGCATGCGGGAAGCTGTAGTAAGATGCCAAGAGAAGAAGCATTAGAGCTTGCTAAAGATACACTGAAAAAAAGTATAAAAGAAGCGGATGATAGGGGATATGGTGATATTACAATATGTCCAGAGACATTAGGAAAAGTTAATCAATTAGGCACGGTTGATGAAATAATCAGCATGTGCAAGATAGATGATAGACTTATACCAACAATAGATTTTGGACATATTCATGTAAGAGATATGGGAGCATTAAACTCAATAGAAGATTTTAGACAAGTTTTAGACAAGATAGAAAATGGATTAGGGAGTTATAGATTAAAGAATTTACATATACATTTTAGTAGAATAGAATTTACGAAAGGTGGTGAAAAAAGACATTGGAGGATGTGTGATACTCAGTATGGACCAGATTTTGAACCATTAGCAGTATTACTTCATGAGAAAGATATGACTCCTATTATTATATGTGAATCATATGGGACAATGGCGGAAGATGCATTGTTGATGAAAAATATATATGAAGGAGGTTAAGCTAAGTTTTGTTTTAATTAGAGAAAAAGGTTTTAAGATATTTGGAATTTGGTAAGACTAGCACTACAATATTTTAAAGAAGTGGAGAAAAAATTATGCTAAAAAGATTAGAAAATTTAAGAAAAGAAATGAGAAAGAAAGATATTGAGGCTGTGTTTGTAGACAAAAAAGAAGATGTAACATATTTATCAGGTTTTTTAGGGGATGATGCTTTTTTATTTATAACAGATAATAATTCGTATATAATAACGGATTTTAGATATATTGAGCAGGCAAAGAGAGAGGCCGTAGGTTATGAAGTTATAAAAGATGAAGATAATATATGGAAAGAAATAGATAAATCAATAAAAAGAGTAGGAATACAAGAAGAAAATATAACTTATGCAAGATATAAAAAATATAAAAGTAAGCTTTCAAATGTTGAATTTGTCAGCATAGAAAATATCTTAAGAAAACTTAGGATAAAGAAAACAAAGAAGGAATTAGAAAATATAAAAGTAGCAGCTAAAATTGCAGATAAAGCATTTTCACATATATTAAAATACATAAAAGCTGGTGTTAGGGAAATGGATGTAGCACTAGAGCTTGAGTATTTTATGAAAAAGAATAAAGCATCTGGAGTGTCATTTGAGACTATAGTAGCATCAGGGGTTAGAACTTGTATGCCACATGGTGTAGCAAGCGACAAAATAATAGAAAATGGAGATACAGTGACATTGGATTATGGAGCATTGTATAATAATTATTGCTCAGATATGACAAGGACTGTTTTTGTGGGAGAGCCAAATAGAGATGTTTTAGATATATATGACATAGTGAAAAAAGCCCAGTTAGAAGGTATAAAAAAAGCACAAGATGGTATTATAGCAAGTGAAGTAGATAAAGTTTCTAGAGATATTATAAAAGAAAATGGATATGGAGATTATTTTGGACATGCATTAGGTCATGGAGTTGGTATGGAAGTTCATGAATGGCCAAGACTATCACATTTGAGTGACGTAAAGCTAGAAGATGGAATGGTAGTGACAATAGAACCAGGAATATACGTACCAGGACTTGGTGGAGTTAGAATTGAAGACATGTTAGTTATAAGGAATGATGTACCAGAAGTTTTGACAAAGTCATCAAAAGATGTATTTATATGTTTTTAAAGTATAGTAAGGTAGGTTTTTAGAGTATGATGAAAGTAGTATATATTAAGTTTGTATTTGTTTTAAAAGGAGTATCACAATTTTTTAATTTTTTTAAACATAGTAAAAGAAAAAAAATATATGTTTATATAAAAAAGAACGATATAAAAAACTTGAAGGATTTAATAGATAAAGGATTTTGTGAAGATATAGTAGATAAAAAAGGCAGAACACCTTTGATGTATGCAATTAAGAAAAAAAATATAAACATCATTAGTATGTTATTAGAAAGTGATACTATAAAAAAAGATATAAATAAAAAAGATAAAAAAGGAAATACAGCTTTAGTATATGCGGTTAGATATTTAGAGAGAGAGCAGTTATTTAGAGTAGTCAGAATGCTATTAAAAAATGGTGCTAGTGTATATTTGCAAGATGAATATAGTAAAAGTATTTTTGATTATTATAAAGATGAATCTATGGTAAAGCAATTATTAAAAAATGAGAAGAATATTACTGAAAAGCATTGTGTTGTTCGCAACAAACAACAATTGAGATGGGAAAATTTAAGTGATACTAAATTAAAAAATATAACAAAAGAGGAAATTGAAGTATTAACGAAGGAATACGTCGATAAAAATAATCCGTGGAATTATTGCAATATGTAAAAACCTTGTTTCTAAAAAGGAATAAGGTTTTTTTTAATACAAAAAAGAAGGATATTTGTGTACAAAAGTAGTATTAGTATAGTGTGGAGTGAAAAATAAAGAACTAAGGGGGGAAAAATATATGGGAAATAAAGAATTAACAAAGGCAGCTTATAATAAGAATTATAAAAAAGTAGAGGAATTAATAAAAAATAAAGTTGATGTAAATTTTAAAGATGAAACCGGAAGTACAGCGTTAATATATGTATCAGAATTAGGGAATTTCCAAATTGCAAAACTCTTAATAGAAAATAATGCTAATGTAAATGAGAAAGATAATAATGGAAATACAGCTTTAATGAAAGTAGCTCCAAGGAGTGGTGAAGATGATCTTATGTTAGCAGAAAAATTATTAGAAGGTGGAGCTAACATAAATGAAAAAAATCAATTTGGATTAACAGCATTGATGATTGCATCAGGATCAGGGAATGTAGAATTGGTAAAAAAATTGTTAGAAAAAAGAGTGGAGTTAAATTTTAAAGGAGTAGATGGAAATACTGCATTAATGATGGCTATAAGAAATAATAATTTTGATATAGCGAGAATGATAATAGAAAATAAAGCAGATTTAAATTTACAAAATGATAGAGGAGAAACAGCTCTTATGGTAGCAGTAAAATGTAGAAACAAGGAAATAATAAAAATGTTAATAGAAAATGGAGCGAATTTAGATTTACAAAACGAGGATAAAGAAACAGCTCTTATGATAGCAACAGAATATGGAGAAAAAGAAATAGCAAAATTATTAATGGAAAAAGGAGCAGATGTGAATTTGCAAAATGTTTCTGGAGAAACGGCAGAAATATTAGAGGAAAAATATGAAGATATAGAATTATATAAATTTATGGAATCTATAAAAAAAATCCATATGGATAAATTCTTACAAAACAAGAATGAGGAATTAGTAGAAAAACTAATAAAAAATGGAGTGAATTTACAAGATAATTCTGGAATGTCAGCTTTGATGTGGGAAGCCATGTCCGGGAATATGGAATTATTAAACAAGTTAATAGAAAATGGAGCGGATTTGAATTTGCGAGATAAATTGGGAAAAACAGCATTAATGTACACAGCAGAAACTGGACAATCAGAAGCATTAGATAAGTTGATAGAAAAAGGAGCAGATATAAATTTACAAGATAATTTTGGAGAGACGGCATTAATGCTAGAAACAAAACATGGTAATAGGAAAATAGCAAAATTATTAATGGAAAAAGGAGCAGATGTAAATTTACAAGATGATTCTGGGAAAACAGCATTAATGTACGCAGTTATATACGAAGATAGGGAATTAGTAGAGAAACTAATAGAAAAAGGAGCAGATGTAAATTTACAAGATGATTCTGGGAAAACAGCAATGATGTATGCGAAAAAAAATGATAAGATAGTCAAAATATTAAGAAAAAGTGGCGTTAGTAGAAAAAACATTCCTTTAACATATGAAAAAACAGATAATTTTACACAACTTTTAAATAAAGGTCTTTTTGTATCAGCTAGAGATGGTAAGTTAGAAAATATCAAGATTATATCCCCTAAAGTAAATATAAATATAAAAAATACACAAGGTATAACTTCATTGATGATAGCAGCAAAATATGGACATAGTGAAATAGTAGAAGAATTATTAAATAAAGGAGCATTAGTAAGTATTTGTGATAAAGATGGAAAAACGGCAT
>JBGUYI010000134.1:0-4359 GCA_045118635.1 Acetivibrionales bacterium
GGACGCGTTAAATTTACGTCGGAGCTTGAACTCTCGTCTTCATTATAAATATGTACCCACCGCCTACGCTTTTTCAAGCTTAGAGGCTGGGGACATCTCTGTACTTACGTTATATATACGTTTCTATTTTTTATATGTAATATCTTTGCAAAAAACGTAAGTCAATACATACTATCATTTTTCTTTAAAAATGTCAAATTATTATTTATTTCTATTATTTTCTAAATAAGTTTATTTTTTCTTGAACAGGTTAATTATAGATGCATATCTTTGTAACTCTTTATTATATGCCCTATAATCTACATACCTTACTTCATCACTCCAACCGTCATACACCTCTATCATTGGATATTTTTTGTTTATCGTAATACCACAAATTTTCTTTCTAATGTTATATATTTTATAACCACAAACAGTTAATGCATGCCCTCCATACCAACCTCTTTTAATAAAATTACTTAATATAATTGGTCTTTTTTCATTTATCTCTTTTTTTATATGTTTATCAAAATTCCAAACCGAAATTCTTTGCTTGCACAAAATTTTCTCACTCTTGCAATACTTTAATACCTCAACTAATATATTTTTTAGTTGTATTGCTTTTACTCCTCCTTTTTCTTTTTCATAACCACATTTTTTTACTGCAATATCTTCTACAATTTGGTAAAATTCATACGGATCTCTTGTATCTATATTAAGATACCCATTTTTCGCATAATAATCTAATACTCTTGTAATAGCTACTATAGCACAATTTCCCACATTGTTTTTAAACTCATTTTGCGGTATGTTTATCATTTCTAATCTGTCTGAATCTATTTCAGTAACTTCCCCATCATATTTATTCTTTAAATATTCCTCGCAATTAATAATCCCACCTGATCCATATCCATATTGAATATTTCTTGGTATTTTCTTCTCAATTAAATTCTCGTTTACTCCACAAATACTTAAAAACGATATTATAAATATAATAAACTTTATTTTTCTCACTGCTATCACCACTAATTAATTAAATTTAATTTTTCAAGTAAATAATTCATAATAGTTTTTTTACCTACAACTATACTACCGTTACATATCATTCCATTTCTAAAATTCAAATTTTTTAAAACTTTAGCCTTTTTTATCATATCAAAACACTTAACTTTAACTACATAATATGTTAAACCATTCTTTTCATCCATTACAGTATCATTTGAAATGCTAGAAACCTTGCCTTTAAAACATCCATACTTATTTTTTGGATACGCTAAAATTTCAAACTTGACATTTTGTCCTTCCCTTATATCTCCAATATTATAATTATCTACATAAAATTCTGTGTAAAACTCAGATTCATTTCCTAAATAAATTCTCCCTAAACTCATACCTTTTGAAATTAGACTGCCATTTTTTAAATTATTATTACACCAAAAATGCCCAGAAACTGGTGCCACTATCTTCTTTTTACCAATTTGATAAAGTGTATCACAACAATTGACATGTTCGCCATTTTGAATATTACATTTAGTTATTTTCCCAGAAATATCACTAGTAACTTCATAAACTGAAGCATTATTCCTTAATACACCATTGCTTTTCACTACATCATCTAGTTTAAAAAAATGCATCCAAAAACTTCCTACACCTAACACAAAAAACAGAATATATATTGTATAAATAATTGCTGGATTTGGAGTCTCTTTATAAACTTCTTTAATATCACTCATTTCATCTATATCTATAACTATAGGTTTCATCTATACTACACCTTCTTCCAAATTTACCTTGTCTATTGATTGATTTAATACTAACTTTGAATATTTACCACCTAATTTTATTAAATCCTCATGTTTACCTTGTTCTATAATTTTACCTTTTTCTAAAACATATATTACATCGCAATCTTTTATTGTACTTAGTCTATGCGCAATAAATATAGTTATAATGTCTTTTGAATATTCGCTTATTGTTTCAATTAATTCTCTCTCTGTGATAGTATCTAAATTGCTTGTAGCCTCGTCTAAAATTAAAACATCCGGCTTTTTCAAAATTGCTCTTGCAATCGCAAGTCTCTGCTTTTGACCTCCAGAAAGATTCCCTCCATTTTCTTCTAATACAGTTTCATATCTTCGAGGTAATGCGTTTACAAAAGAATGTGCTTTTGCTATTTTTGAAGCCTCTATCATTTCGTCTATATTAAAATTTTTCATTCCAATAGATAAATTTTTAGATATGGTTCCACTAAATAAAAATGTTTCTTGCGATATATAAGCTATTCTATCTCGTATCCTTTCAATACTAATATCTTCCATGTTTTTACCATTAATTAGTATTTCTCCACTTTCTATTTTATACATATGTAATAGTAATTTTGCTAATGTTGTTTTACCCGATCCACTTTCTCCAACAAATGCAATTTTTTGTCCTTTTTTTATATGTACATTTATGTCATTTAATACAAGATTTCTCGAACCATATCTAAATTTAAGATTATTTATTTCTATATCTCCTCTTAAATTATCTGGTTGCAATTTTTTATATTCTTCTTTTGTTTTTTCAACCTCTAAATCTAATATCTCTGCTAATCTATCTGCAGCAACAACCGCAGTTTGTATACTAGGTTGAAGATTTATAAGATTTTTTATAGGCTCTGTAAAATATATCAATAAAGAATTAAATGTAATTAATCCTCCTATTGTCATATCTCCATTTATTACACTTAGGCCTCCAACCCATAAAAGTATAGTTTCACCAACTAATTCAACAAGCGTCTTTAAAGACATTTGTATATTTTGCAATAGACTTAAATTAAATATACTACCCAATAATTTCACAAACTTACTTTCTGTAATAATTTCTACTTTCTTTTCAGCATTATATACCTTTACAGTCTGTATACCATTTATTGTTTCTACCATATATGATGTTAAATTCGCACTATTTTCCATTTGTTCTCTATTTAGTTTTTTATAAAATTTATTGAATATCACAACCATAACAAAATAAATTACAATAATCACTAGTGTTATTAGAAAAAGTTTCTCATTTTGATTCCATAAAATAACACCACCAAAAATTGCCATTACTGTATCAATCATGATAGTAAGAACTGTCTCTGATATAATATTTTTCACTTCACTAGCATCGTTAAATCTAGATATTATTTCTCCAATTTTTCTTGTCCTAAAAAAGTTCATTGGTAAAGAAATAATATGCCTATAATACCCTAATAATAGTTCTATATCTAACCTCTGACTAAGATATAACAACAAATGTGATCTAAAAGCATTTAATATAACTTTTAATACACTCAACAAAATAACACCTATTGATAACGTCATTAACGTGGCTTTTAATCCATTTGGTAATACAGTGTCTATTAATTCTTTAAAATAAAAGGCCCCCAATATACTAAGTATAGTATAAACTAACGACGCTAAAAAAATATGAAAAAGTAATTTCTTTTGTGGTAATAATAAATTAAAAAATCTTCTTATCACACCCTTGCTTTCATCATCTAAAAAAAATTCTTTGTTTTTAGACAATAATATCAAAATTCCACTCCACTGATATTTTGTTGGAATACCTTCTTTATTTATACATCCAAAAAAATTATCTGGCGTTAATTTTATAAGTCCTTCTGCTGGATCTGCTATAATTACTTGGGTTTTAGTTATTTTATGAATTACTACATAATGTAATAATGAACCATTAACAACTACATGCGCAATACATGGCAATGAAAATTTTGAAAAGAATGTATTCCTATCTCCTCTTACCGCCTTTGCACTAAATCCTAATTGCTCTGCCGCTTTTATAATTCCTAATATGTTTGTCCCTTCTTTATCTGTCCCAGCAATTTCTCTTATTTTTGCGATACTTATCTTATACTTATTTTGCTTACATATGGTAGCAAGACACGCAGCTCCGCAATCTGTCGTATCATGCTGTTTTACACAATAATACTTCATAAATCTATACCTCTTAACTCACTCAATATTCAATATATTTTTTTACATTATTCAGAAAAAACTACAAATATCTCTAGTATACTCTTTTCCACTCCCTTTTTATTGTACTATTCCGAATTTTTTTGTATAAAAAATACCTTTTAAACCATTTTATGTAATAATTATATTTTATTGTTGAGTTCTTGTCAATAGATTTGTTGTTATTTTTTGTAATTTGATGTAATTTTTAAAATTGATAGTCAATTAAGATTTTCGAGATCAATCTTGCACACCAGATGTGCGTGCTACTTATGTAGCACAAATACTTATGCACATCCGTGTGCATCCTAAAGGACGCGTTAAATTTACGTCGGAGTTTGAACTCTCGTCTTCAGTCAATACGAGCTTGCGAGTATTGCTGCGC
>JBGUYI010000135.1:0-18814 GCA_045118635.1 Acetivibrionales bacterium
GGACGCGTTAAATTTACGTCGGAGCTTGAACTCTCGTCTTCATTATAAATATGTACCCACCGCCTACGCTTTTTCAAGCTTAGAGGCAGAGGACATCTCTGTACTTACGTTATATAAAGCACACTCATGACTAAAGTCACGAGTGTGCTGCTGTTTCGTCAAATTTATCAATATGACAAATATTATTCAAATATATATCATCCTTCATATCTGGGACATCCTTCCATCCCTACATCTCAACTTTTTCCCATAAAATTTTCGGTGGGGAAGAAGTAATCCCTAAATCAGATACAACATTAACATCCGCTCCATTTTCTATTAATAATTTTGCTACTTCACTTGTTTCTACACGCAATAAATAGAGGGGTTTCGTTATAGTTATTTTTTAAATTAGGACAAGCTCCTTTATCTAATAATAATTTTACTGTTTCAAAATTTCCAGATTCACATGCATAATGTAGTGGGGTTTTCCCTGAATTATCTGGAACATTGACATCACTATTTTTGTTCAATAATTCTTTTACTACCTCAAAATTCCCAGATTTACATGCATAATGTAATGGGACTTTTCTTAAATTATTAAAAATATTTACCTCAATATTGGGAAAAGATAATAATAATTTTGTTACTTTTAAATCTTCCAACCGACATGCAAAATACAGAGGTGTTTCATTGTGATAATTTCTAGAATTAATGTTTGCCCCATGCTCTAATAATAACTTCATCATTTCTAAATTGCTATTTTCACAAGCTAGATGTAATGGAGTCATTATATTTTCATTTATATTTACATTTATGTTTGGTTTTATATCTAACAGTAATTTCACTATTTCTAAATTATCATTTTCGCATGCATAATATATTGGTGTTAATGATGAATCATCTTCAAAATCAACATTAGCTCCGTGTTCTAATAATAATTTTACCATTTCTGTAAAATCATTTTTACAAGCTTCATTTAATGGGGTTCTATCATATTCATCTCTAGCATCTATAAAAGCTCCGTGTTCTAACAACAATTTTGCTATTTCTAAGTTATTATTAGAACATGCATAGTGTAGTGGTGTCTTTTCCAACACATTTTTAGCATTTACCTTTGCCCCATTATCTAATAATAATTTTACTATTTCGACATTACAAGCATTACAAGCTCGATGTAATGGTGTATTTTTATCATCATTTACTGTATTTACATAAATGCTGTTATTTATAAGTAATTTTGCTGCTTCAACATCATTATTTATACAAGCATTATGAAATTTATTATCATCATCACTTAATGAAATTGTACTTATCTTAAAATAATCACTAAGGGACATTGCATAACCATTATTCCCAACTAACGTCATTATACATAATAGCACTAACATAAATTCCCTAAAAATCTTTTTCATAAAAAGCACTCCTTAATTTGTATATAAATACATTTATTTCAAAATATACAAAAATTATATATTTTATTACAATTTTTGTCAATAGGTAAGTTGTAATTTTTTTACTATTTAGAAATAAAAAGAAGATGCCAGTTCTATCCTGACATCTAACAACTTATATTATGTATAACTTCTTCTAACACATCTACTTTTCTTAGTTTCTATTTACAAATATTTATTCATCTTATTTCATTTTTATATATAAAAATTTCACCATTTTCTTCGTCCACTCTATTCCAATATAACTTTTCTCCATTTTCTAAAGAAACTATTATATCATCACTATCTCTATATACTTTATTTGGAGTTAATGAAATATCTTCTGTTGTAAGGTAAATAAATCCTCCTCCATTTTCTCCATTATAACTAATAGCAATCTGATTATCGCAAAGTTTATATTGTGATATACCGCCTTCTACTGATTTATTTATTCCTTTAAACGATTTATCCAAATCTAATTGATAGTATCCCGCAAATTCGCCAAATTCTCCTCCTAATTTAACAATTACTTCATCAAATTCATTACCTAATTCTTTTTCTTCAAGTCTAATTTTTTCTAAAGAATTATTATAATCAAACGATAGGTAACCTTCATTATCCTTATAAATTCTTTTCCAGTATAACTTATCACCGTTTTCTAAAGAAACTATTCTGTTATCACTATCTCTATATACCTTATCTGGAGTCAATGAAACTTCTGCTGCTGTAAGATACATAATTCCTCCACAACTACCATTACCAAAACTGATATTGATACAATTTTCTCCAACTCCATATTTTGCTTTACCCCCTGTCATTTCTTTTACTCCTTCAAATGAATTTGCTAAATCTAATTTATAATATCCAGAAAATTCTCCAAATTCTTCACCGAATTTAGCAATTACTTCATATTCTGTATCTGTTTCTTTTTCTATAAATTTCCCTATAGAAGAATTAATTACTATCCAATCATTACCATATTCATAAATTTTTTCCCAATATAATTCCTTTTCATCTAATAAAGAAACTACTTTACCGTCATCATTTTTATATATTTTATCTGGAGTTAGCAAAAAATCTTGTGTTGTAAAGAAAGCATCTCGTCCTGATTCTCCTTCTCTAAAAGACATCACAATTTGATTTTCAGGAAGTTTATATATTGCTTCGCCTTCTGTTATTTCTTTTACTCCTTCAAATGAATTTTCTACATCTAATTTATAATATCCAGAAAACTCACCAAATTCTTCACCCAAATTAGCAACTACTCTACATTTGATTTCTTTTAAAGATTCAGCATTTTCTTCTAATACATCACTTATGTCATTACTAATATTGCTATCAGCAAAAATTACTTCATCTCCTTTAGATACATCACAAGCATAACTTCCTACAGAAAATAATAAACTAAGACCTACACCTAAAACTAAACTTTTTAAAACATTCTTTTTCATAAAAATCATCCTCTTTCTTTTTTTCATTTATCAAAAATGGTACCATTTATAATACAAGTATATCAAAATAATTTTATTTGTCTTTCTTCTAACATTACTAAATATTACAATTTTGTAATGCTAACTACGCTCCCTAATGATATTTTTGTTACACAAATATGTTGTTATAAAATACACCCCATATATTGCTATCAAAAATAAGAAAGTTGTTATAGAGCCATTTAACATGCTGTCAATACTCATTTGCGCCAATATACTCTTACAAAACTTTAAACCAAATATAGTGTGAACTACTGCAAGACAAAGTGGCAACATGAAAAATATAAATGTTTGCTTAAACAATGCTTTATTTATTAATTTTTCTGAAACTCCTATTTGTCTTAATACTCTATATTTATTTTTATCATCTATACAATCAGACAATTCTTTTAGCGCTAATATTGCTGATGATGACATTAAGAAAATAATTCCTACATATAAACTAATAAACGTAGCCATTACACGAAGTGCAATATTGTCTTCTTTAATCCAATCTTTATCAATCATACTAATACTAATACCCATTCCACTACACTGCCAAAATTTATTTCTAATAATTTCCTTTATATCTTCATTATCTGTATTATAATTACAAACTAATACTTGGCAATCTTCGTTTTCATTCTTTACAATATCATCACTTACTACCAAAAATCCTTGATTATTTGGCTTAGTTCTTCCCATAAATAAAAATCCATCTACAACTTTTTTATATGGCTTTAGATTTTTACCAAATATATTTATACTATAACCAGCATCTATTTTTTCTTGATATTTATTAGTATTAAGATTTGCAACAACTGCATATTCATCTTTATTTAATTTAATTGTATCAAAATTAAAAAGCTTAGCTAATTTATTGTAATCACTTTCAGTTAATATAAAAACAGTTAATGTAAAACGCCAATTTGATTCTTTACCACCAGCACCATATATATTAAATATAACTCTATCTTTAGTATTATTTTTTATAATACTATTATTCTCCACTAACTCATTGTAATTAATATCACCACCATTATTTCTTCTCCATCTTTGCACCTGCAAATCTACAGGATTATATTTATTAAATGCATCATTAAATGCATCATTAAATGCATTCTTTATTGTAAGTGCACTTGATAATAAACATAATGTAGTAAATAGCATTATACAAATAACTGACACAGAAATTACAACTGTATTAATTTTACTACTTATTTGTTTTATGATAAAAGTATTTAAATTACTATTATAAAGATTATGACATTTGGATAATATTTTTAATAACATTCCTGCAACAGAATAAAAAAATAACACCGTACCTATAGTTCCAAGAATTATTGGAATTAATAAAACTTCAAAATTTCTTCTAAATATTTCATTAAATATATACTCATTTTTTACAGTTACCATATAATATGCTACACCAAGCACTACAATAGATATCACAAACAAAATAGCACAAATTACAGGATTTTTAATTTTTATATTTTCTTGTTTTTTACTAGCCTGCAATAAATTTATTAATTTATTCTTACTTATTATAACTGTATTTAGTATCATAACTATAAAATACATAACCCCAAAATAAATTATTGTTTTTATCATCGCACTTTTCGAAAAATTAAATGCAAAATTAGTCATATTTACTTCAAACATATCTGCAACAAATATACTTGTTATTTGTGATAACGCTATACCTAACCCTAATCCAATGGCCAATGATATTAAACCAATCATAAATGTTTCTAAAAGTAGTAATGTGGATATTTTTCTTTTAGACATTCCAAGTGTCATATATATACCAAATTCTTTATTCCTCTTTTTTATCAAAAATCTGGATGCATAAATAATTAAATAACCTAGTATAACTGATACAAATACTGAAACAAATGATAAATAAAATATTAACATTTCAATAAGCTCTTTTTTACTATGTGTAAGTTTTAACATAGCTGTTTGAGAATCTATAGAATTAAATATGTAAAATATACACACACCTAGTATCAATGTAACAAAATATATTGTATAATCTTTAAAACTTCTTTTTATATTTGAAATTGATAATTTACAAAGCATCGTTAAGCTCACCACCTAACAAAGTAACAATTTCAATTATATTATCAAAAAATTCTTTTCTTGTTTCTTGTCCTTTATATATTTCATTGAATATTTTTCCATCTTTTATAAATATCACACGAGATGCATAACTTGCTGTAAAAGCATCATGAGTTACCATAAGTATAGTTGAATTTAAACCCTTATTCAAATACTCAAAACTATTTAATAATTGCTTAGACGATTTTGAATCTAAGGCCCCTGTTGGCTCATCCGCTAATATTAAACTAGGATTTGTAATAATTGCTCTACTACTTGCAACTCTTTGTTTTTCTCCTCCACTCATTTGATATGGATATTTGTTTAATATTGGGGTTATGCCCAATTTATCAGCTATATTAACTATCCTTATCTTTTGCTCTTTATAAGGAACATTTTGAATAGCCAAGCTAAGAGCTATATTTTCATATCCCGTCAATGTATCTAATAAATTAAAATCTTGAAATATAAATCCCAATTTATTTCTTCTAAATTCATTTAATTTATTCCCTCTAATCTTTGTTATGTCTTGTCCATCAACAAAAATATGTCCTGCTGTAACTTTGTCTATTGTAGAAATCATATTTAACAAAGTGGTTTTGCCAGATCCACTCGCTCCCATAATTGCAACAAATTCTCCCTTTTCTACATCAAATGAAATATCATTAACAGCTTTAGTTAAACTAGACTTACTCCCATAGTATTTTTCAACATTTTGAACACTTAATATTTTTTCCATAAAAATTTCCCCTTTCATTCGTAATTTTATTGAAAGGAACTTTATTTGTCTTTTGATAAACATTACGTAATATTACAATTTTGTAATATTATAATTTGTAAATATCATTTTTCCCGAATTCTATCACTACCTTTGTCCACTCATTTACTTCGCTTTCTATATATATATTATGTCCTAATCTTTCGCATAATTTTTTTATAATATATAGTCCCATCCCAGTAGACTTCACTCTATTCCTTCCATTCATTCCTGTAAATGATTTATCAAAAACTCTCCTTATGTCTTTTTTCAAAATTCCAATTCCATTATCATATATCTCTAAAACATTTTTATCACTTTCCTCCCTACTACTTATCTTTATGATTGAATCATTATCCTTTTTATATTTGATGCTATTATTAATAATTTGGTTTACAATAAACTCCAACCACTTCTTATCTGAACTTACTACTAAAGCTTGTAAGTTGACTTCAAATGTTATATTGTTCAAAAGTAAATCATCCTTATTCTTCATGCCCACACTTCTAATCAATTCCCTTAAATTGACTTCACTAATAGAAAAATCTTTTTCTGTATCCCCTAAACGCACATAATAAAGAATTGTGTCTATACTATTGTCTAGTCTATTAATCAATCTTAAAAAAGACTTATCATTTTCATTATGACACTTTAATACCATACTAGAAATTGGTATTTTGACTTCATGAATCCACATCTCAACAAATTCTTTAAAATCATCAGTAATAGCTTTATTCTCTCTTATATTTTCTATCATTGATTTATTTATTTCATATAGTGAATCTACCATTATTCTTTCTTCATATGTAATTGGATCTGGTATTGTCTCTAAAATAAGATATTTCTTATCAAGCCTTTCTAAATTTGCATTAAACAATTTGTAAAAATTATATTTTCTCAGAAAACTAAATATCAATATCATACTTCCGCTAAACATAAAAACAACAAATATAATTATGTTTATGTATATTGATATCTTTAATGCAGTTAACATAAATAATAACAGAATCAACGTTAGCATATAAATTATAATATTAATTATATTATCCTTAACATATTCTATAAATTTCATATTATCCTATACCCTATTCCCTTTCTTGTTTCTATTATGTTATCATGTCCAAGCTTTGAAAGCTTAGCTCTTAATCTACTGATGTTTACCGTTAACGCATTTTCATTTACATATTCATCATTATTCCATAAATCAGTCATTAATTCATCCTTTGAAACTATTCTGTCTTTATTTGTAATAAGTAGATTAAATATAATTATTTCATTTTTGGTTAATATAATTTCAGATAAATCATTCTTTAATATCCCTTTAGCTACATCAAAAGTTAAATCCTTGTAAGATATTGTATTAGAACTTCTATCACATCTTTTAAATAAGTTTGCAATCTTTAACAATAAGATGGTAGGATTATATGGCTTTGTTATATAATCATCTGCACCATACGAATAACATAAAACTTCATCAATTTCATTATTTTTACTTGTAACCATGATTATAGGAATATCCGACTCTTTTCTAATTTCTTTTAACAATAACTCACCATTTAGAAATGGAATATTTATATCAAGTAAAACAAGATCCGCTTCACTTTTTAAAATTTCACTTTTTGCATTTTCAAAATTAGTTAACATATAAGTACCGTAATTTGAATTTTTTAACAAGTTATCCAGTTCACAAGCTATAGCTTTATCATCTTCAACAATCACAATTTTTTTCAAATTTATCACCTTCCATTTTTGCCTAAAAATAATCATCAATTATCTCCTTTAGATTACCACAAGTAAATTGATTTTGTCAACATTATGTTTATTAAAAAATATCTCAATATAAATATATCATATTCTAAGAAAGCTTACTACTCCATTCTTTTGTTTAATTACATATTTCTTCAAATAAACCCTATGAAATTTACTATTATATTTGATAAAATTGCAACTGACTTCTTAGCAAAAAAATAGTGATACCGTATATTTAGTATCACTATTTCCATACATATCCTAATGCAATGCGTAATATCTCTTTTCATTCATTTTAGATTGAACTCTTTGTAATGTTTCTCCAAATCTTTGGAAATGTACTATTTCTCTTTCTCTCAAAAATCTTAGTGGATCTAAAACATCTGGATCATCACACATGTCTATTAAATGTTCATATGTTGCTCTTGCTTTTTGCTCAGCCGCCAAATTCTCTGTTAAATCTGCTATTGGATCTCCTTTTACTTGAAGTGCTAATGCATCAAATGGAAAGCCTGCCGCTGCTTGTGGATATACACCCAAGCCATGGTCTGTATAATATGCACCCAAGCCTTCTTTCTCTAGCATTTTAGGTGATACACCATCTGTTAATTGATGTATTATTGTACCCACTATTTCTAAGTGTGCCAATTCTTCAGTCCCTATTGAAGTTTTATTTTGGATATGATATAATATACCATACAAGGAGGTTTATTACCTATGAATAGATATGATTTAAACAATTTAAACTACGAAGAAATTGAACAGTTAAAGGCACAGGACACAAAAGAAGATTTTGAGTTCTTCGCCAAAAGAAAAACCACAATAAAACAAAAGCGAGAGATTTCGAAAATAGAAGACCTTGACAAGTTATTTATATATCTTGTCTGCTCATATAATTGCTATGCGATAACATATAGCAAGGGGCAAATGTCTTTGATACATAATCCAGAAGCATTGTTTTTTAAGGAAGAAGAAAAAACAGAATTTGCAAAGCAGATTTTACAATATGCAAAGGATTATTTAAAAACCAACAGAAAGGAAATTGGAGTATATGCCATTAGCACAGACAACACCGCCGAGAGAGAAACCAACCAGAATTGAAGATGATAAACCGCATAATGTCTGTGCCTATTGCCGTGTTTCTACTGATGACAAAGACCAAAGAAATTCACTTGAAGCACAAAAGCAATTTTTTGAATACTATTTTGAAGATAACCCAAATTGGACTAATGTGGGCATTTTTGCAGATGAAGGCTTGAGCGGCACTTCCCTTAATAAAAGAACTGCATTTCAACAAATGTATGACCTTGCGATGATGGGGAAAATAGATATTATTATAACAAAAGAAGTTTCCCGATTTTCTCGTAATGTTCAAGATTTATTAAATACTGTTGAAGAACTACGAAAAAATAAAGTGTATGTTTGGTTTCTGTCAGATAATATATACACGGAAAACAAAGGATACAGAGAGCCACTTAATGTAGCGGGTAATAGTGCAGAAAACGAAAGTCGCAAAACTTCAAATCGTGTTAAATGGGGACAAATGCAGAAAATGAAACAAGGTGTTGTATTTGGTCGCCGTGAAATGTATGGGTATAAAATTGAAAGAGAACCCAACGGCAAACAACACTTTGTCATTATTGAAGAAGAAGCAAAAATCATAAAACAGATATTTGAGTGGTATTCCGCAGGCGATGGCACTTTCACAATAGCGAGAAAATTAAAAGATATGGGTGTTAAAACCAAGCAATATAAAAACGGTTGGTCAAATACTGTTATACTTCGATTGCTCCGAAACGAAAAATATGTAGGCGATTTGTTGCAAGGCAAAACCTATACTGATGATGAACTTGAACATAAGAAAAAATATAATCGTGGCGATTATTACACCCATTTTATAAAAAACCACCATCCAGAAAGTGCCATTATTGATAGAGAACTTTGGGACAAGGTTCAAGCAATATTAAAAGAAAAGGAACCAAGCGAAGAAGTAAAACAAAAACATAACAATAAATACTGGACTTCTGGAAAGGTGTTCTGTGGTCTATGTGGTTGCAGATATGTCAGTTTGCAAAAGAAACAAAAAAACGGAAAATATAAAGCATGGACTTGCTTTAATAATCATCAAAGCGGTTTGCCAAAGCAAAAAATTGATGCTAATGGTGAAGTTTTTGAAGTTGGTTGTAATGGTAAAAGGGTAAATGACAGAGTTTTAAAAACCGCCCTTTATGATATTATAACACAAGTCATAAAACCGCAAAAGGAAGAAATTAAAAAAACTATCCTTGAAGAAATGCAAAAGGCACACAAACCCAAAGACAACCGAAAACAAATATCTTCACTTGAACATAAACTTAATGCATTAAGTGAAGAACAACAAGAACTAACAAGGAACTTTGTCAAAAAATTAGTTTTTGAGAGTGATTATATTCCAATAAGAGATGAAAACCACAGACAAATGGAATTGTTAAGAAAGCAAATTGAAGAACTAAAAAACCAAGACAATTCCACCGCTATTGCGACCAAAATATATGATGAATGTATCTATCAATTAGAGCAAATAGTTTCCCTTGCAGATAGTGAAATCAACGAAGGGCTTTTTGAACGAATCACAAAGAAAATCGTTGTATATCCACTCAATATTTTGGAGTTGCATTTATCGTTTATGGTTTCGCCTATATATTTGCAATATACCACTTCTGGTAGGGGTGATTTTTACAAAGTGGAGTTTGATGTTCTTAATACTGAACAGTTTGCAGAACTGCTCAAAAATGCTCCTAAAAACGATTTTAAACCTATACCAACCACTAATATTACCGAGCCTACAAACACACCTTAAACAAGTAAAAAGATATGCAGAACTTCTCAATTATTCTGCATATCTTTTTTATTTTGCTCGGCATTATAGATTTTTTCTGCTTTCTCATAGGTACAATGTTTGTCTGCTCTTATTTCAGCAATACGGAGTGCCTTTTTCCATTTCTCAACATTACACCTGATATACTCTTTTTCATAATCGGAATCACTACACATAAAACTACCTCAATTCATCAAAAATATCACTTTCAAGTGATTGCGGTGCAATTTCCTTTTCTTCTGATAAAACATTATTTGCCATTTCAATAAGTTCTTTTTCAAGTCTTTCACTTTCTGCCTTGTGCCATTCATCAAGTGTTTGGTGTCGTGCTTTGGTAATTTCTTTACTTTCACCACGAATAAGACCAAATTGTGCCATATCAGCCGCATAACTATCTTGGAGTGCAATTATTTGAGATTTCTTTCCAAAGTGCTTACTTGCATTAAATTTTCCATTTTCATCGGTCATACAAATATAACCGTGTATATGAAATGTCTTTTCGTCTGCATTGGTAAATAATTTAAGTAATTTATCCTTGCCAAAGGTTTTACACAACCATTTGACATTTGCCTTTATCCACTCATTTTTATCAATCTTGTCTTCCATTTCTGGACTAAAAGTTAAAACAAATTCACTCAATACAACGGCATCCTTTCGCACTTTTTTGCCTGTGGCTTTCTCTTGAGCTTTAATTGCTCTTTTTAAAGTCTTTCTCATTGTTTCATTATACTGACTATATGAAATGTTTTCTTTTTCTCTTTCGGGGTGTGCTCGGTTGTGTAGTCGTTCTCTATATTTTTGGTGTCGCTCTATATTTGCTACACTACCGAGTTTGTATTTTTGAAATCGCATTATTGCATAGTTGCTCATATCAAAAACTCCTTTGCTTTTTATTCAAGAGCAAAGGAACGGCAACATACACGAAAGGAAAGGTGTCGCCGTTTTTACCTTCCTTAAAAATTTGTGGTAGCCTTCGGAAATTTTTAAGGAAGGTCATATCTCTGCTCTACAAAATCAGTATGTTAAATATAAACTTATTTCGGCAGAAATATGACTTACTACGGTTTATACTAAACCTGTAAGGTCTTGCAGACGGCATTTGCAAAAAATATCTATCATATTTATTGCAAAGAAAACGAAAAGGAGCAAACAAAAATGAATGAAACACTTTACGATTTAGAGCAAAAAAGAAAAGCGGTAGAGCAAGATATTCAAGCATTATATGAAACTTTGCAAAAAGAAATTGCTCAGACCAATTAAGGTCTGAGCAATGCATTAAATAAAGAAACAAATCAAGTTAAACAAGAACAAGACTACAAAAGCACACAAATAAATAATGCTTGCCTTTTTCTTATTCATGATTTTTTTAACTTTTTTCTTTTTAATATTAGGGCATTTATTAAACACATATTCGATGAAATCAACATTTTCAAGATTGCTTTTAATATCCTTTTGTAAGATAAGATATAAATTATATTTTAATCCTAAAAGATAAAACTGACTTGTTTCTTTTACAGAAGTTACTGCACTAAAATCATATTCCACAGGTGCATGTTGGTCTGTTTCAGCCACGATTTTTTCGCCGAATTGTATTTTATAAGTAACGGTTTCTTTACCTTGAGAAATAACGATTCGTTTATATGCATCTTTAACTCTTTTTTGAGTAAGAAAGAACAAATAACCTAATAAAAAAAGCATCCAAGCAGAATATTCAAGTAACATACCCTTGTTTTCAGGAAATAAAAACTGTTGCTGAATAGTAATTATAACAGAAAAAATCAAGAAAATAAGAGAAGCGGTTGATGTGCGAGAATATGTGACATTATTGAAATCTTTATGTTCGTTTTCGCCCATTACAACAGTTGAAGAAAAATCATATTCTTCACTTATAGTTTCATTTGTTTTATTTAGTTCTTCCATACTAATACCTCCACATTTTTTCTTATTATACCATAAAGCAATTAAAAAGTAAATATTGACAGTTAAAGTTTTCGTTTTTTGAACTTAACTGACATACTTAAATCAAATTAAATAAAAAAGACCTAATTCCACGGAATTGGAATTAAGTCTCGGTTCATTACTTGCCTATAAGCAATGAACTTTGATATAAGTATGATAAAGCACTTAAAAAATCAAAGTCCTGTCGGCAAGTAATTGACAGGACTTTTTTCTATACTTTGAATTAGGCGGTGCATAACACCGATAAGCACCCTAAAATAATTCGTGTGTGGGCGAGCATAAGTAATAAATCGTCTCGGCGGTTTGAGTGTGGTTTCTCAAATTGTCGTCAATGGGAAAGGTTGTCAGTAAATCACCATATAAAAAAAGAGAACTGTGCGGGTGGAAACTCTGAAAAAGGAACTATTGTATAAAATCAAGGGCGGAGTGAGATTTCCCGAAAGGGTTGCAAATAGTAGGCAATGAAAAAACCTAACTCTTAAACCACAATGCGAACGGAACGAAAGCGAAAGCACACCGTTTCACTACTTAGAGTTTTTCCTTGCTTTTTGCAAGGGGAAACTCTGTCATCTGCTTCACTCCACTCTGCTCCGCTCCCGTTTGCACTTTTAAAAATTAAATCGAAGATTGAGCATAGCACTAAACACAGTAAAAATAATAACACAGACCTTTTGAAACGAAACATCAAGTTGAGTTTCAAACCCTTGGTTCTTTGGGAATAAAGAACGAAAGGGGTGAATAGAGCGGACAAAGTCCGCTCTAGAGGGGGAAACACAAAAACTTTTATAAATGCACAAAATAAATCCTCAATACCTACGTCTGTTAAAACTCCTTTTGATACACCATCTGGCATAGAATATCTTTGACTTAGATATCTAAGTGATGCTGCTAATTCGCCATCTGGTCCACCAAATTGACTTATTATATATTTTGCCATTCTAGGATTTCTATTTTTTATTCTCACTGGATATTGCAATTTCTTTTCATAAATCCACATAATATTCTCCCTTCTTTTTAATTATTTGAATATTCCCAAGGCCATGGATTATCTATCCACTTCCACTCTACACCATTAGTTTCTCTAGCTAATTCTAATGGTCCATATGCCATTTCATAATTCCTTTTCATTGCATATGCTTTATTTACATAATCGTTAAATATTAATAATGCTCGTCTATCGTTTGGATGCGTATCTAAATATAGTGCTAGATCATACAAGAAAAAATCTATAGCCATTATATCTTTTAATAAATTTTGCCTATTTGGACACATATTAATCCCCTCTCTTATTAATTTTCTAAAATCTTTTTACTTCTATCATCATATGGAAAATAAAGTTCTGGAAATATTGTACCTTTACTAAGTGCTCTTTGTGGCTCCATAACACAATTTAATACTTGATATGGAACATATGCTTTCCCTAATTTAAACGAATTCACAAAAGGAAATTGTTTATTAGGTAAAGTGTTTCTATACATTTTTATACCCCCAATTCTTGTCATCTTATTTACATAATATGAAGACAAGTTCAAAAGGTTCGTATATCGTTATTTTTTTGAATAATAATAATGGTATCGAGACACATAATCGATACCATTTTGTTATTGACTTATAACGTAAGTACAGAGATGTCTCCCGCCTCTAAGCTTGAAAAAGCGTAGGCGGTGGGTACATATTTACAATGAAGACGAGAGTTCAAGCTCCGACTGAATTATACTGAATTATAAAGAAAGCAAAATTAAAAAAGAAGAACATACAAAATAAAGTGAGATGTTCTTCCTTTTTTTAATATATATATAAACTTGTTTGTGATTTAATTTTTTTTAGTGATTAAAGAGCAGTTCTATTTTGATAAAGTTCCAATACAGGCGAATTAACAGGAACATTATCTATTACCTTGCTTAAGTGACTATTTAAAAGTAATAAATCATTTTCTTTTGATTCAAATTGTTCTTTTGCAATAAATAAGTTAACCACCTGAGTTTTTAAATCGGTATCAGTAATATTAGTTGCTTTTAATTTAGTGTCAAAAACTTGCACACCTAATTGCTTACACAATTTTTTAAAAGCATCTTTATCTCCGTTAATAAAAGTTTCTTCGCATAACTTATTTACGCATTTAGAATCTTTGCATAAAACATCTACTCTAGACTCAATATCCTTTACTCGAGCTTCTAAATTTTTTAAGTCATCACAAGTCTTTTTGGATAACTTAAGTAAAGATTCATAACTTAACTCAGATAAATTAAAAATCTTAACAACTGTCTTTAGAGATGATACAACGTCTTCAGGCAATTTTTTCCCCCAAGCATCAATCATTAAGTCTGTAAGCATCAAAACTTCTTCTTTTTTATTCTCTAACAAACAATCTATTTCATAAAAGTACTTCTCTAAAGAATCAGCACAAACACTATACTGTAACACGTTAACCTTAGGGAATAATCTTCCATCATAAGTTTTGTATCTCAATACATCAAGATAAAATTTGTGTTTTGATATATCAGAAGTTTCACCTTGAAAATTACTAATACTAAATTGCTTTTTTATATCATCAAAATAAATAGAACAATCTAAAATACTTAGATTGGAAGCAACCAGATTCCTCAATTGTTTAAAAGAAGAAATATAATTATTATTTATATTATTATATTCCCGTCTAAATAATCTTCTAAAATACTTGAAACGAAAACTATTTTTATATAAACTAATCTTTAATTCTGCATTTTTTAAATCATCAAGACATTTAATAAGAGAACTTTTAGCAGAATCACTTGATAAATGTTTTAAATTAGATATCATTTTTTCGCAACAAATTATTTTATCTTGAATAACTGAAACATCGTTAATGTTAGTTCTCTTTTTTGATATTGACAAAACAATCCACCTCCTAAAAACAACAACCTCTAAAGCAAAAAATGATAGTATCCACAATAAGCCTTAGGTGACATGCTCTTACCACTTATAGAAGTGGGAGCTTCTCTACCTCATAGCACCAACGTGCTAAAATTGAACGAGCCAACCCCGTGAGCCCCACGGTTTCGATAATATTTTATCACATTAGCAAAAAAAGTCAAGACATAATATGGCGAATATTTCCACATCCACCTGTAGAGTTGAGTATATTTTTGACAAGTATTACCATTTAATAGTTTTGCTGCCCAACTCATAATGTTTTTTCATTATTAAAAGAAATACATTTAATTGCATTAAAGGGTAGCAAAGGAGCAGTATATATATCCTCCTTAAAGGTGAAATCCATCAATTTTTTAAGCTCTAATTGTTTATTTTTTAACAGACAATTTAATTCAATATAGTAATCTTTAGAAATATCATAACAAGCATCATAACAAGTATCATGTTTTAAAAGATTAGATTTTAAACAAAAGTGCAAGGCATAATTTTTGCAACTTAAAGAATCATGACGAAATTCTTGTCTATTAACATCAAATTTAGAATTAGTATTATCAATACACAATCTCATTCTTATGTTATCAAAATTGTGAAAATTTCTCAATGGATTCAAATTAAGACAAATTTGATGTTTGAATTTTTCAAAAGAAGAGATATAATCATTTTTCATAATATTATACTTTTCTTTAAAAAATGAAAAATTACCTAAGTACATAAATATAAGACTATTTTTATACAAACAAAACTTAGATTCACTATCTTTTAATTTATTAAGACGTGAAGTGAGTAGTTCTTTTGAAGAATCATCTAACAGGTACTGTAAGTATGAAATAGTATTTTTACAGTCACTTATTTTTTTTTGAATATTGTCAGATTCTTTATTTACCGTTGACAAAACAATCCCTCCTAATAAAAATTGTTTTCAAAACGAAGTTTATCCTTGTTGAATATTGTAACATACGGCAAAAAAAAATCAATAAAAAAAAATAATGAAATGGGATCAAAAATTCTTCTATCCTGTAGTATATTTCTGTTTTTAGCAAGTCAACAACTTGTAAATCAACCGTTTTCATTTCTTTACTTAGGACATTATCACATTTCTTTCGTGATATCCACCCACAATGCCAACTTTTTTTTGGCGATTCAGCACATCACCCGTAGGGGTGAGGGTATTCTCACCAATTTTAAGATAAAAAGGAAATTTTTTTAAATTTTAGGGTTGACTTTTCATTTTTTTCGTGATAAAATTTCAGTGTGGTTGAAGAGAGGGCGCTTAGCTCAGCTGGGAGAGCATCTGCCTTACAAGCAGGGGGTCATAGGTTCGAGCCCTATAGTGCCCACCATTTTGCTGGTGTAGCTCAGCAGGTAGAGCAGCTGACTTGTAATCAGCAGGTCGGGGGTTCAATTCCGTCCACCAGCTCCATATTCTATCATATAATTTTTTTGATACAGCCTTGTATTCCTATTGTTGAAAGTAGGGGTATGAGGCAAAAAAATGTAAGAGTATAAGTTGTTTTTTAGTAAAAGAAGAAATATTTGCAACATTTGACAGTTACATATACACTAAAGATTTCAGCTATTATTGATACAATCAATGTATAGTTTATTTTTTTGATTTTTATGCTTCCTAGGTATATCGAAAGTGTATATAGGATTGTTTCAGTTGTTCCCATCATTATAGCTGTTATTTTACCAATATATGAGTCGACACCATGTATTTTTAATATATCTAAAGCCATAGCTAAAGAAGCACTTCCAGAGATTGGTCTTAGTATTATTAATGGAAGTATTTCTCTTGGAATTCTTAATATTTTAGCAATTGGTTCAAAGAATAGTATTATTAAATCCATAGCACCGGAGTCTCTAAAAACACCAATTGCAACTATTAATCCTAATAAAGATGGAAATATACTAATTACTGTATTACTGCCAGTTTTTACACCTTTTATAAATTCATTAAATATATCAATATTTTTTAATAGAGCAATAGTTAAAATTGTTATAAATATAATAGGTATAGCTATCAATAAATTCATCTCCATAATTTTTCAAATATTTTTGTTAGTATTACTGTAAATAAAATTGTTATAAAAGACACTATCCAAATTACATAAATAATATCTGTTGGATTATTTGCTCCCATAGATGCTCGTATTGAAATTATAGTTGTTGGAATAAGTTGCAAACAAACACCATTTAATATTAAAAACATAGACATACTTTTACTACATTCATTTTTATTAGTATTTATCTCTTGTAATTCTTTCATAGCTTTAATGCCAAAAGGTGTTGCAGCATTACCTAATCCTAAAAAATTGGCTGTTAAATTCATTATTATTGATTTTTTTGCAACATGATTTTTGGGGATATCGGGAAATAAAAAATTAATAATTGGATTCAAAAAATTAGATATACAATTTAATATGCCACATTTATCTGCAATATTCATAATACCTGACCATAAACTTATTATACTAATTAGGCTAAAACATAAATTTAAGGCACTTTGACTGCTAATTAAAATAGAATTTGTTAATTGTTCTACTTTTCCATTAAAAAATCCACAAATAAAACCAGTCAAAAGCATAAATGACCATACATAATTTAACATTATTATTTTCACCTAATTTTGTAACAATTATTTTTTTAAAAACTTATGCTTGCATTAAAAATTTTATACATTCTAATGTTGATTTTAACTATTTACGGGCAATTTTACTAAAAACAACAAATAATTCCATGCAGTTTTTTTACCTTAAAATGTGTAAAATATGTATTGACAAAGGTTGATTTTGTTGGTATACTGCTCTCTAGTGGGCATAGAAACTAGCCTAACTAATATGTTTTGAGATTTAGTGTCATTTGATAAATTTGATATGCTAAATCAAATTTGAGTAATAAGCTCCTGTTTCTATGGTGAATCCGTAAGATTTTGGGAGTAGTTTACTAAATAAAAAAAATAGGAGGGTATTTAAATGAACAAGACAGATTTAGTTAAGTCTATCTCTGAGTTGTCGGGATTGAATAAAAAACAAAGTGAGTCTGCATTGAACGCTTTTATTGCGTCTGTTCAGGGTGCTTTGAAAGAAGGAGATAAGGTAGTTTTAGTTGGTTTCGGAACTTTTGGAACAAAAGAAAGATCTGAAAGAACAGGAAGAAATCCTCAAACAGGAAAGGAAATTGTTATTCCTGCATGTTTGGTTCCATTCTTTAAAGCTGGTAAGTCTTTAAAAGATATGGTAAATGAAAGCAAAAAAAGTAAGAAAAGTAGAAAGTAATTATAGATGGTAATATGTTAGTGTTGATAACCTTGTAGTTGTTTTTTGTTTTACATACTTTGAAGCGTTAATAATATTGCTTTCATTTTTCCTTTTTATTAAGGTTAAATTTGGAAGCAATGTTTTTTTGTGTTTTTTTTTCAAAAAACTCAAGTCAATCAAGATTTTTGAAATAAGTCTTGCTCGCCAGATGTGCGTGCTATCTAGCATAAGATACATATACGTATCAAAGCTCGAGCAGTCAATACGAGCTTGCGAGTATTGCTGCGCCGGATTTGTGTACCCGGCAGGGTACAACTTACCATTCAAATCCGTGTGCATCC
>JBGUYI010000136.1:0-7273 GCA_045118635.1 Acetivibrionales bacterium
ATTGATAAGAATCTGTTTTAAAACATTATAATAACCATGTAAAGTTTCTTGCCAATCGAAATATGCACCAACAATGGTGTTTGTAGCATTATCAGCAGCCAAATGCAAAAATTGATAAACCTAAGAAAGCCAAAACTGATATTCCTTACTACACACCAGAAGAAGTAGAAAAACTTGTTTCTGTTCTTCAATTTGAGCCTATTAAATACCAAGCAATTATTCTTTTAGCATTAGATTTAGGCTGTAGACGTGGCGAACTTACTGGACTTACTTGGGCTGATATTGATTTTCAAACAGGCAGAGTTCAAATAAACAAAACTACTCAATATGCCTATGGTGAGGTCTTTGAAAAAGGAACTAAAACTGCTAATAGTGAAAGAGTAAATTATATCTCTCAAACTACTTTAGAAGTATTAAAGAAATGGCAAAAAGAACAACTAAGACAAAAAATACTTCTGGGATATAAATGGCAAGGCAGTAAAAGAGTTTTTACAACTGATTATGGAGCTGACATTCATCCAGATACACCCCAAAAATATTAGGCAAAATAATCAAAAAATATAACTTAAAAAAGATTACTTTTCATGGCTTAAGGCATACTAATGTAACTCTTATGATTGCCAAAGGTATTCAAACTCAAATTATTAGTAGAAAAGTTGGCCATTCCAGTGTTCAAACTACAGATAGAGTTTATTCTCATTTCTTTGAAGATGAATTTAAAAATGTTCCTAATGTTATGGAAGAATTTTTTACTGTAAAGGCAAACTAAAATAGACGAGATCTTAAATATGATCTCGCCTATTTTCTATTGTTTATTCCATTTTTTTATTTTTTCTATAATCTTTCTCATGTTTGAATTTATATCCAATGAATTTTCCATATTTTCTTTTGTCATTAAATTAACAATTGATTTAGCAAACTTAATTTTCTCTCTAAAAAATTTATCTCCTGCTAATTCACCAACTTGTTTATTTAAATATTCGTTTATTTTGTCATACTTATTAAAATCCTTACTAAATTTTTTATGATATTTCTCTTCTAATAATTTCTGAGGAATATAGTTTTCAATTTCTTTTCCTTTTGTTATCCAACATATGTTGCCATTTGACTCCACTTCTTTTTTTATCCTTGATTTTGTTTTATTAATTTCTTTTCCTTCCTCTGTTATATCACTATCAATAAGTATAATTGAGTTTTTATTAACATTGACTAATTTTATTAAATCATTAATTTCATCTGAAACAAATGAAATATTTGACAGTAATCTACCACCATAAAACACACATTGATAATCCATCCCTTCTTTTATTTCTCCTTTAGTCCATAATTCTATCCATTTATTAATATAAATTCTATCTGATGGACCTTCTACCCAGATTATCCCATTTGATTGTAGTATATCACTTGCTTTTATTCCCAAATCATCTAAGCAACCACTTTTACCATAAAAATCATCTAAATTTTTAATTGATAATTCTCCATTTTCTTTTAATACATGATACAATTGAGCATTTTTTTTGTTTTGAAATCCATCAATCACAGTACTTGAATGAGTTGTTAAAAAAATAGTTGCACCTTTTTCAGCTATTTCTTCAATATACTTTAATAATCTCCTTTCTAATGATGGATGTAAATTGTTTTCTAATTCCTCAAATAAAAATATATACTCAGACAATTTACTCTTTTGCTCTATCTCAGACAACAATATTGTATAAAGTAAAACTAATAATATTGTTTTTAAACCACTTCCCATTTTTGATAACGCAACTCTTTCTTGTCCCTTTTCTTTTAAAAAAATCTCCCATTTTCTTTTTCCATTTACATCTACTTGTTGAGTCGTTATTTCTTCAAACAACGCATCTCTACCCATTATTTCATTTAATTTTCCCAAAAGAGTTTTCCTTATAATATTTTCATCATATTGGCTTTTATTCAAATAACCATTGATAGCATTAGTAGCTCCATTTCCATAACCATCCATAATAAATTCGTCTTTATCTTCTTCTGGTATAATATTTCGTTCCGCATAAATTCTTTTTATTTTTAAGTCTTTTTTATATTGTATATAATTAGCAAGTCTATTCCAGTGGTTACAATACTTACTATCATAAATTTTATAAACTCTACACAAGTCCTCTGCCATTTCTGTCTTAATTGATGAGGCATTTTCGGCTTCTATTTTGAATTTAAATTTTTCCCCTATGTATCTTCTACCAAACTCATACCAATTCCCCCTAATATCTCCTCCTCTTATGTTTTCTCCAAATTCTTTTCTTATTTCTCCTTGACTTAATTCTTTTTCAGCATAAATATCTGTTTGAGGATTTTTCCATTTTAATTTAGGATTATACATCATTTCAATTATATCTAATATACTTGATTTTCCAATGTTGTTTTTTCCAATTATTATGTTTATCTGTTTTATGTTTCTTATTTCAACCATTTTATCAAAACATTTATATCCTTTAAAAGCTATACTATTTATATCATTCACTTTTTATCTCCTTTCACTATTTTTTTATTCCCTCAGCTAGTCCCAAAACTTTCGCCACTTTTTTGCCACTTTTTTACGCATAAAAAAATCAAGGAACCTTACATTCCTTGACAAATTTGGTTGCGGGGGCAGGACTTGAACCTACGACCTTCGGGTTATGAGCCCGACGAGCTACCTAGCTGCTCCACCCCGCTACGTTTCTCTCTCAAACTACCTATCGAGTTTAACACTATTTTTTCAATATTGCAAAATCATTTTTAGCCCATTTGTTTATATTATCTCTCCTTATATCATTATTGCTTTAAATAGTTTTCATTTTCTCATTGTTACATTCTTTCTTATCTCTATTTCTTACGTTATTCCTCTAACACATTTATCTCTATATTATTATCTTCTGCTATTTTTTGTGCTTTTTTTATAAAATCCTCTTTTGTTTTCTTCCCATATGCAGAATCTTTTATTTCCATGTCCTTGCATGCAGTCTTTATTTTTATATCTCTTCCTTCTCTTTCATCAATAAATTCCTTTATAATATTTATATTTTCAAATTTTGTAACCATCTCATATGCTGTTAAATTTGTAAATACTATGCCTATTGTATCACTGTCTAATATAAATGCCCTACTATCTGATATATATGACCACAATGCCATTTTCTTGTCTTGTTTGACTTTATTTATTATATGTCCCCATGCTTCATATTCTTGCCCTACAGTCATTACTGTTCTCTTTTTTGGTTTTTCCTTAACCGATGCTTGTTTCTCTGCCTTTATTATATTTTTCTTTGGACTTTCTTCTATTACAATATTATTATTTCCCATATTTTCTAATTTTATTTCTAATGCCTTTATTTTTTCTAATATATCATTGCTACTAAAATCATACTTACATATCTTTATGAGTGCTACCTCTAGTAATACTTTTTGATTTTGTGACCACTTTATTTTATTCTCTAACTCTGACAAGTCTTTTATTATAAATACAACAGCATCTTCTTCTATACTTTTACCTTGTTCGACCATTTTATCAAATACATCTTTTGATACATCTATTATGGATTCAGCTGTTTTTGCTACTTTACATATAAGAATATCTCTAAAATATTGTATAAGTTCCTTTAAAAATTGTACAATGTCTTTTCCCTCAAAAAGAATATCATCTATCTTCTTTACTATGCCAGCTATGTCTTTTTTTAATATATAGTCTACCATATCTATGACAAAATCTGTTGTCATCATTCCGACTGTGCTTAATACATCTTCATACATTATTTCATCTTTTCCTAATGCTATACACTGATCTAATATACTTATGGCATCCCTTAAAGCTCCATCCGATACCTTTGCAATAAGCTCTAATACATTTTCTTTACAAGAAATCCCCATATTGTTGACTATATTTTTTAATCTCCCCGCAATGCTTTTAACTGATATCCTTTTAAAATCAAATCTTTGACATCTAGACAAAATAGTGGCAGGAATTTTATTTGATTCAGTTGTTGCTAATATGAATATAACATGACGTGGTGGTTCCTCTAACGTCTTCAATAACGCATTAAACGCACCTATAGACAACATATGTACTTCATCTATTATGTAAACCTTATACCTAGACTGAGATGGCGTATACATAACTTCATCTCTTATTTCTCTTATATTGTCAACACTATTATTAGATGCTGCATCTATTTCTATAACATCTAAATTGCTACCATCTAATATTCCCTTGCACACTACACACTCATTGCAAGGTTCCCCATCAACAGGTTCCAAACAATTAACAGCTCTAGCAAAAATTTTCGCCATGGTTGTTTTCCCTGTTCCATGTGTCCCACAAAAAAGATAAGCGTGTGCTATCTTGTTGGTTTTCACCGTATTTTTTAATATGGTTACTATATGTTGTTGTTCTACAACATCTTCGAATTTTAATGGTCTCCATTTTCTGTAAAGTGCTATGTATGACATCTCTCTACCCTTCTTATCTTAAATCTTTATTCTTTTATCTTCCATTAACAATTGTTCGCCTAATCTCTCTAAACCTTCTTTTATAGCTTTTATTCTAACCTCTCCTATACCTTCTACATCATCTAACTCTTCAACTGACGCATTTAATATAGCCTGAAAGCTTGAAAATCTCTCCACTAAATTGTTTATTATATTATGTGGTAAGCGCTGTATCTTATATAATAATCTGTATCCTCTAGGTGATACTGCCACATCATATAAATCTGTTGAATAATTATAACCTAAAACTTTCGCTATATTGGATAAATCACTAAGCTCAGTGTATGAAAAATTTCTAAGACTCATTTTATAATCCAATGCTGTTTTTCTTGAATCCTCAAGAATATAATCATCTATCAATCTTAGCTCTTCATCATCTACATTTTTCACAAGCTCTGTAAGTTGCATTTTTACTAGCCTTCCTTCTGTCCCAAGTTCACATATATACCCTTCGATTTCTGATGCAACCCTTAAAACCATTTCTATTCTCTGAACACTCTTTAAAACATCTTCAGTTGTAACAGCATCTTCAAATTCTAATCTACCTAATGCTGTTAATGCATTGTCCAAAACAGTTTTATATTTTTCTAAAGTTTGCAATGCTTGATTTGCTCTAGTTAAAACAACTGATGCATCCTTTAATATATATTTTTTATTTCCTTTATATATAGTTATCATACTTCTTCTAGAAGAAATACTAATTACCAATTCTTTAGTTTGTTTCGCGACTCTATCGGCTGTTTTATGCCTAGTACCCGTTTCCTCTGATGGTATTGTTGAATTAGGAATCAACATAGCATTTGCATATAAAATCTTTTTCAAATCTTTACTTAATATTATAGCACCATCCATCTTTGCAAGTTCATATATATACGTCGGTGAATAATCTTTATTTATATAAAATCCACCATCTACCAAAGATAATATTTCTTGCGAATCTCCAATAACAATTAATGCTCCTGTTTTCGCATTCAATATATTTTCTAGGCCATCTCTTAACTGTGTTCCTGGTGCTAATATCTTTAAAATGTCTAAAATTTCTGCTTCTGCCACATATACCACCCCTTATAATATTATATTTAACAACTCTCGTACATTAGATATACCCTTTATTTCTATCCCTTTTGCATCTTTTTCTAACACCCGCAAATTAGATGATGGTACCACTACCACATTAAAACCTAATCTCTTTGCTTCAATTATTCTTTTATCTATTTGACTTACTGCCCTTACTTCTCCCGTCAATCCAACTTCTCCTATAAATACAGTATGACTATCAATTGGAACATTTTTAAAGCTAGATATTATAGCAGTTATTACTCCCAAATCACAAGCTGTTTCATCTATTTTTAATCCGCCTATAACATTTATATAAGCATCATAACTTCCAAGAGGCATTCCTAGCTTCTTTTCTAAAACTGCAATTAACATGTTAACTCTATTAAAATCCACACCTGTTGTTGTCCTTCTTGACATCCCAAACACCGTTTTTGTAACAAGTGCCTGAATCTCTATTAACATAGTTCGAGTACCCTCTAAGCTAGATACAACCACTGATCCCGGTACATTATTTGGTTTCCCTGCTAACATTATTTCAGAAGGATTTTTTACTTCTATTAATCCTGAATCCTTCATTTCAAACATTCCTATTTCATTTGTTGACCCAAATCTATTTTTTACTGCTCTTAATATTCTATAGGCTAAATTTCTCTCTCCTTCAAAATATAAGACTGTATCAACCATATGCTCTAACACTCTTGGTCCTGCAATCGCACCATCTTTTGTAACATGTCCTACTATAATTGTCGAAATACTTTTATTTTTTGCTATATTCATAAGCCTACATGTAACGTCTCTCACTTGCCCTACACTGCCTGGTGCAGTCGTTAATTCATCGTTATACATAGTTTGAATAGAATCTATAATTAAAATCTTAGGCTCTACATCATTTACTAAAGCTTCTATTACGTTAAATCTTGTTTCTGAAATCATAAGTAAATTTTTATTCTTTACATTAAGCCTATCGGCTCTTATTTTTATTTGTTTTACTGATTCTTCACCAGATACATATAATATATTTCCATCTTGTTCTATTTTTTCACAAAGCTCAAGAATTAATGTCGATTTTCCTATGCCTGGATCTCCACCTATCAATATTAAAGAACCTTTTACTAATCCTCCTCCTAAAGTTCTATCCAATTCAGATATACCTGTTTTATATCTTTGTTCATTATTTGTATCTATTTCATTTATATTAACTGGCTTAGCTCCTACTAAATTTGATAAATTGTTTTTTTTATCTTCTTTTAATACTTCTTCCACAAAAGTATTCCATTGATTACAAGATGGGCACTTTCCAAGCCATCTGGATGTTTCATACGCACATTCCTGACATATGTAAACTGTCTTCGATTTAGCCATTTTTTCACTCCTTATCCCCCAATATTACTCACTCCACCTAACAAGGGAATACTATCGACAACAAAATTAGTAAGACTGCCAATATTTAATTACCCTTTTCCTTATACAATGGATTTTACTAGTTTTTTTAATTTCACAAGTATTTATCCTCCCATTCTATAGAATACTAAAAAATATCATTAAAGTCCAGAATTTTAACACTATTTTTTGATTAAGATTTTTTTACAATTTGATAAAAAAATACCCTAATTTACTTGACACGTATCTTATTATAACGTAAGTACAGAGATGTCCCCCGCCTCTAAGCTTGAAAAAGCGTAGGCGGTGGGTACATATTTACAATTAAGTGGGAGTT
>JBGUYI010000137.1:0-8621 GCA_045118635.1 Acetivibrionales bacterium
ATAAATAAAAGAGACAATAATGGAAGAACAGCATTAGCGTATGCAGCAGAAAATGGACAACTCGAAGTAGTGAAATATTTAGTGGGATTAGGAGCAGATATAAATAAAAGAGACAATAATGGAGAAACGGCATTAATGAAAGCAGCAAAAAGGGGCGAGCTCGAAGTAGTGAAATATTTAATGGAAAAAGGAGCAGATATAAATGTAGAAGGGGAATGGATAAAAGAATTATTAGTGAAAGCAGCGGAAAAGGGACAACTCGAAGTAGTGAAATATTTAGTGAAAAAAGGAGCAGATATAAATGCACAAAATGAAAATGGAGAAACGGCATTAATGAATGCAGTAAAGGGGGGATATATAGAAGAAGTAAATTATTTGGTAGAAAAAGGAGCATATATAAATAAACAAGATCAAAATGGATACACAGCATTAATGAATGCAGAAGGTGAAGAAATAAGGAAAATCCTTAAAATTTGGGAGAATTTATATAAATTAATAGATGAAACTAAAATTCAAGTCAAAACACCAATTAAATTAGCAGATATAATAAATATAGTTGATGATGAAGGAAAGACATTGTTGATGCATTCATTACAAAAAGGGATGAATGATGAAGCAAAGTATTTAATTGAAAATGGAGCAAGTTTACATAAAGAAGATAAACAAGGAAAGGGAATTCTAACTTACATATTAGAAAACGATGATGTTGAGTTATTGGAATTAGCGACAAAAATAAAGAAATTATCAAAAGATGAAGTTTTACAACTTATACTTTTACCAAAACGATTTAAAAATTTTACCAAACAATTTAAGAATTTTACCAATTTAAACGAAGATGAAAAAGAAAAATTAGATAACGGTTATGAAATAGTTAAAGAAAGTGTAGCAAATATATTAGATGTTATAAACTTAAAAACACAAGATAGCATAAGACAAATAGGGGAAGCTAAGAGTATAAGTGATAAGATGAAAAGATTTTTAAAAAACCAAGGGGTAGAGCTAGAAAAAATAAACAAAACACCTCAAAAGACAAAACAAATCCCAAAAGAAAAAACAAATAATTCATTACAAGGAACACAATCTATAAAGAAGGATATTTAAGTTAAGAAATAGAATTATACAAAGAGAAGGTATATTGTGCCATATGGAGGTGGATTATATGTCCAACTGGATTAGTGAAGTGGAAAAAGCTCTTCAATTAAATAATATAGATAAAGCAAGGGAATTAGTAGAGAGTGTCCCAGAGAATTTAAAGTTTTCTACAAATGGTTGGATAATTCCAAAAAATAAAGAGAGTGTTAGAATTGATGGTGTACCAACTTGGGTAAATGAAGGATTAGCTAATGCGATAGAAATATGGGATACAGTGGGAATGATATTTTATATACTAGAAGGAGCCGACATTGAAACATATGGAAATGAAGCAATGTTTAAGGCGACTCGAAATATAGATAAATATATGATGGAGTATCTCATAAATAAAAATGTGTCAGTAGATGTGGAAGATAGCTTAGGGAATACGCCATTGATGATTGCATCCAAAAAAGGATATTTTGATATAGTTAAATTATTGATAGAAAATGGAGCTGATAAAGATAAAGCAAATAAATATATGAATACACCATTAATTGAGGCGGCAAAGAATAGACATTTTGATATAGTTAAATTTTTAGTAGAAAATGGAGTGGATAAAGATAAATCAGAAGAGCAGGGAAAAGTTGCATTAATGTATGCATTAGAAAAAAGGGAATATGATATAGCAAAATATTTAATAGAGAGTGGAGCTAATTTAAATTTAAAAGATGCTAAAGGTAAAGGAATTTTAGCATATATAATAGAAAGTGGAAATGCAGAGTTGTTAAGACTAGCGATTAAAAAAGGTATTAATATAAATGATGAAGATAGTATAACACAAATAATAGAAATTAATGAGATAAGTGATGAAATGAGAAAATTGTTAGAAAACCAAGGAGCAGAAAAAGTCTTAAATCTGAAAAAGTTAATAAAAATAATAGAAAGTGGAGAAAGGGTTGACAAAGAGTTATTGAATGAATTAGTAGAAAGCGTATCAGATATAGATTATAAAGATAGAGAAGAAAAAACAATATTGGATATAGCACGTGAATATAGTAGAGATGATATAGTGGACATGCTATCAAAAAGAGAAATAGATGAAGAAGAGAAATATAACCAACAAAGCATAGAAATGGAAGTACATAATACCCAAGAAATAAGAAAAGAAGAACATAGCCAAGAAATAGATGAGAGTAAAGACGAAAAGATAGATATAGAAGAACAGAATAACCAAGAAGCTGATGAGATAATTAGAAAGGAGACCTTGGATAACAAAAAATCGTTATTTAGAATAAAAAAAGGACAATTAGGATGGGTAATAGGAGGAACAATAGCATTATTGTCGAAAAAAATTAAAAGAGATAAATTGTTAATGTGGGCAGTGAAAAGAGGGTATTTAAAAGTGGTAAGATATTTAGTAAAAAAAGGAGTAGACATAAATATAAAAGATTATCATGGGAAGACAGTGTTAATGTATGCATTAGAAAAAGGTAAAGATGGCATAGCAAAATATTTAATAGAAAATGAAGCAAACGTAAATTTATTGGACGCTAAAGGCAAAAGTATTTTAGCATATATAATAGAAAATGGGAATGTAGAATTATTAAAATTAGCAATTGAAAAAGGAATCAATATAAATGATAACGATAGTATAAGACAAATAATAGAAGCTAATGAGATAAGTGATGAAATGAAAAATTTTCTAGAAAGCATAGAAGCAGAAGGACAAAATAAAGAAGAGATAAAGGAAGAAATACAAGAAGGCAAAAAAGAAGAACAACAATCGAATAAAGAAAAAGAGAAACTGGAATTTTTAGAAAAACTTAAAGCAAGAATAAATAAGAAAGATAGAGACGGGAATACATTGTTAATTTATGCAACACATAAAGGAGACAAAAATTTGGTGGAAGTTTTGATAAAGCTTGGAGAAAGAATCAATGAGAAAAATAATGATGGAAATACAGCATTAATGTATGCGGCATATAAAGGACATAAAGATATAGTGAAATATTTGATAGCCCACCAAGCAGATGTAAATTTGCAAAACAATGATGGAGAGACAGCAGTAATGAAGGCAGTGATAAATAGACGTTTAGATATATTAGAATATTTGGTACAAAACCAAGCAGATGTGAACAAGGTAGATCAGTGGGGAATGACGGCATTAATGATGGCAGTGGCAAGTAAACGTTCAGAAATAGTGAAATATTTAGTAGAACACCAAGCGGATGTGAATAAAGCTGATATTACAAACGGAATGACGGCATTAATAATAGCAGCAGAACAAGGTCAGAAAGAAATAGTGGAATATTTGGTAGAACACCAAGCGGATATAAATTTACAAGACTATGATGGAGATACAGCTTTGATGAAGGCAGTAAGAGAAGGAAACAAAGAAATAGTGGAATATTTGGTAGAACACCAAACAGATATAAATAAAGAAAATGAATATGGAATGACAGCATTAATGATAGCAGCAGAACAAGGGAACAAAGGAATAGTGGAATATTTGGTAGAAAATGGAGCAGATATAAATAAAGAGGGAAAGTATGGAAATACAGCATTAAAAAGTGCAGAGAGAAATGGATACAAAGAAATAGTCAAATATTTAGTAAAAAAAGGAGTAGATATAGGAAAAGAAGATAATTTAGAGAAAAAAATAAAATTAGATAAAGACAAAATTTCAAAAGAAGAAACAAACAACAACTCATTACAAAAAACACAATCCATAAAGAGAGATATTAAAAAATAGGATTATACGATGGTGGATAGATTATTTTGTGTGGAGGTGATATATATGTCCGACTGGATTAGTGAAGTTGAAAAAGCTCTTCAAGTAAATAATATAGATAAAGCAAGGAAGTTAGTAGAGAACTATACAAGTGAACAAAACTTATCGCATGGAGAAATCCCTATAAATAAAGCAGATGACGTAATTTATAATATATCAACACCAGAAGATAAAGGATTAGTTGAAGCAGCACAAAAAGGAGATATATTATCAGTTATATTTTATATACTTGAAGGAGCAGATCTTGAAACCTATGGGAGTCAGGCAATAATTGAAGCATCAAAAATTGGAAACAAAGACATAGTTCACTATGTTATAAATAAACTTGTAGAAAATGGACTAAGTAAAGAAGAAGTGTTAAACCAAGAAAATGATGAGGGTTATACACCGTTAATTATTGCAGCAAAAAACCGAAACTTTGATATGGTGAAATTTTTGATAGAACAAGGAGCGGATATCAATGTAAAAGATAAAAATACATTATTGGGAATAGCATATCGATACAAGAAAATTGATATATTGAATATGTTGTTAGAAAAAGAAGTGGATTTAGAAGATGAACATAATATAGAAGTAATAGGACAAATTATAGATAATAAAATAAGAGTAAATCGAAGAACATTGTTAAATAACATAAGTAAGAAACCTAATATTAAAATAATAAATAAGTTGATAGATGGAAATAGAATAATAGATTTAACGAATGATGAGGATGTAGAGCAACTAAAAGGAATGCTAGAAAAAATATCGGATATAAATTATATAGATGATAAAGGTAAAACGTTATTAGGAACATCATATTATTATGAAAAAGTTGATATATTAAATGTGTTGTTAAAAAAAGGAGTAGATTTGAAAGATAAAAATAATGTAGAAATAATAGGATACATTATAGATGATAAAATGGAAATAGATTATAATTTGCTGCTAAAGAGTTTAAAGGAAACCCCAAATATTAAAATAATAAACAGATTAATAGAAAATGGTAAAATAGATTTGAAGGATAGCAATAGTATAGAATTATTAAGAGAAATGATTAAAAAGATGTCATATACAGATTGTAAAATATTATTAGAGACGGCATATAGATATAGGAGAGTTGATATATTAAGTATGTTGATAGAGAGAGGATTAGATTTAAAAGATGAAAATAATGAAAAAATAATACAACTCATTATAAATGATAAGATGGAAATAGATTATAATGTGTTACTAAAGAATTTAAATGAAAGTCTAAACGTAGAGATAGTAAATATGTTAATAGAAAATAATAGAATAGATTTTGAAAATAATTATAGTATAGAATTGTTAAAAGAAATACTAGAAAAAACATTATCAGAAGTAGCAACCAATTGCGACAAAGTGGATATATTATTAAAGAAAGGATTAGATTTAAAAGATGAAAATGATATAAAAGCAATTTGGGAAATTATAAAAAAGAGTGAGGATAAGAAAGATATTTTATTTGCAGCAGCATATAAAGGACAGTTAGAATTAGTGAAATGGTTGGTAGCAAGCGGAGTAGATAAGAATACAAAAGACAATAATGGAATGACAGCATTAATGATAGCAGCGGGGCAAGGACATATAGAATTAGTGAAATATTTGGTAGGACATGAGTTAAATGTGAATAAAGGAACTAAAGATATAATGACAGCATTAATGTATGCAGCTGCAGGAGGACATTTAGAAGTAGTAAAATATTTAATGAAGGAAAAAGTATCAACTTTAAATCTGAAAAATGAGATTAAAGTTGGACTGATAGGAGTGATAACAACATTATTATTAAAGAAAATAAAAAAAGATAAATTGTTAATGTGGGCAGCTAAAGAAGGATTCAAAGAAGTAGTAAAATATGGATTAAATTTAAACCAAAAAAATAATAATGAGAAAACAGCATTAATGTATGCAATAGAAGTAGGACGAAAGGAAGTAGTAGACTATTTGTTAGAATATGGAATAGATTATCTAAAAAATAAGAAAGCAGAACAAGAAATAAAAACAGTAGATGAAGATATAAAGGAGGATGATAAGCAAATAGCGGTAGTAGTAGCGAAAGAAGCGGCAAATAAGGCAAATAGACTAAATAGAGAAAAAGCACAAAAAGAAGAATTAGATAATATGATTAAAGAAGAAGAATTGTATAATGACAATTGGGAAAAAGAAGAGAAAAAAAGAAAGTTAGAAGAGGATGAAAAACCGATAGAGATAGAAATAGCAATAAAAGCAGTGGATGATGCAAAAGAATCATTTACTGAATTGGTAAAGGATGAAAGTTCACCTAAAGAAATAGAGTCATATGTAGAAGGATTTGATAAAGTAGATAATAAATTAATAGAAATAGAAAAAGGCAATGCTAGTCCTGAGCAGGGAGTAAAATCAATAAAAACTATTTTAGATAATATGCTTGAAAATTCAAAGAAATTTGGTAAAGAATTATGGGAAAAGATAAAAGAGATATTCGATAATTTAATGCAAAGAATAAATAAGGTATTTAGTATACATAAAGAAAAGCAAAATATAACATTATCTAGGGAAAATTTCTCCAAAAATAAAACAAAACAACATAAGTTGAATAAGGAATAGATTAGAAATTATCTCCTTATATTGTCATAGTGACATCCTCCCCCACCTACACCTCAAAGTTTTGTCATAAAATTCTCGGTGCTAAGGTGGGGCTTCCTTTTGCACCAATGTGCAAACAGTCGGTTCTCGCGCTATAGTACCAACGTACTAAGATTTAACGAGCTACCCACGTGTGCCCCACGGTTCTTTATTTTCTATGTTAAAGCATTTACTATCCTCATGCCCTCATTTCTTATGTTTATCGCAGCATTCATATCCCTAGCATGGCACTTACCACAGTTTGGACAAGTCCATGATCTAACAGCAAGATTTTTAACTTCACATTCTTGCAAAGAATCTATCAACCTTTACCAATTTCCTCTATTATTAGATTTAAGATTTTTTGATAAATATATTGATTTTTTGTTTTGTGCATGTTAGGATATACACAAAAGATAAACTTATGGATGCCAAGCAATGTAAATTCAATTTATGCATTGTAAAATTTTTGTAAAATAAGTAATAAATGTGTTTTTTAGAAAGGTGATTAGAATGAAAGAGATATTTGATGCAATAAGGGAAGGAAATTTAGAAAAAGATGAATTGTTAATGTGGGCAGCTAAAGAAGGATTCAAAGACATAGTAAAGTATTTGGTAGATAAAGGAGCAGATGTAAACAAAACAGATATAAATGGAAACACAGCATTAATGCATGCAGCAGCTAGGGGACATATAGACATAGTAAAGTATTTGGTAGATAAAGGAGCAGATGTAAACAAAGCAAATATAAATGGAAACGCAGCATTAATGGAAGCAGCAAATTGGGGACATATAGACATAGTAAAGTATTTGGTAGATAAAGGAGCATATGTAAACAAAGTAAATATATTTGGAAACACAGCATTAATGAATGCAGCAGCTATGAGACATATAGACATAGTAAAGTATTTGGTAGACAAAGGAGCAGGTATAGATTATGAAGATAAAGATGGATGGACAGCATTAATGAGAGCAGCAAGCTGGAGAAATATAAAAGTGGTAAAGTGTTTGGTAGAGAAGGGAGCAGATGTAAACAAAGCAAATATATTTGGATGGACAGCATTAATGAAAGCAGCAGGTGAGGGATATATAGACATAGTAAAGTATTTGGTAGAGAAGGGAGCAGAAGTAAACAAAGCAGAAGTATTAGAAAAAGCAGCAGAAAATGGACATATAGACATAGTAAAATATTTGGTAGAGCATGGAGCAGAAGTAAACAAAGCAGATAAATATGGAGACACAGCATTAATAGAAGCAGCATGGGAGGGACATATAGAAGTAGTAAAGTATTTGATAGAGAAGGGAGCAGATGTAAATAAAGCAAACGAATATGGAGAAACAGCATTAGAAAAAGCAGCAGAAAATAGACATATAGAAGTAGTAAAGTGTTTGCGAAATTACAGAGCAGATGTAAATAAAGCTGTAGATATGGACAAAGAAAATAATATTCCAAGAGAAAGCAGTAAAAAAAATGATATGCAAAGAGAAATTTAATTCAAAGAATATATTAAAAATGGTGTAGATAATATCTTTTTTTGGCGTTGCATTGACAAAATCAGTGTAACGCTATGTTATTGGCGTATAAAATAAGTAAAAAAAGCGAGGATGTAAGAATCATCATGGAATTAAAAGATTTTTGTTTTGATTTACGAGAATATTAAAAAGTATTGTTTATCTTGTCGATATACAATAACGATATTATAGTTTAGTGTAGAAGGGAGATTAGATTATATGTGGACAAATTTAGTTGATAATATAAAAGAAGGAGATGCAAAAGATCTTGAGAAAATAATTAATACATATATTAAAAAGAGAGCAGGTAATATGGATATAAGTGTTATAAATGAATTGCGAAATATAGTTATTAAAGATGAGATATCAGAAGATAAAAAATATGAAATAATTAAAATACTACAAAAACAACTCCAAAAAGGAGTAGAAGAAGAGATCGAAAAAGAGGCAGTTATAGATTTTTTAAACATCTCAAAAAATAAAATTCCATTATCTAATAATGAGTTAACAAGTAAGATTTTAGCAAATAAGACTTCAATAAATAGATTAAAAAAAATCAATGAACAATTTTTAAATGGTGTTTTAAGGAATGGGAAAAATTTGTTAGAAAACGCAGTTGAGAAAAATTTAGTGAATGTTG